>JASEIA010000066.1 GCA_030018575.1 Nanobdellota archaeon | reverse complement strand
ACATTATTAGGATTATATCTGAGGGCAAGGCTAAGAGAGTGCTTGAGGAAGAGGACAGGGATTTTCCGAGTAAGTTTATATTTAAGTTAATAAAGAGTGAGCCGAGGCTTTGGAAGTACGGGCTGAAGGTGATTTGGTAGGGCGTTGGGAAAGCTCAAAAGGGGAAACCCCTTATCAATCCCCCTATTCCATCAGCCTTAATATTTCTTCCTTAACCAGCGCAAATTGCGGCAATGCGCCTGCCAATAGCGGCGCTACGTCGCTTTTCCATGTTGATGACTTCTCCTGCAGCTTTTCAACGAGCTTGCCTTTTGAGAAAACTGCATTTATTCTTTTGAGCTTTTTGTTAAGCAGATTGTAATCAGCCTTAACTTCCTTGTATTTCAGCAGGAACCACAAGTCATAGACATCCCTTGCCTTGTTCCTGTTAAAAACAGCCTCTATTTTTTCAAGCAGTATTTCGCTTATGCCCATTGCAAAAATATCAAAGCCGGAAATATCCCTGTAAGGATGGTGCAAAATAAGCCTTTCAGGCGGCAGAAGCGCTGGCTCGCGCACATTGACGTCCATTCCTATGATGCACAGGCTTTTCAGGCTGCCGCTGTAAAGTGGGCCTTTAATTTCAAGTGTTGCATTAACCCTGTTTTTGTTTTCTTCAAATATTTTTATCCTACCATGAATCCCATTTTGCCCAATGAGATGCATTATTTTTTCAAGCAGTTTTTTGAAATCAACAGGATTTGACACTGAGAAATCCAGGTCTTCGCTGAACCTGTTCAAGCCGTAGAGCTTGTAGAGGCACGTGCCTCCATTGAAAACCATCTCCTTTCCTGCGGATGAATACAAGGCATAAAGAATCGCATTCTGCAGGTAATCCTTCTCAGCGTGCATAAGGCTGAGCCTTTTTAATTGTGCTGTCTGCTCCAGCTCATTCCTGCTAAGAGATTACCGCATAATTAAATCGTCAACTTAATAAATATACGCCACCCTCATTTTCATCCAGAGTGGAATTATACAATCAGTTCAAAATAGCTAATTTATTTTTAGGTAAACCCTATGCATGTGCAAACCAAGCAGTAACAACGCCTTAAGGAAATATTTAAAAAGAGAGAAGTATAACCTATTAACTATTAAATTGGGATCGAGGTGTTTTAAATGAAGGTGTTGAACAGAAAAGTCGCGGTATTAATTGCCATAGTGTTATTCTCAGCTCTGCTGAGCATACAGCTTGCTTCTGCAGCAATATATTATACTCCTACATATGCAAATGTAAGCGAGAATTTCATGCTGAATGTTACTGTTTCAGCGCCTGCAGCAACAGGGAACGTAACGCAAATCATAGTATTTGACTATTCCCTGCCGTCATTTGCCCAAAACCAAACCTCAAACAGCACAAGCTATGGGGCAGGCATTGGAGAAGGAGCAAACCAGGGGAAAGTAAATTTCCTATATGCTCCAGGCATAAATCCAGCATGGACCTGGTATAACGAATCACAATCGCCAACAGGGCTTATTGCAAACGGCTCAAACCTTAGCTTTACAATTTACATGAACAACACAATTGCCGGCGCACCTTCAGGTTACAGGCTGCTTGTATGCATCTACAACAGCACCAACTCAAGCCTCACATGGAATGCAAGGAGCTGCAACGCCGATGACCCATTTTTTGTTCAGGCAGTTAACATCACAATCGGAATGAATTTCGGATTTTCAGGATATGTGAAGAATGACACAGGGGATTTGCAGAACGGCACAAATGTCACTATATATGAATTTGTCGCAGGCGCAGGCGGCCCGCCGACTGAAACACTTATTGCTTCTGCAATTGCCGGCGGGACAGGCACAACAGGCTTCTTCAGATTTTCAGGAATAAACGGCTCAAAAGAGCTATACAAGATTAAGCTGCTTTACAACAACAGCGTTAGGGCGACACTCATAGGGCCTAATTTGCCGCCTTTCCCGAGCAATATGTTTTATCCAACGCCTTCGCCTCCCGGGATGGAAGGCATGCCAATGATGAAGAAAATGCCTGCTGTCAACGGCTCGACATTCTATCTGCAGCCAGCTGTTACAATAAATGTAAGCGCAGTTGGCAATGTGCCTGACTCAAACTCAACCAGCAATTCAGTGAAATTTGGATATGAATTAATAGACCAGGCAGTTGGGTTCCCGATTGAAAGCAATGTAAGAAATGCTGTGTGGAACAAGGAAATAGTTGTTCCGATAGGCAGGGCTTATACTTTAATGCTTGTAAGGGACTCTGAAATTTTCCCGGAAATGGAATGGTGCTTTGAAGAAGACACGCCTGTGATGAATGCAACAGCATGCCCATCGCCGCCCATTTCAAAGGAAATCTCAATCACGAACCTAAGCACTGATGCAGGCGGACAAGGGGGGTTGCTGAATATTACAGTCAACCTGACTTATTCAGACCAATACCTGTCGGGCTGCATTAATTTATCTGGTAATACGAGCCTTGTTAATATAACAAATGTCATAACGAGGCTGGTGCCATGGCCTGGCTTTGTCCCGCCGATGGATGCGGAAATATCTGATTTTAATGCAACAAACAGCTCTGACAACCTTGTGTATAATGACGCAAGATGCCATGGCTCTTGGGCATTCTATAATATGTCCCTTATGGGCGCAGGCGGCTCTGGAGTAAGCTATCTTATAGAGTTTTATGCAAAGAACGCAAGCAATGAAGCAGGCAATCCAGGCGGCGCTAAGAATCTTGCAATGTTCCAGAATGTAACAATGATGGTTGCAGATAAATGGATAAACTTTACGCTAAGACCGCTTACAGGCACATATAACGGTACAATACCCGGAGCAGCAGTAAACACCAGCAGAATGAAAATAGCAGTGCAGAACTCAACCGGCGGTGCATTGACAACAAGCATGCACATGGCAATCAAAGTAAAGCACCCTGTGTTCGGCACAATGCATTATATAGTAGAAGACCTTAGCGGAGGCATCACTTACCTGCCTATACTTAACAACAGCAACTGGGCAAAGGTAAGCGTATATCCAAACGAAGCGCCGCCTGTTGAAAAAACGCTTGACTTAACCAAAACACAAAACAATATTACTGTACAGGTAAGCGAATTTACTTTCAGAAGGCCATTGCCGAACGGCAGCCTTGACTCGCAGAGCATTAATGTATCTAACAAAGACCTTGACCCGATGGCGGGCATTAACCTAACGTTCTACAGGAATGCGGACGAATGCAACACGCCAAACCCGCCTGACGCAACATGCCTGCTGACAAGGATGGATGCAAATGACTTTAATCCAATGGTAGTAATGATGGCCGGAAAAGTCAATTTAGAACTGAAGATGACAGGCTCAGGCACAACATTGTATTTCATTAACTTTGACCTGCTGTCAGCAAAGCCGCCGACAAACAGCATCATGAGCAACAATGCATCAAGTGCCAGCGCAAATGCGCAGACATGGGAAGCAGGAAGCTTTGTGCCTCATGTGTATGACTATGCATATGTTGTAATGCCTTATAGTGACACATCAGGAGCCTCTAACTACATAAATGAGAGCTATAGCTTTAACATGAGCCTGCCGCACCTGAGAGACGAGAACTGGGCTGTAGTCTGGAACAGGACAAACGGAGACACGGTAGGAAGCCTGCCTGATGACTATACAGATTATAATGTAGGCGCATATGCCCCATTGCTTACAGCAGCAGGAGCAGCATGCAGCACGACAAACACGACAGACGTATGCTACTGGAACAAGGACAACAACACCTTTAACCTTAAGGTCCCGCACTTCTCTGGCATCGGCTCAAGCATAAGCGGTCTTGTGCCGGCAACTACAAGCTCAACAACTACTACAGCAGACACAGGCAGCAGCTCGGGCGGCGCAGGAGACACAGTAGTAACTGAGTCAAGAACATTCTCAACCATTGCAGCAAACTCCGAGAATACATTCAGGATAAGCAAGGCAGACAGCATAGGAGTTGATGCATTAATCTTTACAGCGACAGAAGCGCTTGAGAATGTAAAAGTTGAAGTGAAAAAGCTGATTGAAAAGCCAAGCTCAGTAAGCTCAGCACCAGACGGAGGGCTGTACAGATACATAGAGATTGACGCGCCAAAGCTTGCAGGCAAGCTGAAAGAAGCCAGGATACAGTTTATTGT
This sequence comes from Nanobdellota archaeon, assembly GCA_030018575.1. Classification (GTDB taxonomy): domain Archaea; phylum Nanobdellota; class Nanobdellia; order SCGC-AAA011-G17; family GW2011-AR17; genus UBA9640. Next base: position 4,150 of record JASEIA010000066.1, on the reverse strand, counting down.
AACCACAAAATGGCTTGATGACAATGACTACCAGCCTGAGCACATAAGGCTTGCAAGATTTGCAGACGGCTCATGGAGAGAGCTTACAACTTCTATACTGAGCGAGCAAAGCGACAAGGTATATTATGAAGCAACAAGCCCCGGATTCAGCTACTTTGCGATAATCGGAAAGAAAGCTGAAGAAGAGAAAGAAGCACCTGCTGCAAACGTAACAACTCCCAGCGAAGAGCTTGTGGCGCCTGAAATAACACCTGCCGCTGAAGAAGCAAAGGAAAGTGCTGCAGGCAAGCTTGTAACGCCGCTGCTTATCATTGTCGGAGTGCTTGTTGTGCTGTTCCTTGCCGTCCTTGGCTACAGGAAGAAGCACGCGCTTGTCTTCTGGAGGGAGCCCACGGATAAGGAAAGGCAGGGATATGTGAGGGGAGAATTCCTAAAGAGGAAGAAGCAGCAGAGCTGGGGCTCCGGAAAGGAGTAAATTTCTTTTTTTATTTTTCTCTTTCTTTTATCTTACCGCAACATTAAAAAAGGCATTGTATCTTCAAAGTAAGCTAAGGGCTCGTAGCTCAATTGGCAGAGCGCTCCCCTCGCACGGGAGAGGTAGCGGGTTCGAAACTTGAAAAAGCGAATGTCCCGCCGAGTCCATACGGGGTTTAAGGGGTTTCCCCTTACCTCTTTTTGTATTTATCCGAACAGCACTTTCCTGAAGCCTTTCCTCAAAGAAAGTATTGCCAGCACAACTGCAACAGCGGCGCCTATCAGAAACATATACTGCAATCCAAACGCGTCAGAAACAACCCCTGCAATAAGCGGGCCTGAAAAATCAGCAATATGCGAGAACATCATGCCAACGCCTGACAATTTCCCTATCTGCTCCCTAGGCATCAATTCAACAATCCTTCCGTTAAGCATCGGGATGATGGCTGCAAACAGCAATGAAAGCAGTATTGCGTGAAAGAAAATAAAGCTAAGCTGGTTGTTCGCAAACAATGAAACAAAAACAATTGCGCACAAGCCGAGCCCCATTGTCATCAGCCTCTTGTTCTTTGCATAGACAGAGAAATAAGGCTCAAAAAGAAGAGGCAAATAATATACCCCAAACACAAGCCCTATCTGCAGGTTGGAAGCGCCAAACTCTTTCATGAACAAAGGAAGGAGCATTGCAACAAAAGACATGCAGAACCTGAACAGAAAGATAAAAGAATAAACCTTTACAAGCAGCCTGTTCTGCCAAAAATCAATTATTGCGCGCCTGTAAATCCCGTCCGTGAATATAAGCTCCTTTACAGCGTCTTTTGTCTTTTCATGCTGCCCCCCGTCCTTAAGGAAAAAGGTGGCAAGAAAGGCAATGCCTGCAAATATTGATATTGCATACAGCAATGAGAAGCCAAAATGCACAAACAGCACTCCGCCGATTATTGGCCCTGCTATCAGGCTTAATGTTGCGCCAACATCATAGACAGACATTGACTCGGCAGCTCTCCATCTCGGCGCATTCTCCCTTGCATACGAGTCAGAGGCAATCCACAGGGGCGTTGAAATAGCAGAATGGTATATGCGGAACAGGATAAAATGAAACAAACTCCTTAAAGAAAGCAGAAAAAAGCTGAAAGGCAGGTACAAAAGCAGTGCAATTCTTATTACCCAAATTTTTGAAACCTTGTTTATGATGCCGCCCGCGGGAATGTCTAACAGCAGGGAAAACAGGGGCAATAATGCGGTAACCAATCCGACTGCAGTATAGCTCCCCAGGATTGACTTGTAATATATCGGCAGGAAAGGGGACACCATGCCCCAGCCTAGATAGTAAAGGAATATGACTGCAGAAATCATCTTGATGTTAAAAGGCACATTAAGCATCGCCCTTGAAAAGCTTCCAGGGTGATACCAGCGCCTCTTGATTTCCATATGAGATTTAATCTCGTGCCGCTTATTTAACCCTTTCGAATAAAAGCCAGAGGGAAATAAATAGTAAGGTTTATAAACAACCCTATTTTCACAAAGGGAAGCATGGCTGAAGAACAACTGTTAATTCCATTGGACACTTACCTGAAAGTGGGGCTTCACATAGGGACAAAATTCAGGACAAAGTACATGGAGCCGTTCATATACAAGGTAAGGCCTGACGGCCTGGCTGTAATGAATGTCAAAAAGATAAGCGAAAGAATAGAGATGGCGGGAAGGCTCATGTCCCAGTATGAACCGAAAGACGTGATTATTTTATGCAGAAGGGAGAACGGGTGGAAGCCTGTTGGGCTTTTCTCAAAAATAACAGGCATAAAGGCAATAATGGGCAGGTACAAGCCCGGCTTGCTGACAAACCCTGACTTGGAAGATTTCTCAGAGACAAAGCTTGTGCTTGCAGTGGACCCGTGGCCTGACAAGAATGCAGTCATGGATGCTGTTGAAACAGGCGTTACTGTCATTGCACTCTGCGACACAAACAATGAGGCAACATTTGTTGATTTGGTTGTTCCCTGCAACAACAAGGGCAAGAAAAGCATTGCGCTGATTTTCTGGCTTCTGGCAAAAGAGATACTGAAGAACAAGGGGCTTTTGAAAGAAGGCGAAGAGCTGAAAGAGTCCTTGGATGACTTCACGCCAGAGTAAGTATTCTTTGTGTTGTCCCTGGACAGAGATTCTCCGAAAGGTTTAAATATGATGTTGATATTCCTTATATAAGGCATATTCAAGATATTGGGCTGTAAAAAAAACGAGGTGGAAACATGGGTGAAGAAGTTAGCAACAAGCTGATTGTTATTCTCGCATTATTGGTAGTCATAGTTGTTGCAGTGAGCACGTGGCTTACTGTGAGCAATTTAAACGCAATAGACACAAATGAGCCGAAAGTCATAAGAGTGACTGAAAGGGTGGTTGAAGGCCCGCCGTCAGGCGGGCAGGTTTCGCTTGCAATATTGCCGCAGCCTAAGGAAGGGGCGGAGTAAGATGGAAGAGACAACATCCAGAACGCTTGTTGTGATTATGGTTGCAACCTTGTTTATTGCATTATTCGGGACCGTTGCCACGATGAATAAGTTTGGCGGGTTCAGGGCATTGACAGGCGCATGGAGTGAAAGTACCACCACTACTTTGGGCGCAGTAAACATTACTATCAATACAAACCTCGTTATAAATTTTTCAGATGATTCTGCAAATTTCGGCACAGGTTATATTTGCGGAGGAGAAGTTTGCTCGCAGACAGTAATAGGAACTGACGGAACAAATGATACATGCAACTGCGGATGGAGCATTCCTAACGGGCTAATTTTGGAAAACATAGGGAACAGGCGGGCAATAATCAAAATATCAAACACAAACTACACCAGCAGCCTGCTTTATGATAGTGCCGGTGCGTCAGGATATGCATGGAAATTTGAAAATACATCCTCTGGAACATGCAGCGGGGGAAATTTCACTGCCGGCACTGCGCCATGGGGGGCATATACCAATATAACTGCTGTTTATTCAGCAAGCGTAAACTGGACAATCTGCAACCTGTTCAATTATACAGCAGGCAATGACAAGCTTAATCTCAGCTTTAAATTCCATATTACACCAACAACGCGAGCAACAGAAGTAGGGCTGTCTGATACATGGACAGTGAGTGCTGTTGATGGCGGGCAATAAAGCGCCCTATAAACAGCATCCATAAAGTGCGCATAATAATCTTTAAAAACAATAGAACCCCTCAAATTAGTATGAAAAAAAGGACATGTATTCTATTTTGTCTATTAATTCTATCTTTGGCGGCAATACCACTCGTCTATGCTCCTTCAATGGCAGGAATCTCCCCCTCCAGGATAGACATTCCTTTCTTTCCTTACAAAGAGCAAAGAATAGATTTCCGCACAATGGGCTATGACATGGCTGATTTTGAATTTGAATGCCCCTATGCAAATATTATTAATGAAACAGTTTATGATGAAGACGGCGTGATGACTTTTTCTGTGAATCTAAAACTGCCTGAAAAAATAGATGCAGAACCAGGAGAATACAATTGCGGATTTATCCTGCACCGCCCAAAAAACCAAAATATGCCTCCGGGAATGGGCGCATCTGCTGAAATAGGGGTGCTTATTTATGTGCACATACCTGTAAAAGGCAAATACGCAACAATCAGCTTGAATGCGGACAATGCCAATAAAGGCGAGCC
>JASEIA010000065.1 GCA_030018575.1 Nanobdellota archaeon | reverse complement strand
ATGCCCCGCAGCTTGCTGTGATTGGGATAGCCTTTGCCATGTTATTGTTTACTTTATGGCCTAAACCATGAGTCCTCTTTTATAGCTTTGAATGCTTTTTCCAAACGTATATCTTCATATAATTTTATCCATTTGCCCGTATGTCTCATAAAAAACAACTGAAACTTATTATCTCCAATATATTCTAATCTGGCGAATTTTGTTTCAAATGATGGCAGGACTGCTCTGGGGAAAGGGCAATTATACTTTGAGCATAAATAGAATCTGTTCCCAACCCATTTGCAGTAAATATCAGCAATGTAGTTACAACCCTTATTTTTTGGTTTTCCTGTAAGATATTTCTTCTTTAATTCAGAATCAATGATATTTTTAGCTTTAAGTTCTATTTTGAGTTTAATCTTCTCAGGAACATTTCTAGCTTTTGGATTATAAAACCATCCTTTCATCGTAACCTCCCGTCTTGCTCGAAATTGCTATGGCTTCCTTGCAGGTATATGCCTCTGCTTCCATTTCACAGCTCCTCATTTTCGCCGCAATTCTTAATAAATTCCTTCATTTTTTCAATCTCTTTTTTCCTGCGTCCCTTCTTCCATTCTTCAAAAACTGTTTTAATAAACTCATCAGGAGCATCTTCAACTAAATCACTGTATTCTGCTGTTGACTCTTCCTTAAATTTCTTAAGCCCTTTTATTATCCCCCTGCAATATTCATCTGACTGAATCTTTAATCTTTTTAGTTTTTTCAATTCAACCATATATGGCTCTAATGTTTCCTCAAATACCTCCCATGCCCTCTCGCAAGGCTCTACATAGCCGTATCTGGTTCTTCCGGAAGAATCATACACATCTTCAAAAATATCAACAGCGTCTAAGTCAGAAAAAACTGATTCTGAAACGCTCTCAGCGCCCTCGGCTTTAAGCAATTCCCGTCTTATCTCTCCAGCCCTTTTTGCAATATTTTTATTTTCTTTGCACAGCTTATTCAAAATGGCTAATGCTTCGCTTTCACTAATTTCACTCAGAGCGCTCTTTTTTGTTTGCTTCATTTATAACCCCCCTCTGCTTATTTTTCTTCATGCGCATCCTCGCCAAAGCGCATCTCATTCAGCTTTTCCCTTACGTCCTTTGGGATTAATGCGGCTTTATACATTCTTCCATTTTGAGGCATTTTGCCGACAGCCAAGAGCCCCTTCAGCCGCAAAACGCCAATAGATGAAACAGGCCTTTCATTATTCCACCAGAAGGGAATTTCGTCATCATAATCTTTAAGCGCGTTATACCTCACAAGCCCGTTATTTTTTAATACAAGGCGCAGCGCGGATTTGGATTTTTCAGAAAGAGCATCAGTGATTGCCTGAATATTATTCTTTAAGTGCCCAGCAATCATGTTCGCTTTTTCGTTTCTTCTTCTTTTAGTGTCAAGAGAAAATGCATGGCACATGCCGTCTATCCACTGGGAAGGGTATTTGTTGAGAATTGCCGTAAGCGCTGTATTGCCTGACAATATGATGCCTTCTGCTTTTGCTATTCTTCCATTATTGTAAGACTCCATCACAATATCCGTATCCATTATCATGGGAGAATTATACACACCCAAAGCGCCGCCAAGCAGGTAATGGCTGCCGAACGGGTATATTCTTCCCATTATCATTGTATTTGCGCCCACACCCTGCAATGGAATTGGCAATTTGACAGCATACCTTTTTTGTGTTTTTGTATCCTTTATATTTAAGACTTGCCCATTTTTACTTAAAACAATAAATTCAGATGAGACAGGATTATTCATTGCCAAAAAATTCCGCCTTGATTCCTCATCCAGCCCGGGATGCTCTTCAACAAAATCTTCAAGCATTGTCCTCCCGGTTTCCGGCAGGCGCTTTTCAATAATCAGCCATACAACAAAATTGCTTATATGGAGCTGCACATCAAGCCCTTCCGCCTTATAAGGAAATTCAGGGTAGAACTTGTTGTAAAATTCCTGCAATTTGCTGCTTTCATACTTCTTTCCTGTATATTCAATTAATGCTGCTATCGGATTGCTTTCGCCTGTCATTTTTAAATACCTCCCTGATAACCTTTATCTTTTCCCAAAAGCTTGGCTTAACATCGTCCAGGTCATTTATCCAGTGTTTTTTCATGAAATTTTCCGCCCTTTTCTTGTCCATTTTTGCAGCCTCGGCTATAAGCTCAGCATATCCTCCTTTGCCCATAAGATGCAGGTGCTGCGCCTTGCTTATGACATTGTCAAATGTTCTTCTTAATTCAAGCGACTTGTCTATCATTTCCAATGCCTTTTCATCTTTGCCTAATGCAAAGCAGTGCCCTGCGTAAAGCCAGTATGCCTCCCAATCGCCGGGGTATCTTTGCATTACAAAGCTTAATATTTCATCAGACTTATTGAGCTCAAACAGCTTCCCGAGAGCGCCCGCCTTAATAAGCAGGGCATCCTTATTACTCGGAGAAATTTTCAGGATTTCATCGCACAGCTTGATTGCCTTTTTAGGCTTTCCCAGATAATTCTTAACAATCCTTGCTTCATCGAGCATTGCCGTTATCATCGCATCTTCACCCTTGATTTTGATTTGATTTGCCACACTAAAGCGCCTCTTTAAACATTTTATAATGCTTTTTCAGCCTTTCCAAAAACACTTTATCGTGCATCATAAATTCCTTAAATAACAGCAATACTTTTTCAGAATATTTTGTATGAATTCCCGTTAATTCAAGAATAGGCCCCTTCATATGCACAGCAATATCTTTATCACCATGGGCCCATTTCCTGTAAAACGCTAAATCTTCCCATCCAAAGCCGATTGTCGCAACAATCTTATTATCGTATACCACATTAATAAAAGCCCTTCTGCAGTCGCATTTCTTGTCATTGCAGAAGCTTTCAGCCATATAGTAGCTTCCTGCAGGAAGGGGATTCCCTTCAGGAAGAATAACGCATCTTGTCTCTTTTTCAGCTGTTTCCGGAAACCGGTTAACAAACACTTCCATCATCATTTTATTCTTTCCTCCTCTCCGCCATCATCACCAGCCTTATCTCCTCATAGCTCACGTCAGGAAGCAAGGCTTTCACCTCCCCAACTTTGCTCCTGCCTTTCGCTGCATTAAGTATCTTCTCCTTAAGCTCCAGAGATATAACTGCTTCAGGCTTAATTATCCCCAATGCAGCAAGGTCTATCAAATGCTTCCACACAGTGCTTACAGCAAGCCCTCTTTCTTTGGCAACAGCTTCTATTGATTTCAGCCTTGAAAATGCCTCAAGCGTCATCTCCATCGGCTCATTCAGCTTAACCTCTTTTTCTTTCCTTAAAATCTCAAGCAGTATCTCTGCCTTCTCCTCAATAGCTTTTTTCCCTTTATCAGAAACATACAGCACAGGTCTAAGTTGTGGATAAAAGCCAATATTCCTAACTTCCAAAAAGCCTTTCTGCACCATCTGCTTGATGAAATTCTCAACAGCGTCTGTGGGATGCCAGAAAATGCCTGACTTAAACCCCGCTTCAATATTCCTTACGAGCTTTGATTCAGAGCCTTTAAGCAATAGCGCCATCTTTCCTATGCCTATTTTGCCGTCAAACTCCCTTGCTGTCTCAAGAATGACCAATGCTATCTCTTTTCCAGCGTATTCCATGGGAAATGGTATGAACTTGGGATTTATGAACTTTACTGTTCATCCAGCCAATTAAGCCGATAGTGTTATAAATGTATTTTAATTCCAATGGCTTATGGATGAAATTGACAGCCTTATCAGCGATTTGACTGCTTTTGATGATGAAAAGTATTACAATATGGATTTTGATGATGTTGCGAAGCTGGCAGAGCCTATTATGGACAGGCTGGTTGAAATAGGAAGAGAACATATTGATAAAATCGGCAGCCTGCTTAATAAGGAAGAAACTTGGAGCTGTTATTTTGCAATAAAAATCTTAAGGGGTTTGAAAGACCGGCAGGCGCTGCCTTATTTGATTGATTTTTTAAAAAAAGACAATGAAGATTCGGTTGATTACTATGAAAACTATGAAGGAGCGATGTATGCAGTGCAGGAGCTTGGGAAAGATGCATTACCTGCTCTTCTCGCAGCGGTAAAAGAAGCAATTGCCATGGAAGAAGACAAGACTTATTTGTTCGGGGCATTATTTGATGCTAAAAGCGAGGAAGCTTACAATCTATTGGCTGAGATTGCTGATGATTTTCTGAAAAATTCAGATAAGTATGATGTTTGGCTTGACGCTGAATTATTTTTTTCAAGCTTTAGGGAGCAGGAAAGAAAAGAAGCGATACCAGTTCTGGAAAAGATTAAAGCAAGATTAGACCGCTATGTGGAAATCGATGATGCTATTGAATACCTTACAGACAATGAGGCTTATGAAATAAGCTCTGAAAAGAGCATTCAAAGGCTTGAAAACGAATACAAAGAATACAAAGAAAAAACAGATGCAATACTTGAGAAAGATAGGCAGGAACTAAAATTTCCTGAAGCGCTGGATATGGATGAATCCTCTGTGGATTTTGATGACGGAGGAAATGCAATAAAGGCAACTTTTGTATTTAAGACGCGCGTTCTTCAGGGCATAGAATTTGCCTCGCTTTTCAGGGGAGAAAAGGAAAGAGTTGTGATAGACAACAGCAATACAGAGCAATATGCGCCGCTTTTAATGGCGATTGAGCATGCAATATATGATTATTGCCAGCAAGACTCATCCATTAAGGACATGAATATTATCAATTCCTTAAAAGCCGTAAGGGATAATCTGTGCGAAAAATTTGAAGAGGGCTCATTGGAGCAATGGATAATTCTTGGGCTAAAATCCTTTTTATTGTCATCCGACTATTCGCAGGCAGAGGTTTTGGCGTGCGTGAGCAAGGTCCTTAATTCAGCAAAACTGCACAGAGCGGAATCAGGCTCAAGGGGTTATTTGCAGTTTATGTCGGAATTTTTTGAGCATCCGGAAGATTTTGGGGATGACGAAGATGGGAAGCAGTACGAAGCGAGGTAAAAAGCAGTCTTCCGAGGGGAAAATGAATAAAGGATATAAAAATCAAAAATTATTTGCTAAACTTGAGTATTTAAAAATAAGCAATAAGACTTATTTATCTTCTTGCATATTGCTTTTAAAAAATAGAATTCGCGCCGGAGGCCCGCCTTCCCTGCCTACCCACATCCCACGCTGCTACCAGCCTCCTTCCCCACTACCCACGTTGCCACTAGCCTACTTCCTACTCACCGCTACCCTTATAAACCACTACCTTTTTAATTGCTGTATACCTATCATTTAACGCTCTTATACGGAGACAATTTGACACTAACCACACTTGAAAAGCACAAACTGAAGCGCTTCATAAGGACATTGGAGCTGATACGCGGAAGGCACACTGAACTTGTATCAGTCTATATTCCCGCGGGCTACGATTTAAACAAGATAATAAACCATATCGCACAGGAACAAGGCACCGCATCAAACATCAAGGACAAGACAACAAGAACCCACGTCACTGACTCATTGGAAAGAATGATAAGGCACCTGAGATTATTCAAATGCACTCCTCCAAACGGATTAGCCGTCTTCTCAGGGGATGCTTCAGAAAGGGAAGGAAAGCCTGACATACAGGTATGGTCAATAGAGCCTCCCCAGCCAATCAACACAAGATTGTACAGGTGCGAGCAGACATTCCAGTTAGACATTCTCAAGGAAATGATGGAAGTAAAGGAGGTTTTCGGAATAGTCACTTTGGACAGGAGGGAATGCACTATTGGCTTGTTGAAAGGCACGCAGATAAGCACATTGGACAATATCACTTCAGGGGTTCCTGGAAAGGTGAAGGCAGGAGGGCAATGTTTGGCTTTTGGAACTTTTGTCCAGGCAGCTTCAGGCTCATTATTTAAAATAGAGGATTGCCATAATCCCATGGCTGTAAAAAGTGCCATATTTGACGAAGGATATACAAGGGATTCCCCTATTACAGATAAATGGGATGTTTCAAAAGAGGAAACTTACAGGATAACAACTAAAAATCCAAGATTGGAGCTGGAAGCTTCTAAAGACCATATATTTTTTGTTTCAACTGCTGATGGAATAATTGAAAAGCCTGCCGAAGAGCTAAGGCAAGGCGATAAAGTTATAATGCCTGAAAAGATAGATGTTTTTGGGGCTGCCCAGGCCATAAATTCAAAAAAATATTACAATTCATTTACTATTCTTCCTGAAGGCATTGAGCTTATAAAACAAAAGAGAAACGAAAAAGGGCTTTTGCAGAGGCAATTGGCTAAGCTAATGGGAACAACCCAGACAACCATTTCTGAGATTGAGCTGGCAGAGATAAATGTAAAGCCTGATGTTCTTAAGAATCTGTGCGATGCGTTGGGCATGGATTTCAACAGTTTCCTGCTTAAATATACAAGGCATTACAACTGGAAAGCTGATATAAGGCTGCCACAGGTTATCGACCCTGAATTTGCGCAATTCCTTGGCTTTTGCATGGGAGACGGCTGTTTGGAGCAGGACAGGATTACTTTGTTCGAACAAAACAAGGATGTTGCCTTTGCATATAAGGAGAAATATGACGGTTATTTTAATATATCCAGCGCATATCGTTTCAGAGGGAGCAAGAATTACCACCAGATTAGGTTTACGTGCAGGCCGCTTGTCAGGCTGATAAGGGAAGAATTCCCTGCGCTAAAACAGGGGAATAATTCTTCTATTCCAAGGCAGGTATTGGAATCGGAAAATATAGTTGTGGCTTCTTTCCTGCGCGGGCTTTTTGATGCAGAAGGATATATTTCCGGAAGATTGGGCATAGGAATGAATAATAAGCAGCTTATGCAGCAGATGCAAATGCTTCTCCTGCGTTTTGGCATTATCTCCTCATTAAGTGAGTATGATAACAGGAGAAACCTCTATACAAAAAACCACAGGTTTTCGCTGGAAGTTTCAGAAAAGCGTTCATTGGAGCTATTCAGGGAGCAGATAGGGTTTACTTCCCCTAAAAAAAGCGCTCTTTTGGAAAAGATAACCAGCTCCAAGTCCGACAAGAGCATGGTAAGGCAGATTCTCATGCCGGGCAAAAAAGTAAGGGAAATTATAGAGCAGGCCGGATGCAATCTTGCTTTGTTCCCAAGAGTAAGGGACTTTTTTTATAACAGGAAAGAGATGAGCAAGCAAATATTCAAGCATTCAATATTGGGCTGTATTGAGAACAAACTGCTGCATGGCCGGCTGGAAGCAGTATATAATTATCCATTTTTGCCTGTTAAGATACATAAAATCGAAGTCAGGCGGGGATCTGCAAAAATGGTTGACATTTCAGTAAAAAACCAGAATTTCATAGCAAATTGTTTTTTGGTGCACAATTCCGCCCAAAGATATTCAAGGCTTCGCGAGGAAGCTTCAAAAGAATTCTTCAAGAGGATAGCGCATTTGATGCAGGAGCATTTCCTTGAGTTGAAGAACCTGAAAGGCATTATAGTAGGAGGGCCAGGCCCAAGCAAATTAGACTACCTTAACGAGCCTTACCTTAACAACCAAATCAAGATGAAAATAATTGCAGTGCAGGACATAAGCTATACTGATGAGTTCGGGCTGAGGGAATTGGTTGAAAAGAGCCAGGACGTGCTGGCAAAAGAGGCAATCACAGAGGAAAAGGAAGTTATGCAGAAATTATTAAAGCAATTGGCTGTAAAGCCTGAGATGGTTGCATACGGAAAGGATGAAGTAATGAACGCAATTGCTTTGAATGCTGCTGACAAGGTATTGATTTCAGATTCTGTTGAAGACACAATAGCTAATGACATTGAGGAAAAGGCAGAGGCGTCAGGAGCTGTTGTCATGTTCATCTCTTTGGACACTCCCGAGGGAGTGCAGTTAAAGGAGATTGGCGGGATAGCGGCTTTCCTGAGATATCAATTATCATAATTAGCAAACGTTAATAAACAATCAATCTATAGGAAAATACAATGGCATTCGACCCTGAAACAATGATAACAATGGCAGACGGCCAGTTTGTTGCAGCAGGAGACATAGAGAAAGGCGACGAGGTGATTGCCCTTGACACGGATGCAAGGCAGGCTGCCGCTGCAAAGGTTTTGGAGGCGGATGTTTTCCCTGCTGAAAAGGCGGTGCTTGTGAGGATGCACGAGGAAATCACATGCTCCGAAGGGCAGTTGTTCATAATGAAGGATTTCTCGACAAAGAAGGCAATTGATTTAAGGCCAGGCGATTTGGTGCTTAAAGAGGGCTTTGCAGAGACGCCTGTAAAGTCTGTCAGGGTGCTTGAAAAGCCGATTGAATTAATAGAAATAACAACAGACAAGGGCTCATTTGTGGCAGAAGGCGTTTTTGTTACAGAGTAAAAAGAGGGCAAAAGGGGTTTGACTATGAAAAAGGGCAAAGAAATAACTGTTAGGGAATTACTTAACTATAGATAATTCTGTTAATTGGAGTAAAGTTTATAAATACCAAAATCCTTAGAT
>JASEIA010000064.1 GCA_030018575.1 Nanobdellota archaeon | reverse complement strand
GGGAAAATGACCCAGATGATAAGAAGATTTACGTTACCAATCTTACCTGTTCTCAAGGGGAATTGTTGCGTTTGCTCGTGTCCCGGTGGCGGATTGAGTGTTGGCATCGTGATGCTAAACAGCAAGTTGGGTTTGAGGATTTTCAGGTGCGGAAGGAACGCGCAGTGCGAAACGTAGTACTGGCCGTCCTTATCGCATACACGGTCCTCGTGCTGAGCTTGCTGCACACCACACTCCGCCGCGTTGCTGAGAGGGTAGGTAGGCCGTTGAGAACGATTGGTGAACTCTGCCGTTTTATGCGTCTTGCGGCGATGAAGGGGTGGCGATGGGTGACTCGCATGCTGCGTGAAAGGTTAGAGGAGTTTAAGGCAATTCTGAACAGAGAGGTGGTAGTTAAAAACGCAAAAGTTTAGGGAAAGGCGGCAGGGGCGGTAAGAATGGCTGTTATCCTGCCGCGCTGCCCAAAGCCCGGATATGGCAAACATAAAGCCAAGCGCTCACATAAGAATAACGCCGTCTTTGCGGATTTCCCCGGCAAGCTTTGTTTTTGCGCTGAATTCTTCTTCCGTAAAAAAATGAGGCTGTATTTCCCTCTTAAACCTCTCGTGAATCCCGCCGCATAAGACTGATACATCTGCCTCCAGCCTGGGATTCTTCTCTTTTGTAATGACTGCAACATCAATGTCTGAATCAACAGATGCAGTATGCTTTGCCACGCTGCCAAAGAGAATGACTTTTGAAATATTCTCAATGCCTGCATTTGTAAGCCCGTAAACAAATTCCCTCAATACAAGGGCTGAGCCAAAATAGACCGCATTAAGCTGCTCTTTTTCCGCGGCTATCACGGACAATAAGGCGGGAACAGAGGGGTTTGCCATGTTCAGCCTGTAAAATAGCCTTTTCCCGGACTGCGTTTCTGTTATTACATCAAACTTTTTTAACAGTAGGATAAACTTTAAAAGCGCCTTGCTGCCTATACTTGTGTGCCTTTGCACGTCTCTTTTTGAAAGCGCTTTCCCCGGCGCTTCTGACATAAGCAGGAGTATTTTCCATGAAGTCCTGTTTCCCATGCACACGTCAATCAGCATGCCTTATGTCCTCCTTGTATGCTGTTTCGTGAAAGCTGATGTAATTTTCCCTTTCTGTTGCAGGAAGCTGGTTTTTCATATATATCACTTAAGTGTATATTAGTTATAGTTATTTATATACTTTTGCACTAAAGTGTAGGATTTATAGCACTTTAGTGATAATTTGTTGCTTGAACAGGGCTTAATGCCTCATGGCTTGCTGTGGCTTTATATTCGAAAATGCGGAACATTTTCGGATATGTTGGAAATTCCTGCCTGAATCTCTGCTATAATCTTATCTAAATATCTCTTTTAATTTTTCTCTCAAGGTAAAATTCACTATTCCTTCTTTACTGGGATCTAATAATACATGCTCAGATATTGCATAAATAAGATCATTTCGTGATAATAACTTTTCCATGGCTTTTTTTAACAGTTCTGTAGGCTGTATCGGTTTACCGCTGTATTTTATTAAGGCATATAAATCGCATGCATCTTTATTCTCTTTGTCTGCCTTATCACGGGCAAATAAGGCTGTGCTTTTCAAAGCTATTAAAGTGTCAATGCCAACAAGCATAAAATTATCCACTTTTAAAAATGAAACTTTTTTTAAAGGCTCTAAGTCCCACCAGCTGCCTAATTCTTTTGTTTCTTGATTAGAGAATAAATCTAAAAATATATAGATTAAATCGAAAATAGGCTTCTTTTTGGCTTGTTCTTGCGTAATAAATGTTTTTGTTTGCCTGTCATATATCTTTTCATATCTAAATTTAAGTCCATTCTTAGTAAATCCTCTTGAATAAACTGCTTTGGCAAAATTTGCTTCACTTGCTGACTCAAAAAAGATGTCAATATCTCTCGAGCCCATATAATCTTTTCCAAATGCTCTCCTATAATTCTCATTAACATAAAAATAAGATGCCCATCCGCCAATAAGGGCGATGGGAATGCCCCTGCTTTCATGGAATAATGCTTTTAGCTCATTTAAAGATAAATCTGTTTCTAAAGGATCATACATTTATTTTTTCCCCCACCGCTTTTAATAATTCTTGGGCAGCATCTTCTCCTCGCCCCCCATATGCAATTAAATCGGCATATAATTGCGGGATTGAAATAATGCTTATTCCTCTAACATCTTCAACGCCATAAAAATAATCTTTGTCTACTAATAAACAGACAATATTGCCTTCCTTTTCCGCCGGAAGTATATTCTCTTTTCTGAAAAACTCCTGCCACTTAGGCAAGTCTTCTTTTAATACATAGACATGTGTATTTGAAGGTGAAACATATGGGCGGATATGCTCTGTTGCGGAGAATAATGTAAATGCACATGTAATCCCCTCTGCCCTTGCCCAGTTGGCAATTTTTAATATAGAATATTGCGGTCTTTCAGCGGACATAAATTCTGCTGTTTCTATCTCTTTTAATGAGTAAGTATAGCCCCATGCTTTCATCAGCCTCAGCGGGTTTATCAATCTGACATTAACCCTTATTGAAATATAGCTGCTTTTTTCTAATTTTATTAATAATCGTTTTGTCATTGCATATGTAATATTTACTCCTTTAGCTAATTCTGAAACTGTTGATACCCGCTTATTATGGAAATGATCTGACAACAGAATACGAATTAGCGTGTTTAGTTTTTCGGAGATTAGCATTCTTTCCTCGTGATTAATGTTTTAGATACGCTTATTTATAAGCTTATCCTTTGCTTATAATAGTATATACTAGTTTATATACTTATACTATACATTATAAACTTCTAAAATCAGCGCCAATTTCATCATAAAACGCTGGAAAAGGACAAGCAGGCTTGAGCTGCCTGAAGATGCCTTAAGGGAGGAGAAGATTCATTACAAGATTTTACAGCCCTTTTTAAGAAGGCAATGCAATAAAAAAAGCAAAGTTATAGAAAAGAAGAGGTGATACATTGAAAACCCTGATTTCCACGGTCTTCAGGGGGATGCCACGAAGATAGATGCCTGCATGCATATAATTTATCCATTATGACTCCAAAGACATAATATTATGTTATTAAAGACATATATAGGGATTTCGGCTGCGTGAAGGCTGCCGCTTTTGCCTGGAATTATGGCTGCCCTGAAAGAATAAGGCTGGGACAGGGGCTTTTTCAGCAAATCCCCGAGCCAATGCCCATTATGCCTGCCATGCTCTCATACCTGGCATTTATCATTTCCATGCCCTTTTTTCCTTTTTCTTCAGCAGCTTTTTCCATATCGCATAGAATGCTGTATGCGACAAGGCTCTGGCTGAACCCCTTGTAGCCGTTCTTGGCAATGCATCTTTTGCACATGCTGATAATCCTCAATGCGGATTTCCTGCCTTCGCCTGACATCAAAAGGAAGGCGCGCCTGATTAATGCGTCAAGCTCAGCCCTGCTTGGCTCTGACACTGACTTGAGCATGCAGTAGCCCTTACCGCTGGCTATTATCTCAAACCCCGGCAGGAACTCGTTTATCACCTGCTGCAGGCTGTCCAGGCTTATGCTGCCTGCCACCTTTATCTCGTCATACCCCATCTGGTATGCCTTTATGAGCTTTTCATTGTCGCCTTTCTCGTATTCTATTGACGCCATTTTTGATTCGGGCTTCAGGCTTGCGCTTATGACAACTTTCCCTATGTCCTCAGTTACCTCAATCTCCTGGCCCTTTTCCAGCCCGTGCCTTTTCACCCAGCCCGCAGGCAGGGAGATTACGTACGTGTTCCCGCCCATGAGCATTATGCTTCGTTTCATTTGGTTTCTCCTGAGGCATGAAGCCTCTAGATGTTATAGGATAAGGTATAGGATAATCTATATAAGGCTGTGTTGTAGTGATTGATACTACAAGGAAGAGGTATTGATATATAAGATATCTTTAAGAAACATTAAGCAGAAGGCTGATTTGCTTTTGCCTTGCGCTTTCCAGAATTCTCTGGCAGTTTCGCAATTTTCCAGAGGAGATTAAAATACTGCCTGTAGGATTCGGCTGTATCTATGTCAATTATTTGGATAATTTTTGGATTTGCAGTCCAGATAATTAATGAAACTTCATCGCCGCAGACAAATGTTGCAACAAGCGAATCTACCTCGCTGGGCATATACTTCGCTTCTGTGTAAGGCATTTTGTTCAGGAAATTTATTCTTTCCATTGCATTGAAATTGTAAATATGCTTCATTGTTACTTTCTGTTCAATTCTTCTTTTGTGAAAATTCATAATAAAGAATTTTACCATCTCAGGGGCAACCTTAGGTATTCCATATACAAGAATATCATCATTGTGCTTGAGCATTCCATCTAGTATTTTTGTCACTGCACCAATGCCTTCATAAACATTGGCAAAGCTTCTTGTTTTTTTCATGTTGAAAAGCGTGTAAAGCTCAGGCATTATGCCCTGCAGTTTTATTCCTTTCTCTTTCAGAAGATTGTCGAGCATTGCTGGGTCTGATGCCTGATAATACTTGGAATTATTCTTGGTTATCATGGATACAATCCCCTTTTCCATCAATTTCTTCAAAGAGTCATATACATTGGGCCTGTGAATTTTGCACTTGTTTGCTATTTCCCCTATGGAAGAAGAGCCAAGTTCGAGAAGCGCGAGGTATACTTCTGCCTCGTTCTTTGTCATGCCTATTTCCATAAGTGTTTCTTGCTTCATTCTAAATACCCTTTATTTTTAACGCTTCATCTATTCTTTTTATCTCATTAGTTAAATAATTAATTGTAGACTCATTGTTAAAGCCCATACCCAAGACTTCGATAAAATATTCCTTTGCTTTCTGGGGTTCTGAATAAGTCATTTCTCTGCCGAGCATCAGCAGTTTATATTTAAGCTCACATTGTCTGCGAGCTTCTTCTCTATCTTGCAGACGAAGTGCTATTCTAGCCCTCTCAGTTTCTTCACACTTTAAAGCAATAGATATAACCTCTGTAGCGGAGGGTCTATTATCCTTATCTTCATCTAAGCATCTATAAATAACCTCTTCAAGCTCGGGAGGAACAAGTGAATTAAGCGCGCTTATACGTGGGGTGTTGCTTGGAGAATAAGTTACTCCAGTAAACATTTCAAAAATAATTGCTCCTGCTGAATAAATATCGACTTTTCTTGTTAAAATACCATTCAATACTTCAGGCGCAGTAAATTCCCCTAATGCCATTCTGCCGGGAGTTACAGAGTCATCATCTATCTTATAACTTGAGCCGAAGTCTATAATTTTAATGCGTTGATCAATTCCTATTAACAGGTTTTCGGGTCTTATATCTAAATGCATTAATCCCCTCCTGTGGATATAATCTATACCTGCAAATAGCTCAATAGTTCTATTCATCATCAATCCTAAGTCATTTATTTTTCCACAAGGAAAGGGGGAAGGTGCATACTCCATAACTATATAGCCGTGCTTTTCGGTTTGAAAGAATCCCTTATACCCTATAATGTTTGGAAAACTTAATCGGCTATGCCTTTTTGCTTCTGCTTCGAGCAAATGTTTGCAATTACCCTTTTTTATTGCCAATGGAATATTTGAGCCTAATAATCTACAATGGAATACATCACCATGGACTCCCCCACTAATCTGCTCTTCTAATATATACCTATCAACCTGAGTCTCACTGTCTGCATTTCGTGAAGTTAGAATGTATTTATCCGCTCTTGGTATTGTGCTAAGAGGATCTTTATTCCTTTTTATAGGCCTAGGTGGGAACTTGCCCATTATTTTTTTCTTATTCGGTTGTATTAGTATAGACTCTAATTGGGGTTTTGACTTTGAAAAAGGGGGTTGTTTTTCTAATGGACTATTTGTTAAAATATTCTGCTCTATTAAACTATCCACTATATCTAAATATCCTAACCAAAATTGTGCAAACTGCTCTTTTGAAATATCCCTGTCTATATTAATACTGGGTGTTGCCTTGCCATGAACAAACCTAACAGGCTGCCCTATAGCTATCCCCTTATAACTTACTGAAACAGATACTTCCAGTGTGGCGTCTCGCATTGCTTTAATAACTTCACAGGCGGCGCTTATTGTTGTAAAACCTGTAGTTTTAAGCCCATTTGCTAATTTTAGGCCATAAGATGCTATTTGGTTATTAATGTTAGGAATCAATTTGAAAATATCTATCTTAGGCTTCCCTTCTATTCTTAGTTTAGATGATAATGCCTGAACAAACCCATTATGAGGCCCAAATGTTAAGCAACCTCTGATTTTTTCTAAAGGTATATCCTCATTAATACTCTCAAAATATTCTTGCACTATATAGTTAAAACGTAATGCATCTGTATGATTAAGCCCAACGACTTTATTTGCATCCATAGCTGATGCTTTTTGAAATGCAAATGTAGCTTCATCAACTGGATTTGTTATTATCAAAACATTGCCCTCATATCCTTTAAACCTGTTGCCTATTTCTTGTATGAATGGAAGATTAGCTTTGGCAAATCGCTTCCTTTCTATTGGCAGAGTTTGCCTATCTTCTCTGGAAGCTGCAATTACGGCTATATCTGCTTCATTGAGTATATTTTCTAAATTATCTTTCAGAACTATATGCCCTGGTTTTCCTAACTCTTTACCTAATTCAGCCAAGTTTCTTCCTGTTGTGCTAAACGGATATATTTTGTTAGCGATATTGCTCATAGATAATGCTCGGCATAAGAATTTTCCTACGTTTCCAATGCCTAATACGGCTACCTTAACCATTTTTAAAGACCCTTATTCTCTGTTTACTTTCTATATCTGATATCTTTTTTACTTCTTCTCCAAGTTCTAACTCGAGAAAGCAGCCATTAGTGAATTCCTTATTAGTGCCAGTGGAGAATATCAGGATGGTATCATTAATTGAAGCATAACTTTCTTTAAGCTCCGTTTTAGTTGCTTGGCTGTCCCAAAAGATAACGGGAGTAGCGGTCGTGTGTCCCATAATATGGATATTAGCCCCTAATTGTTTTAGCATAGATTTACTTAGCTCTATATATTTGCTCTCGGCTTTTAAATAATCCTCTAGTTTTGAAATTTGCCCGTTTTGAATTCTCTGAGACAAAAGTCTATATAATGTTCCAGCATATTGATTAGAGTAATCTAGGTTACATATAGCTTCCATGCTTTCATTACGAGATGGCCCAGTATGTGTCAATATAATCCCGTTTTTTGTAATTGCAAGAATTGGTCTCTGTTTTATTTGCTCTAAGTAAGTGTTTAATGCATTTTCATCTTTGTTTCTTTTAACACAAACTTCAAAGGGCCATACTTGTTCAACTCGCCTTTTTACAACATAATTCAATCGAGGATCTTCTATCTTTAAATGTGCTAATTCATGATTTCCCATCAAGTTAATAACAGAATCTTCCCCATACTTCTCCCTAAGCTCATCAAGCCTGTCTAGAACCTTATAAGAATCATCAAATTCCACGCCTTCAATTACTTCATATTCACTTGGGTCTTTATGTATATCATCACCCAGCGTCAAGAGATATGTATTCTTTCCCTTCGCGGCATTTTCGGCATATTTTTTCTCAAATGCCCCAACTACCTTTTCAAGTGCTTCCATATCGCCGTGCAAGTCAGTGGCAACAAACAAAGTGCCCTCATCTGGAAATTCTACTACCTTTCCTGTTCTTTTCACCTTTTTTTCAGGTTTCTTCTCTTCTTTTGGCTTATTGGGCGCAGATTTAATAGTGGGGATTTCTATGTCTTTAATCCTCGCTTCCAAGCCCTTGTCTTTTTCAGTCAGTTTCTGCCCGATAGCCTTTTCTTCATTAGGATTATAAAGGCTAATTACTTCAGCCGGCTTGTAAGGCTCTTCTCTTATTTCTTCTGCATTTGGGTTTGCAGGCACATACCTTGCGTCTGGTTTTTTTTGTGTATCCCTATCAATTGAATATGCATGGGCAGGCACAAACTTGCTCTTTCTTGCTTGTTTTAATGTATTACCATGGCTGTTAAAGAACGCTTTTAGCTTGCCAATATCCTGATAATCTTTTCTTGAATAAACTTTTCCGTCAGATGTCTTGATATAAGCAGTATGATAGCACGGCATAACAGTGTCAAGCTCCTGCGAGGGCTTCCCGCATGGTCCTGCGCCATAACAAACAACACCCAATTCCGGGATGTATAATTCTCCTTCTTTTACATATACTCTGCCATCTGCAGAGAATTCGGCATCGTTGAATCTTTCAAACTCACCCTCAAATTTCTGGGGCTCTTCCTTGATTTGTTCCTTTTCAGTTTCTTCCGCCATTTTACCTTAAACAATCTGTTTTTTGATTCAAAACTATCTGCTTCTCGAACTCCGGCAAAAATCTTGCCTGCATTACTGCGGCAGAATCTTGCGTTATGCCTGTGTTGCAATTTATATCCATTTATTACCCCCAAAACCTTGCATTTTAAGAGAATCCGCCCCTATATAAACCTTTCTATATTTAACCACCATATAATGAATACATGGGTCTCAATGAAGTAAAGGCATTATGCTTAAAACACAGGCCAGCTTTGGCGACGGGACTAAAAATTCCATTTCGGCAAGTCCGGAAATTCCTGCCTGAATCTCTGGTTTTTGTTGTGAATTTCCAGAACCGCTGCGGGAATTTCATGGGTATGCCGGAAAAACGCACGTTTTTTTGGCCGAAGAGTTTATGAATGAATTATGGGGCGGAGAATTTTGGACTGACGGAGGTCATATAGACACTGTTGGTGATGGATATGATGTCAAAGCTATGGAACAATATATCAAG
>JASEIA010000063.1 GCA_030018575.1 Nanobdellota archaeon | reverse complement strand
GAAAGTCGAAGAAATCCTGAGCAGTCGTTCAACACGAGGCATTATTCGGTACAAAGTCTTGAAAAAAAATAATAAGGTGACTATCCGCCGATGGATATGCTCTTCAATATGGAAAAAGAAAACAAAGGACTTCGGCAAGAATATCCTTTTTACGGATCAAGATGCATGGAACACAACCGACATTATTGCGGCATACCGCAATAAGGATGCGCTTGAGAAACAATTTCAGCTTATGAAAGATCCGCACATTGTTTCACTCGCACCTAATTTTCATTGGCTTGACGATAGGATTCGGATGCATGTTTTTACTTGCGTTCTTGCACTGCAGCTTATTGCTTTATTGAAACGTCGTTTACAACAACACAAAATTAATGTTTCTGTTTATGAGGCAATAGAACAACTGCAGCAAATCAAGGAAGTTTCTTTCTCAATGGGACAACAACGCGGAGCGTATCGTGTATTGACCGAGCAGAGCGAAAGCCAAAAGAAATTAGTAAAAGCGTTTGGACTTGAAGAATTTTGTTAGTATTGGTATCTACTTTCCGTTTAAACGAATGCTTAACATAACGGTTTTGACGACGAGAAATCCCGCCTATCCTGTTTCGGCACCCAGATTAATTGCTAAACTCGAGTTTTAAGAACATCTTATTTTTTGCGTCATCCACATCAAGCTTAAACCCAAATTTTTCAGCGAAAGTGTTAAACTTCACTGCGGAAATAGTGGTATGAAGTATTTTCATGCCTGTTTTATCTGGTTGCCCATATTTTTCCCTTAATACTGCATTTATACCCTTTGGAAAAGAAGGGGACTTGGTAAAAAGGGTAATCATTGATTCTGATAATTCTCTGGCTGACTTTAATTCAATAAGGTCCTTATAGTCTGCTAAAGCATTGTTATTCTCATGGATTCCAATCAAATCTTCAAAAGTTTTGCCTATTCCAGTGTCATGTTTTCTGCTTGATGGAACAAATCCCTTTGATTTTATCGCTAAAAAGTCTCTTTTGAAGCTCTCAATGACCTTGTCAACCATGAAACGAAATTGAAGTGGAATAGTTAAATAACGATACTACAAAATAGGTATATTTTAAGTATAGACAGAATAAGTGGCATTAAGTTAGAATAACTACGTCCCTACTTTCCTATACCTTTATAAAGGATTTCTTGTTTTCTATAACGATATGCCGAGAAAGAAAAAAGAAGCAGTGCAGGAAACTGCTGTTAAAGCAGCGCGGGAAGAGCCGTTAGTTGCGCCATTGGCTCCGGGAATGCATCCTGAACTGCCAAAGGCAGAGCCCGCAATTGCAGCAGAGCCGATTAAGGCTATTGAGCCTGTGAAAGAAATTGCAAAGCCTGAAATAAAGAAAGAGAAAAAGGCAAAAGCCGAAAAGCCAAAGAAAGAAAAGAAAGAAGAGCACAAGGAAGAAGTAAAAGAGATAAAAAAAGAAACAATCAAAATAGGAGAAGAGCCTAAAAAAGCAAAAGAGGCTAAACCTAAAAAAGAAAAGAAAGAAAAGCCGGTAAAGGAAACCCAGCCGCCTTCCGAGCATAAAAAAGAGCACAGGGAGCTTCCCAAACTGGCAAAAATCCAGCCTGAAATCAACATAGGGATGATAGGGCACGTTGACCACGGAAAAACAACTTTGGTTTCAAGGCTTACAGGCAAGTGGACAGACACTCACAGCGAGGAAATAAAGAGGGGAATCACAATCAGGCTGGGCTATGCAAATGCAATATTCTACAAGTGCCCGAAATGCGAAGGCTATTCAGCATACACTTCATCTGCAATATGCCCAAAGTGCGATTCAGTATGCATTCCGCTGAGAAAAGTCTCGTTTGTCGACGCGCCTGGGCATGAGACCCTGATGGCGACAATGCTTTCAGGTTCTGCAATAATGGACTGCGCAATACTCCTTATCGCTGCAAATGAGGAATGCCCGCAGCCGCAGACAAAGGAGCATCTGATGGCGCTGGATTTTGGGGATGTAAAAAACATAATCATTGTGCAGAACAAGATTGATTTGGTTTCTGAAGAAGATGTAATGAAGAATTATGACCGGATAAGGGCTTTCACAAAAGGCACTTTTGCAGAGAATGCGCCTGTGATTCCAATGGTTGCGCAGCAGGGAATTAACATTGACGCATTGATATTCGCAATAGAGGAGCTTTTCAAGACGCCTGCAAGGGATTCCACAAAAGACCCATTGATGTTTGTTGCAAGAAGCTTTGACGTGAACAAGCCGGGCGCAAAGCCTGAAAAGCTTGTCGGCGGAATACTTGGCGGCGCATTAAAGGAAGGCGTATTGAAGAAAGGGCAGAAAATTGAAATAAAGCCAGGAAGAAAAACAGAGAAAGAGGGAAAAGTAATATGGGCCCCTATTTCAACTGAGATTGTAAGCCTGCGCACAGGGGAAGAAACTATAGACGAGGCAACTCCCGGGGGCTCAATTGCATTATTGACAAAGCTTGATCCTGCCCTTGTAAAGGCGGATGCTCTTGGCGGAAATCTTGTAGGATTGCCAGGCAAGCTGCCTGAAATCTGGGCTGAGTTTGACTTGATGCCAAAGCTTTTGGAAAGGGTGGTTGGCGCTGAAAAGGAAATTGCAGTTGAGCCTGTTAAAAAAGGGGAAGTCCTTATGCTTAACGTGAATTCAAGCGTGACAACAGGCATTGTAAGCGTAATTGGAAAAGAGCTTGTTCATGTTGTGCTGAAAAGGCCTGTCTGCGCAAGAAAGACAGACAGGATTACCCTCTCAAGGCTTTTGGGGCACAGGTTCAGATTAATTGGATATGGAATGATTAAATAGATAATGTAACCTATATATTGCAACATATAGATTGCAATTCTCAAATGCTTTTATATTAAACAGCAATTACTTCTTGTTATGCAGATAGCAATAGGAGGTGTGCCAGGCGCGGGAAAGTCAACTGCTGCAAGGCTCGTTGCCGAAAAGCTGGGCTATGATTTCTATTCAATGGGCAAGATAAGAAGGAAGCTTGCCAAAGAGAGGGGGCTTACAATAGACGAATTCAACAGCCTGCCCGAAGACACAGACACAATGGTTGATGAAGAACAGAAGAAGCTGGGGAAAGAAGGTGATAACTTTGTCAACGAGGGCAGGCTGGCCTTTTATTTCATGCCGCGGTCTGTGAAGATTTACTTCCACTGCGACGTGAATGTTGCTGCTTCAAGAATCTTCAGCGACCAGAGAAGCTCTGAAAGAAGCTATGCAACAATCGCGGAAGTTGCGCTTGACCTGCAAAAGAGAATGCAGAATGACGGCGAAAGGTATTCAAGGCACTATGGCATAAACTGCTATGACCCTTCAAAGTTTGATTTCGTGATAGACACAACCAGCAAGGGCATTGAAGAGGTTGTGGAAGAAGTTCTTAGGATTGTCAAGGCAAAGAAGTGAAAAGTATTTATACGCTAAGCCCATATTCTTATTATGCAAATCTCAATCTGCGGAACTCCCGGCTCCGGAAAGTCAACTGTTGCAAAGATAATTGCTGAAAAACTGAAATACAAGTATTATTCTGTTGGCGCACTAAGAAGGCAAATGGCTAAGAAACGAGGGCTTGCCATCTACGAGTTTAACCAATTAAAGGAAGACACTGACACGGAGTTTGACAATAACCAACAGAAAATCGGGGAAAAAGAGGATAACTTCGTTATTGAGGGGCGCCTTTCCTTTCACTTTGTGCCAAATTCCCTGAAGTTCTTTTTCAAGGCGGATTTGAAGAAAGCAGCAGAGAGGGTTTTCAAGGAACCAAGAAGCTCTGAGAAGAAATACAAGAATGTTGATGAAGTGCTGAAGGAAATGAAAAAAAGGATGAATGGCGATAAAAAGAGGTATAAGGAAAGATATAATCTCGACCCCTACAATGAACGGCAGTTTGACTGCGTGATTGACACAACCAATATTTCTGTTGAAGAAGTTGTGGACAAGGTTATGAAAACAATAAGATGGGAAAGCGGAAAGAAAACAGATTAGATGTAAAAAGAAGGTGTAAAAATGGCGCCGTGGGAAGCGGGAGAGGGGGGTTTTGCGCGCAAGGGGGGAAATGGGGAGAATACCCGGAGAGCCGAAGGAATTCAGCCGCGGCTTCTTTTGCAGGAAATGCGGGCACAGGATATACACGCAAAGCTCAGGGCCGATGACGCGCCCAAAATGCGGAAGCCCGATGGCGCAGTCGTTTTGATTCTAACCCGCGCCACCGAGAAAGTAAAAGTTTATTAATGGATAAGTATGGTATGTTTTATATGAGACTGCCCCACCCAATACCTTACCAAGGGAGTAAAAGAGGATTGGCAAATCACATCCTTAGGTGCTTTCCTAAAGATTTCGATAAATTAATAGAGCCATTTGCTGGCTCAGGGGCAGTAACAATTGCTGCAGCATATTATTTTAAAGCAAAAGCATTCCATTTAAATGATATAAACCAGCCGCTTATTTCCCTCTGGAATGAGATTATTAATAATCCTAAAGAAATAGTAAGAAAATACCATGATATTTGGTTTGAACAGTTAGGAAAAGAAGAAACCCACTATTATGAATTACGGAATCAATTCAACATGGATAACAAACCAGAATATCTCCTATTTTTATTAGCAAGATGCGTTAAAGCAGCAGTGAGGTATAATAATAACGGAGGATTCAATCAGAGCCCGGATCACAGGAGGAAAGGGCGCCACCCTTCAATGATGCGTGAAGATATTTTAAAGACTTCACAATTATTGAAAGGGAAAACTACACTATCCTATTTAGATTATAAAAAAGTGTTAAAAATGGCAAGCTGCAATGATTTAGTATATATGGACCCGCCATACCAAGGAACAGGGCAAAGCAGGGGTTTTAAATATTACGAAGATATAGACCAAACTGAATTTATAACTGAACTTTCTGAATTAAACAAAAGAAAATTACCGTATATATTAAGTTATGATGGAAGAACAAGCAATAAAGTTTTTGGAAAACCATTGCCCAAAGAATTAGAGCTTATTAGAATAGAAGTAAATGCGGGCAGGTCTTCTCAAGCCACATTGCTTAAGCGGCGCCAATATACTTATGAGTCTATATATTTATCCCCTGCGCTGATTGAAAAAATTAGCCCAATAATATTACAACAACAAACTATCTCTGCTTATCAAATGCAAGGGGCTATTAAAAGATGAAAAAGAATATTCCTGCTCACAAAAAAAGAGCCCTCCAATTATTAAAAACCATTAAGAATAAAAGAGCAAAGATTGTGATAGAACATATTTTAAATAAAGGGCGTATAACAACAGGGGAATTAGAAAAAACATATGGTTATAAGCATCCGCCAAGAGCGGCAAGGGATGTTAGAGAAGCAGGCATTCCGTTAGAAACATTTAAAGTAAAATCTTCAGAAGGCAGGACCATAGCTGCTTACCGATTTGGAAATTTAGAAAAAGTACAAAAAAAGGTATTAGAAGGTAGAAAGGTCTTTCCAAAAGAATTCAAAAAGCAGCTTTATTCGGCAGGAAACGGCAGATGCAGCATTTGCAATGGCGAATTTGAAGAACGATATCTGCAAATAGACCATAGGGTCCCTTATGAAATAAGCAAATATTATAAGGCTGCAAAAGAAGCTATTAAAGATTATATGCTGCTCTGCGGCTCATGCAACCGCGCCAAATCATGGTCGTGTGAGCACTGTAAAAATTGGAGAACTAATAAAAAACCAGAAATATGTATGCATTGCTATTGGGGAAACCCTTATAAATATGAGCATATAGCATTAAGAGAAATAAGGAGATTAGATTTACAATGGCAAAAGAGGGAAATAAAATATTTTGAAGCCTTAAGAAAAGAGTCATTAAAGTATAAAATCAAATTGCCGGATTTTGTTAAAGAATTAATTGAAGACGCTGTTAATAAAAGCAAGGAGGTGAAATAAAATGTGGCTTCAGGTTAGATTATATTTGCTGCTCGGCGTGATGTTTGCAATAGTCTTCGGGCTGGTAAGCGCAGTCTCAAGGTATGCAGGCGTAACTAACTTTTATTTTTATCTTGCTCTCGCTCTCGGAATGACTGTCCTGCAGTACATGATAGGGCCGAAGATAGTTGAATGGACAATGAGGATAAGGTATGTCTCTGAAAAAGAGGAGCCAAAGCTGCATAAGATGATTGACGAGCTTGCAAAGAAGGCAGGCATCCCAAAGCCGAGAGTGGCAGTGTCTGAATTAGGGCTGCCAAATGCATTTGCCTTTGGAAAGAGCATAAGGGACGGCAGGGTTTGCGTTACAAAAGGGATACTTAACTTGCTGAATGAAAGGGAATTAAAGGCTGTCCTTGGGCACGAGATTTCCCATATAAAGAACAGGGATGTCACTGTGATAACATTATTGAGCATTGTCCCCATGCTTTGCTGGTTTGCGGCGCAAAGCTTTTTGTGGAGCAGGAACAGGGAAAACAAGGGCAGTGCAGTGCTGATTGGAATCGGCGCATTGGTTTTATACTTCATCACGAACCTTCTTGTCCTGTACGGCTCAAGAATCAGGGAGTATTACGCTGACAAGGGAAGCGTTCAATTGGGAAATGACCCGCACGAGCTTGCTTCTGCATTGTATAAGCTGGTTTATGGCTCTGCATCTGCGTCAAAACAGGAATTAAAGGCAGCCGAAGGCTGCAGGGCTTTCTTTGCAAACGACCCTGCAAGGGCTGAATTGGACATAAAGGAATTGAAGGCAATTGACTCTGACATGAGCGGAACCATCGACAGGCACGAGCTTGCTGCAATAAGGCAGAAGAATGTTGTGTTGGGCAGGGGGCAGAAAGTGATGGAGCTCTTTACCACTCATCCGAATATGCTTAAGAGAATCAAGCATTTGTCGCATTTGCAGGCGGAGTAAAGGCGGCTGCGCTTCATTGTTTTCATGGCTTTGAGTATATTTGCCGCATAGTGCCTGAATGCTTGTTACCATAAGTAACAGAAAAGCTTAAACATATGCTTATTGTTCTTTATAGTAACACGGCGTGCAAGAGGATATTAATACTTCTTTTTTGCTTAGGGTTTCTGCCCATGGCTGTTTTTGCTTTAGTATTACGTACTGCTCTTGGACAGAAAAGCTTATATATCACTTAAAGTGATAATATTATCGTTAAAAGTGATAAACATGAGGCTTGAATTAAATATAATAAACCTGCTGGGAAAGAATACGGAAAAGGAGTTTACAATAAATGAGATTGCCAACAGGCTGAATGAGCATTACTCGCTCGTGAACAGGGTTGCAGGCAGGCTTATTAAAGAAGGAGTAATAGCAGGGAAAAAAGTTGGCAGGGCGATTGTATGCAGCTTAAATCCTGAAAGCGAAAAGGCAAAGGCGCTGATGCACCTCAATGAAGTAGTCCGGACAGAGGATTTTTACAGCAGAA
Source organism: Nanobdellota archaeon (assembly GCA_030018575.1). Classification (GTDB taxonomy): domain Archaea; phylum Nanobdellota; class Nanobdellia; order SCGC-AAA011-G17; family GW2011-AR17; genus UBA9640. The sequence goes on along the minus strand of JASEIA010000063.1, from coordinate 1,436 downwards.
ACAAGGAAATAAAGCTTATTATGGGGGACTTTATCAGCGGGCTAAAGGAGAGATTTAAGCATAGCCTGCTAACCATCGCTATATTTGGCTCTTACGCCAAAGGGACAGCATCAAAAGAAAGCGATATTGATGTGCTGGTTGTCTGCGAAAGGAAAAAGGACATTGCTGACATAGTAAGAAAAATTCATGCAAATTACGGCAGGGAAGCCGTTCCGGTCATTATTACCAAAAGCGAATTAAAAGCCCGGAAGGAAAAGCCAATTATAATGGAAATAATTAAATACCACTATATTCTATACGGCTTTGAAAGCTTTATGGGCATGGTGTACAGGGAATGAAGGCAAAGGAGATAATCTTAAGCGCGTTTGCAAGGGCAAGAAATGAAAGGGGATAATAGTAGCTTCTATTTTTTATTTGTTTTTAATTTTAATACCTATCCAGAATCATCAGCATGAATTCTTCTGTCTGTGAAAGGACATTAATGTCTGTATTTGACATATTGTCGCCTTCATTGTGAATCGGATAGGGATTTGGAAAGCTTGAGTCCACTCTTACGACAGAAGCAGCAGCAAGCCCTGCCTCATTAAAGCTCACATTGTCAGTCCACTTGTCTTCAGTCCAGAAATAAGGAATTGAATTTTCCTCGCAAAGCTCAATTATCAATTCGTTAAGGGATTCTGTTGTCGGCACGAATTCCCCCCTGCGGTTATGCGCCCCTGTTGATATCATGAGCGTATCCCCGTAAGCAGCCATGTCAATGTTGAACACTGCGTCAAACCTTTCATCAGTGTTTGCAACATAATATTTTGAGCCCAAAAGCCCCTTTTCTTCTGCGTCAAAAAAGATAAATGTCAAGTCATTATCATTTGGGCTTTCCTTAACATCCTTTATCATTCCCAAAAGAACTGCAACGCCTGAGCCGTTGTCAACAACACCGCAGCCGACATCAACCCTGTCATAATGCGCTGTGAATGCAAGGTTATGAGATTCATTTTCCACATCAATCTTTGCGATTATGTTCCTGTAATTGCTTCCTTCCCTTTCAAAAGGCTGCAAGCTATATTCCAAGCCCATTGCTTCAAGCTCTTTTATTACCAGATTGCCTCTTGCAACATTGTCTTCTGCATTGCATAAATTTTCAAGCATTGAATACATATAATCTGCAGTATCTTCTGTATCGTGCTGCACTGCTTCCTGCTGCGCATTATGCGCCTCTGTCTTTGGAAGGCATGAAGACATCATAGCCGCTGCCAGAAGCCCGAAGCAGTATGTTTTTGCCATAAGGCGTGGGTATAAGTGTTTGCTTATAAACCTAATGAAAAAACCTGGTATGTATTAAGCTCCGAGGACAAAGCCACAAAAAACCTGAAAAAAAGTAGGATTATAAAATTGCTCTCCGAGGGAAGAAATTAGATTTAAAGCTTTGCGGGGAAATT
>JASEIA010000062.1 GCA_030018575.1 Nanobdellota archaeon | reverse complement strand
TGCAATACCAAATTAGCAATAGTTATCCGGATAGAATTTTTGGAGCGGGCCCCTAAGATTGCGGAGTGAAAACCCCCCCGCCGTTAAGCTTAAATATATATAACACTGGTTATATAACATGGATTATATAATTAAGCGCAAAGAAGCGGATTTAGTCAAAAGCAAGAGGCAGTGGCTCCTTGTGTATGGCCGGAGGAAGGTCGGAAAGACATTCCTGCTTCGCGAGCTATGCAGGGCAGAGAATTATTATTCTGTTGCAAAAGACTTGGCAATAATTTCCGGCGGCAGGAAGCTCAGTTTGGAAGAGTTTGTATCTGAGGTGAAAAGCCTTCTCTCCGAAGGAAAAAGGGTTGTTGTGGATGAATTCCAGCGCCTTAATGAAGGGGTTTTCGAGGAAATTTCTCTCTTGCATCCAAAGGGGCAGTTGATACTTTCCGGTTCAAGCATGAGGGTTATCAAGAAAGTATTTGAACCAAAGTCCCCGCTTTTGGGGTTCTTTATGCCCATAAAAATAGGGTTTATCAGCCCATCAGATATAATTTCAGGGCTGAAGGGGCGCATCCATGAAGATAAATTAATTGAATTTGCCACATTTCTCCGCGAGCCATGGGTAATTCCTTCAGCAAATGGCGGAAAAGCAAGTGATTTTGTTTATAGCCTCATTACCCAGTCAAAGTACACTATTGTCGCCCTCGTGGGGGAGATATTTACAGAAGAAGAGAGAGAATTAACCAAAAAATATGAGGCAATATTAAGCTTAATTGGCTCAGGGGTATGGAAAACAAAGGAAATCACTGCAATATTATATTCAAGGAAACTAATACCCGAGCCAAGCCCAAATCACCTAATACAATATTTGAAGAATATGGAGGAAATGGAGCTTGTGGAAAGCATAAAGCTTCATAAGGGAAAAGAAAGGTATTACAGGCTTAAGTCCCCGATTATGAGCGTGTATTATTATATGAACAGCAGGTACGAGATAGGCGCAAGAGAAATTTCTATGGAGGAAGCCATGCCTACTTTGGTTAAGCTGCTGAACCTTGAGATTCAAAACTTTATTGCAGACTTATTTGCTGAGATTTACGGCGGCAGGAAGGAGTATTATGTTTCAAAAGATAAGGAAGTGGATTTTGTAATAACCAAACGCAACAAGGCAGAAATCATAGGCGAGGTAAAGTGGAAGCAGATAGGCAAGGAGGACATATTAAAGTTTAAGAGGAATTCAGAAGGGCTTCACGGGCGGCGCGTTCTCATATGCATGGGCGGGGAGTCTGGCAAGGACGTTGAAGTCATTGACCGCAGGAAGCTGCTGAAGCTTGCACAGAGAATATAATTCTGGTTATATAACCGGGGTTATAATAAAGATTTCTCAGGAGAACAAGATGCCCTCACAGCTAAAGAAAGAATTAAAGCTTGAAGACTCAAACGTGGCAAGGGTGTTAAGGGAGCTTGAAAAAGAAGGCTTAATCAGGTGCATAACAGGCGATACAAAGATGGGAAAGATATACCAGCTTACAAAAGAAGGGGAACAAATAAGGGAAGAAGTAATGAAGATGCGCCTTTAGTAGCCAGTCCACCAGTGCTTTCCATTCCTGTCTCCCAGGCATTCCCCGCCTGTTTTCTCATCAGGCAACTTTCCATCTATTGTTACGGATTTTCCGCAGCGCAGGCACTTGAACCTTCGCTTGCCTTTTTCTCGTTTCATGCTATTTTAAATGCATATCTTTCCTTATATATATTTCGGTAACTGAAATGGTAACTATAGCTTTTATTACATGGTAACCACCATTAGTGCATGGATGCGCAGGTTATCTCATTTGTGTTAAGGGCAAAGAACAGGATAAAGGTTTTGGCAATTCTTGAGAACAAAACAATGATACCAGCGCAAATCAAGAAAGAGGCAGGAATGTACAAGAGCCACACTTCAAGGGCATTAAAAGAGCTTGAAGAGAAAGGCTTAATTCGCTGCAAAAACCCAAATGACCGCGCTTACCGCTTTTATGCGCTGACAAAGAAAGGAAAAGAAGCCCTGAAAGAGGCAAGCAAGCTTAAAGCCCAGATAAAAGCATAATATTTTTAAGCATAAAGCCAATTCCATATCATTATGGATGAATGCATGGAATGGCTGCATGATGCAAGAGATGTGTTCCCTTTGCTGGACAAGAAAGCAATCACATCTGAATACAAGAAGATGAGCCCAAAAAAGCTGGGCTGTGTCCATGCAAAGATAGAGCAAAGGCTGGACTTTGACCATGAAGCGCTTCTTCTGGGAGAATCATCAAATATAAGGAAAACAAGAGCCAAGCCTTCGGAATTCAGGATATTCATAAACAGCAGCCTGCAGAAAGTAGGCAATATAGCGCTGAGAAAGCAGGTTGTGCAGTCCATCCTGATGCATGAATTGCTGCATATTGAGGCGGAAGATTTGCTCACTCTTTCAAAGGAATATTCAAGAAGAAAAAAGAAAAAGATTCACGTGAAGGACTTTGAAAATGAGGTTTTCAGGAGATTTAACATGCTCAGGGAAAAGAAAGGCATACTGCAGATAGAAAAGAAGGAGCATCTTGATATTGCATTAGGAAGGATAATGAATTCTGTCAGGTGGAAATAGGCGAATTAAGCCCTAAACAAGGGTTCAGGGACAGAACATGCTGTTAAGAAAAAGGGGATTATTCCCTGCCGCCTTTTCTAGAAAATAAACGCAGCAATACCCCATGCACCCCTTAGTGCGTCAGCCACAGTTAAGCCCCATACGCTCAACAGAAACGCTTATAACCCTAAAACTGCTATAGTATTCTTATGAAACCAAATAAGGCAAATGATGTAAGGAGGATAAGGCGTACAATCATGCCTATCCTTAAGAGAAATGGAGTGTCAAGAGCAGGCATTTTCGGCTCTTATGCAAAAGGAAAGGCAAAGAAGAAAAGCGACGTTGACATACTTGTAAAATTCAGGGGAAAGAAGAGCCTTCTTAGTCTGGCAAGCCTTGAAATCCAGCTTGAAAAGCGGCTTGGAAGAAAAGCCGATGTAATAACCTATAATTCAATACACCCGATGCTGAAGAGCCGCATAATGAGTGAAGAGGTAAGAATCCTTTGACAAAAGACACATCTGTATTTCTGGCCCATATTCTGGAAAGCATTGAGCGCATAGAATCCTTTACAAAAGGCAGCACAAAAGAAAAGTTCTTCAGGGACTAAAAGCTGCAGGATGCAGTTATAAGGCGGATAGAGATTATAGGCGAAGCCGACAAGAATATCCCGGCAGAATTCAGGGAAAAGCATGCTGAAGTGCCATGGGCAGAAATGGCAAAGACAAGGGACAAGCTCATCCATGGATATTTTGGGATAGACCTTGAGCTGACATGGGCGATTGTTAAAACAGACCTGCCGAAATTAAAAGGAAAGATAAAGCATTTGTTAAAACAGGAAGGAAATCACGGCAATTCTTGAAACCATAACCTGATTTCCGGCGCAAATCATAAAAGAGGCGAGCAAGCGCCTTCAGCAGCCATTTTCAAATCCTCGGGGTAAGGTAATGCATCCAGCTCAATTGTGAACACACTGCGTTCACTTTTCTGAATTTAAGTGAAATTCACACATATACCTTAAATTGCACTTTGTAAATCCCCTGCCTCCTTTTAAAATATAAAAGCAAACACAAAGAACAACACGTAAAGCAGCGGAACTATCCCAAGCATGCTGAACTCAGTCAGCCTGTGCATTCTCATCAGCTTGGCTTCCTGCTTTCTCTCGTGCAGCTCAAGCATTATGACATTCAGGAGGAATGTAACAAGAAGTATGAAATAAGTGAATATCATGAACTTGTCTGCCAAAGTCATGTACCCTACAGGTGGTATCTGGTTTGAGATTGCTATGTGAAACATTACAGCTCCCACCAGGCTTGAGCCCGCCATTCCCAATCTGGTTGTAATCTTGTCAGGGTCAAGCACAAAGCTGAACATCGTGACCATTACAATGAAGAATACAGGCAAAAATGTCTTCAAAAATGAGTTGAACGCGATTCTTGAAATATTGACATCAAACACATACTGCGAATATGTTTCATTGTACGGCTTGTAGTAATGCTCTTTTACCTCGATTGTCCTGCCGTCAATGTTCCAGCCGGGAAATACAATTGAGTCATCAATGCCGCTTTCTGCTTCAATAGGAACATAAACAAGGCTGCCAATTGTATTTGTCTTGTCCTCCAGTATTATCTGCATCTTCTGGCTGTCAAAAGGGAATGACTTAAGATCAACAGGGCTGTTCAAAGCAGCCTGTATCCTGTAAAACTTCTCGTTAGGCTCATCAGTTATTTTGTCCACTGAAGAAGCCCTTCCGTTCACGAACTCAAAGTCAGAGCACTTGCCTTCGCATTTCATTGAAAGGTAAAAATCAGCTGTGAAAGCCCCGGAGGAGATGTCAAACTTGCCTAAGTTAAGTATGTACAATCCAACGTCCACGTTCTGCGCAGACGCAGCAGGCAAAAGCATCAAAAGCGCCAGCGCAAGCATTAAAATCCTTTTCATGTTGAAAATAATAAAAGAAGTTATTTATAAAAGTTGCGAATTGCCCCCTACCTGTAAAATCTTATTTCCCTTTCATCAGTAATAAATCCTTCTTTCATTGCTTCCCTTATCTTCATCTTTGTTATCAGGTTATTCTTGAACTGCATTTCAGCAGTGATTACGAAAGGCTCTGCCGAGTCCCATAGATTTTCATCCAGCGCCCTTTTAGCCCTCCTCATTGCGTGCTTGTCATAAATCCTTACCAGAAAGGAATTCTTTGTCATTTTCTGGATGTCCGTGGCAAACTTGAACACGTACCTCGGGTCAGCCCAAAGGTAGTTTGCCAGGCTGCCGCTGTTTTCAACAGCTTTCATTTCCATGCTGGAAAGCTTCCTCTGGGAAGTGACAGTGCCTGTCCTTATCTCTGTGATTGCATAGGGGGCTGTGAATTTTATCAGGGTAGAGGAGATGCCCCTGCCTCCCATCAAGACAGGCACTGAAACAAACTTGTACCTGCCCGGGAAATACTCCATGGTTACGCCCATTTGGTTTATCTGCGCCTGCCCAAAGAAATTGTCAGCATCAAGTTTTGCTTCCAGCCTCTTAAAGTTCATATTGCCCTCGCATTAAGGAAGGCAGGGAAAGTTAATAAAGATTTGGCTTAAAGCCGCCTTTTCCGACGATGCCCAAAACATTTATATAAACATATAATCTCTTATCCCCTTATGGACTTCAGGGCAATACAGGACAAGTGGCAAAGGCACTGGGAAGAGAAGAAAATATTCAAGTCAAAAGAAAATCCAAAAAAGAAGAAGTTCTATGTCCTTGAGATGTTCCCTTACCCGTCAGCTTCATACCTGCACATGGGGCACGTGAGAAATTACACAATGGGCGACGTGGTTGCAAGATACAGGAGAATGCAGGGATTCAATGTATTGTACCCTATGGGATATGACTCGTTTGGATTGCCTGCAGAGAATGCGGCAAAAAAAGAAGGTGTGCACCCCAAAGAATACACTGAAAACGCAATAAAAAACATAATGGCTTACCAGAAAGCGCTTGGAAACAGCTATGACTGGGGCAGGGTATTGGCAACGCACCGGCCTGAATACTACAAGTGGAACCAGTATTTCTTCATAAAATTATTCGAAAAGGGATTAGCATACAGGGGAGAGGCGCCTGTCAACTACTGCACTTCCTGCGAAACAGTGCTTGCAAACGAGGAAGTTGAGGCAGGCAAATGCTGGCGCTGCGGAACAGAAGTCACGGCAAAGTCATTGAGCCAGTGGTTTTTGAAGACAACAGCATACACAGAAGAACTTTTGAATGACATTGACAAGCTCAACTGGTCTGGCAAGATAAAGGAAATACAGAGAAACTGGATTGGTAAGAGCAACGGCACGATAATCAACTTCACAATAGATGGAAAAGCATGGCCTGTATTCACAACACGCCCTGACACTGTTTTTGGCGTAACATTCATGGTAATATCAGCTCAGCACGCAAAGCTGAAAGAGCTGGTAAAAGGCACAAAAGAAGAAGCAGAGGTAATGGCTTTCTCTGATAAATGCAAACGAGCAAAATCAAGGGAAGAGATTGACGAGCTTGGAAAGGAAGGTGTGTTTGCAGGCAAATACGCCGTCAATCCAATAACTAAAGACAAAATACCTGTTTGGGCAGGAAACTTTGTACTGGCTGAGTACGGCTCAGGCATGGTAATGGCAGTCCCTACCCACGACCAGAGGGATTTTGAGTTTGCAAGGAAATACAATCTGCCTTTGAAGGTTGTGATACAGCCAAAAGGAAGAAATTGCATTGTTGTACACGGGTGCCCTAGTAAGGACGAAAATGACCCTAAGAAAAGAACCTACGACACACATTGGATTCCTTGGATAAAAAAAGAGCTTTCTTCCATAGGCATTCCTGCAGAAGCCCCTGTTATGCCAACTCCATGGAAACCAGATTATAGCGCTTGGAAAAAAGAGTTTGAAAAAAATGTGATAACTGAAAGAACTATGCTTATAGGGCATAGCTGCGGTTCCGCCTTTTTAGTGCGCTGGTTAGGGGAAACAAAGAGGCACATAGATAAATTAATCCTCGTGGCCCCTTGGAAAATTCCGCCTGCAGATAATCCCGAAAAGAAACTATTTTATGAATATCCAATTGATTCAACTATTAAATCAAGAGTAAAAAGTATTTCAATGTTTACTGCCGATGATGAAGAGCCAGACGGGAAGAGGAGCGTAAAAATATTCCACGAAGCGTTGGGGGGAAAGATAATTGAAATTAGGGGGAAAGGGCATTATACCTTAGGCGATATGGGCACAGATAAGTTTCCAGAACTTTTAAATGAAGCATTGGAGATGGCAGAGGCATACACAGAAGAAGGGATTCTTGTTAATTCAGGGCAGTTCAGCGGGCTTGAGAGCCCGAAGGGTATAGAAAAAATATCAGAATACATAGAACAAAAAAAGCTAGGCAGGAAAACGGTCAATTACAAGATACGCGACTGGCTTATTTCAAGGCAGAGATACTGGGGCACGCCAATACCGATGATTTACTGCGAAAAATGCGGCATAGTGCCTGTGCCTGAGAAAGAGCTGCCTCTTTTATTGCCTGAAGACGTAACATTTACAGAAAAAGGCAATCCAATGCTCACAAGCAAAAAGTTTCAGAATGTAAAATGCCCGAAATGCGGCGCAAAGGCAAGAAGAGAGACAGACACAATGGGCGGCTTTATGGACAGCAGCTGGTACTTCATAAGGTACTGCTCTCCGAACGAGAAGAAAACAGCTTTCAGCAGGAAAGCGGTTGATTATTGGATGCCTGTTGACCAGTACATAGGCGGGATAGAGCACGCTGTCGGGCATTTGATGTATTCAAGGTTCTTCACAAAGGCATTGAGGGACATGGGATTGTTGAAATGCAATGAGCCATTCTCGGCATTGTTCAACCAAGGCATGGTTTACAAGGACGGAAAAAAGATGTCAAAAAACGCAGGCAACACAGTAACGCAGGATGAGATTGTTAAGGATTACGGCATTGATACTGCAAGATTATTCCTCATGTTTGTCGCTTCGCCTGAAAAGGAGATGGAGTGGAGCTCTGCAGGCATTGAAGGCAGTTCAAGAATTGTTCATAAGCTGATTTCATTGTTTGATGAAAAAGCCACAAACAAAAAAGGCTCTAAAGACAAGGCAATAATTAGCAGGACACAAGGAGCAATAAAAGCAGTGACAGAAGGCATTGAAGGGTTCAAATTCAACATGTCAGCGATTGCATTGATGGAATTCATAAATTACCTGCAAAAGGCAAAAGAGAATGCAGGGGAGAAAGCATGGAGCAAGGCATTGGAAACATTGTGCATCATTGCATCGCCGTTCATGCCGCATATCTGCGAGGAATGCTGGGAAAAGCTGGGCAACAAGCCGTTTGTTTCTTTGGAAAAATGGCTTTCTTTTGACGAGAAGAAAATTGACTTGAAAGCAGAGGCAATTGAGCATATTGCTGAGAATGTTGCATCTGACATAAGAAAGATTCTTGAGCTTGCAAAGATAGAGAAGCCAAGCAAGATAACTCTGTTCACGGCAGACAAGTGGAAGTACGAGCTTGTTGAGCACGTTAAGAAATTGAACACAAGAAATGCAGGCGAGATAATCAAGTCAGTTATGCAAACGCCCTTGAAGCAGCACGGGCAGGATATAATGAAGATTGCGCCTAAATTAGCTGAAAAATTGCCTGAATTCGTATTCGAGAAAAAAGAAGAGGAAAAGGCGCTGAAGGATTCTGTTGCAGCGCTGGAAAAAGAGTTCAATTGCAAGATTGAAATTCTAGACGCAGAGAAAAGCGCCCAGCTAAAGGCAAGGCAGGCAATGCCGGCGAAGCCGGCGATACTGGCTGAATAGATGGTAGATTTGCCATTTTCGGAAAAGCCGAAAATTTTTCAAAAAATACGTGATGCAGAATGAGATTAGCTGGCAATAGCCATATCCGTCTATTTGTTCGCTCCTAAAGGAGCGTATCACAAAGACATTATTTTCTCAAAAGAGAAGTTTGTGTTCTTATGAGCAAAACTCTCACAGGGTTTCCCTTCTCTGAATGTAAAGATAGAATCTTTCAAACAAATAAGGGTCGTCCTTCCTATTATTGAATCGCACCTTGAATAAGGTGTCCTTAACTCATTTTTAATCCTCCAGTTGCCACCTTCCATTGTGTTAGTGGTCAACGCACCAATAAATTCTCCTTTTTCGTTAATGAACTTAGGGAATTTTGCCCTAAGCGCCACGAGGATTTCTTCCTCAAGTTTTTTATATTTTTCGCTTAAATATTTTTTAAT
>JASEIA010000061.1 GCA_030018575.1 Nanobdellota archaeon | reverse complement strand
AGACAATAAAGAGATAAGCTTTGCCAAAAGCGAGAGGGTCGACAAGCAGTATTATGTTGATTTTCATATAACAAGGGCAGAAGTGGCAGATGCCATAAACGCAAGTGAAAAATTCAATAGGCATCTTCTTGACTTTATTTCAAGGATAAGCCGGAAAGATATAATAGAATACAGGGCAAGGCTCAGGAAGCTGATAGCATTAGATTGAATTCAAGCCGCCTTTCTAGATGGGTTGCTTTACTTTTACTCCATACTCGTGATTTTTACAAAACATTTATAAAGAGAGAGTGGATAACAGCCAATAGGGTAACACATTATATATAGGGGGAGTAAAATGAACAACAAACTCGTCTTAGGCTTGGTTTTGGCGCTCTTTGTGCTCGTGATGGGCGCATCTGCGCAGACACTGACAGTCAGCAGTGTTACAGCAGCAGCCGGAAATCCTGGCGCAAATGTTGATGTAACAGTCAATGTAAGGAATTCAGGCGCGGCAAACATCAGCTCTGTCCTATTAACAAGCACTGCGCTAAGCTTTAACAGCAATTCAATCACAGCCCCTGCGATTGAATCAATAACTAATTTAGCAGCAGGAACAGAGCAGACAAAGACATTCACAATAGCATTGCCATCACTGCCTGCAGGATTCTACAACGCGACAATCACTGCAACAGACGCTGCAAACGCAAATGAGGCGGCCACAAAAACCTATGGGGTTACAATAAACCCGGTTTCAAGCTTTGAGATAGCACAGGCAAAGGCAAGGATTTCAGCGCAGTCTAATGACGTTAAATCAACAACATTCACAATAAGGAACACAGGCAGCGTTACATTAGCCCCGTTTGTGTTCAGCTATAACGGAACATTCAGCGACAATGATGATGATATGATAACATTGTCATTCTCTTCATTGGCATCATTAGCCCCGGGAGCAACAGCAGATGTCACATTAACAGCAGACATTGAAAGGAATGTTGATTTGGGCACTTACACAGGCACAATAACAGCAAGAGCAAACAGCGTGACAAGAACTCTCCCTATAGAGGTTGAAGTTGAGCCTAATATCTGCAAACAAGGAACGCGGGGAAAATTAACAATATACATTAAAGACCCAAGCTCCGGCGACACTTACACGCCAGGCGAAACAATGGACATTCAAGTAAGGGTTGGCAACGATTACAGCAGGAAGCTGAATGTTAATGTTGAGGCTGTCCTGTATGACGCAACTGACAATAAGAAGATTGCAAAAATTATTTCAGATTCCCGGGACATTAAAGACGGCGATGACAAGACATTCAACATGGCGCTGGACATACCTTCCGGCGATTTGGACGAGGACAACACTTATTATCTTTATGTCAAAGCGTACAAGACAACCGGCGAGGAAAAGCATTGCGCATATGACAGGGTTGAAGTGGAGATTGAAAGGGAAGACGAGATGGTTGTCATTGTCGGCTTCAGCCTTACCAAGACAGATTTCAGCTGCACTGACACAGTCACGGCAACTGTTACTGTTGAAAATACAGGGCTTGAGGACCAGGATGATGTTTCAATAGCGCTTGAAAGCAGCTCGCTTGGAATCAACATGGAATCAAAGAAGTTCAGGGTAAATGCCTATGACGAGAACGGCAACAGGCACACTGAAAGCTTTGTATTCAATGTGGGAAATGCAGGGGAAGGGGATTACAGGCTAATAGCAACTGTTTACTACGGAAACAATGAGCAGGAGACAAAGGATATAATTGTCCGCGTGTCAGCCTGCGACATAGAGGCAAAAAAGCTCATGGGCGAGGCAAGGCTTTTGCTTTCAATGAAAAATGAGAAGCTTGCGCTCCCTTACACTGCAAAGAAGTTCGTGCTGCCTTTGATTGTTGAGAACAAGGGCGGAAAAGCAGCTTCATTCACAATTGACGCAACAGAGATATCAGGCTGGGCAGAAGTAACTGCAACAGAGGCGCCTTCATCATTGAATGCAGGCGAGCAGTACCACGTTTATATTTACATGCAGCTGAAGGACAATGTCGCGTCAGGAGCGCACAACTTCAGGATAAACCTGAGAAACGGAGATGCGCTGCTTTATTCAAAGCTTGCAAGCGTCACAATAGCAGAAGCGCCGGTAATAGAAGAGGCGGCTGAAGGCGCTGTTGATGTGGGAAGCGTGAGCGCGTGGCTGTTTTCAGACAAGCAGAGGCTTTTCTGGATAGCCGGAGACCTTGTATTGGTCATACTCGCGCTTGTCTTTTTGAAGCTCTTGCTCAGAAGATAAGCAATTTTTAGATTCAGTAAAAAAGAGGCGGGAATAAGTGATAGGAAACAGAAGGATAATTGAGAATATAGCAACAGAGGAAAATTTAAAGAGGCTGGAAGAGATTATTAAGCGCGATTTGTCTGAATACAATCAGGCAGAAAGCCCATGGCCCTGGGGATATGGCGGGAAAATAAGGAAAAAAGAGGATGCGGCAGATATTCTCAAAAAAGGAAAAGCGCTTGTTGATGATTTCCTGATGCTTAATCCTGAAGATAATAAGCCAAAGCTTGAAATCTGCAAAAGCCTTGACTTAAAGGCAGCAGGGCTTTATTCAAGCCTTGTTTCAAACGGGCTTATGCTTGGCGGAGGGATAACGCTCGGGGCTTGCTTTAGCCAGCCGATGATAGGCGGGCTCATGGCAGGCATAGGGCTTTTGAAGCTCGCCACATTCATAGCCATTAAGCTGAAAATAAAAAACCCGCACTATGAAAACGGCACAATATTCTGCACAAAGGCAAGGGAAAAGAAAATGCTTTTTGACATTATGCATGAATACAGCCACATGGTTTCCGAGCAAAGCATACACAGGAATATGAACACCTGGCTTCTTTATGAGGGATTTGCAGAAGGCGTTTCAATACACATAGGAAAGAATAATCCCTGCAGCAAGCTGAGAAAGACAGCTTTGTCCAGGGGCATTAGAATGATGGATAACGCCATGCACGGGATAAAAAAGAGATTGGAAGGAAAGGACATATTTGAAGATGCAGTCAGCCAGGGGGAAAACGGGCAGATAAAAGTTGTGGAAAATACCGCCTTTGCAATGCTCGGCTGCGGATATTCCATTTTCCGCCTTGCGGAAGAAAGGCACGGCTCAGAAATCTACAGGGATGCCCTCAAAGGAGATTTCAGTCTGCTCATTGGCTGTCATGTACCTTGCCCTTCTTAAGAATTCAATCCCTTCTTCCTCGTCATCAGGGCACTGCATAAGAATTTTTCCAAGCTCCCCTGCGTCAGGGTGCGTTGCATAGACATCATAGGCAAGGGGAAACAATCTAGTGTAAGGCAAAAAGCCGATTACCTTTGCATTGTTGATTGGCGCAAAGTACCATTCATCAGCCCTTGAGAGTATTTCCTTCTTCAGCAGATCTTCCTGCTCCCAAGGCAGGTTCTGGGAATAAAGGTTTTCCAATGAATTGTATGAGCTGTTTATTGTTTCAGACACGCCAACCCACTGCTGAAGATTATTCAATGCTGTTGCATAAGAAGCGGAATTCACGCCGTAATTCCCGCTTATGAACCTTATTCCGCCTGCATGCCCCATAATTGTCGCAAGCGATTCCTCCAAATCAGTGTCCAAATCATTGCCCCAAACCTGGTTCATGTTATAATGCCAGTCCTCGTGGTTGACAACAGCCACCTGCTTTTCAAGCGCCATTGCAATGAATTTTGGAGTTATTGTCGCGCCAGGGCTGTAGTCGGTTATTGCTCTCCTGTAAGTGTCATATCCGCTTGCATTATAATATGCTTCTTCATCAAGCAGATTATCTTTCCTTGACCAAAGCATCACAGGCTCTTCAACCTCATCCCTGTATTCCTGCGAAGATAAGAGAAAAACCTTGTCAGCAGGCTCAAGCGAAATTGAATCCCTTGGCGCAATGTAAATCCTGTAGCTTGTTGCAGGATGCTGCCTTTCTGTGTTCACATACTGCCTGTAATTCACTGTTTGTGAAAAGCCAAAAGTGTTTCGTCCGTATTCCTTGACTCTTCCCACCAGGTCAAATGTCTCAAGCACGGTTTCTGTTGTGTCCTGCTGGCAGGAATAGAAGATTGTGCCGTGCCTTTCTGTCTCAATCTTGTCATCGCATTCCAAAGAAGGCACTCTTGGAACGCCCAAGGAAGCGCAGCCTAAAGATAAAGCAGCACCAAGCCCGAGAATCGCTTTTTTAGAAGAAAAAGGCGGCTTCGAATGCAGTGAGATTGTCGCTTTTTTTGCCATGCTATCCGCTATTCTTGCCCCCTTTTTATACTTTTGTGGGAAAATAAGCAACCATCATACTTTCCAAAAGCTTTATATATGACTTTATATTACTTTTCTAGAAATGAAAGAAAGAGTAACTCTCACAATTGAATCAGGCATTCTAAAGCAGGTAGATAAAAGAGTCAATGGCACTTCAATAAAGAACAGGAGCCATGCTGTTGAGCTTATACTAAGGGAATCAATGGGCACGAATGCGTTAAGAAAAGGAGTTATACTTGCAGGAGGAAAAGGCACAAGATTAAAGCCGATTACTGATGAAATTCCAAAGCCGCTGTTGCCTGTGCACGGAAAGCCCATACTCCAATACGGAATTGAATTGTTCAAGAAGTTTGGCATCACAGAGATAATACTTTCAATAGGCTACAAGGGAAGCCAGATTAAGGAATACTTCGGAAACGGCGAAAGGTTCGGCGTTACAATCCATTATGCAGAAGAGACAGAGCCGCTGGGAACCGCAGGTCCGTTGAATCTTGCAAGAAAATTCCTTACCGAGCCCTTTGTCATGTGCAATGCAGATGAATTAAAGGACATTGACTTATCCGACATGTATTTGTTCCACAAGGACAATAATGCAATGGCAACAATCGCATTAACCACTGTTCCAGACCCTTCAAACTACGGAGTTGCAAAAATGCAGGGGCAGAGGATTATTGAGTTCATTGAAAAGCCTTCAGTGCCTCCTTCGAATCTTATTAACGCGGGCTTGTACATTCTTGACCCTGAAGTTCTGAAATACATTCCAAAGAAGGGTTTTGCAATGGTTGAGAAGGATATTTTCCCGAAGATAGCAGCTGAAGGAAAATTGTTCGGCTATCACTTCGCAGGCCAGTGGATGGACACCGGGACTTTGGACAGGTACGACAGGGCTATTAGGGAATGGAAAGGGTTTACGAAGTAGAAAGCCCGCCTCCGGCATTAATTCTTATCTTTATTCTTCTTATGCCTTAAGTGTATGAAGTGGCTCAAATAAATCGCCTCCACAATGCACGCTGCGAAAAGCACTGCAAGCAGTGAAATCCATGGGGCTTTTATCTTGTACCACGGCTCAGGCGCCTTTGTCGGCTCCATCGGCACTGCAACAGCAGAAGCAGTAATCTCTTCTGCTTTTGGCATTTCAACAATAGGCTCAGGCTTTTTCACTTCAACTGCCTTCCTTGAAATGGCAAACACAGAGAATCCGCCTACAGAAGCAGTGTAGTAATGCAAGCTGTCCTTTGCCATCAGGTAAGAAGTCGGCATCTCAACCCACTTGCCTGAATTAAACCTCAAGAGCACAACCTCTTCCTTCAAAATCCCGTTTTCCAGAAGCCACGTGCTTGGCACGTAGAACACAACCTCTGCATTCAAGATGTCCTTTGCCTGTATTCCTGTTGTAATGTCCAGATACCTGTAAACAGGCGCTGAAACAGAAGAAACAGAAGAAGGCGGCTCTTTCAATGCAGTAACCTGCACCCTTGCCTGCGGGATTTCAGCTGCAACATCTATCTTGACAGAAGTGACAGGTATTTCAGGGTTGCTTATTGAAACAACAGCGGGATTTGAAGGCGAAACATCTTTTATAAGAATGCTTTCAGTATTGCCTGCAGCTTTTATGGTGGCTCCTCCTCCTCCTCCTCCTCCTGAAGAAGTTGTTGCAGGGCAAGCCCCGCAGTCAGCAGTACAAGAAGAACAAGTATCGCTCCCGTCGCATACGCCATTTCCGCAGCAGTTGTTTGAAGTGAATGTTCCCGAGGTTGCATTTGAATTGTTCAGCATATTTTGCGCAAATATCCTGTAAGCCACTGTCCCGCATTGTGAAACAATCCATGTATAGCTGTAATTGGCTATTGAAGTATTCGGCATTGTGATGTTTGTGCTGTTGTGGTCTAAATAAACAGCCAAAGGCTGCCACTGATCATAGATGTATGCCGTGATTGTCTGGTTATTGCCATAAGCTATTGTTGAGGAAGCAAGAGACACTGACTTTATTCTTGGCTCATCTGTCGTGTCATTAGCAACAAAGAAGGCAGAGGTTGAGTTTGAGTTGCCTGCCGCGTCAAACGCGTATATTGTGAAATTGACAGTTCCATTTGCCAAAGGCGTGTAAGAATAGCTAAAATTGGATGAAATATTAGACATCGTATAATTAGAGCCTGAATAAGAGATATTTACTGTGCTAAGGTATGAATCTGTAATATTGATGCTAATACTTTGCTCATCCCCAAGCTCAATCACAGCAGTATAGCTCAGATTTGCAAATTGCGGGCTGATTGTGTCAATCACAAGCGAATAGTTCGAGGATGCAAAGTCGCACCTCTCTGAATTGCACGCCCTGCAGTTCCATTCATAGCTTCCCTCTGCGAGATTCAGCTGCCACTGGCTTGAATTTGAGCCGCCTGTAATATTTCTTGTTGAGTTTGCAAGCCACGTGCCATTGAAGCTGCCATACAAGGTGATATTAGACATCAAAGTTGGGCTTATTGCGCTGCAGTTGAATATCTGGCTTGTGTTTGATGAAACCAATCCGGAAGAAGGCGAGTTAAGCGTTATTGCAATTGCATCTGCTATTGACAAATTAACCTTTGCAGAATCATTCCTTTTGTAATCTGTCGTGTAAATCACAAAGAATGCATAAGTGTCATTTGCATCGCCTGTCACATTCACCTGCCACGTTGTGTTGCAGGTCTGCCCCTGAACAATATGCGACAGGCAGGAAGCATTATGCGGGTTTGGAGTAAGTGAGTAAAACGGCTTTGCTCCAACAGTAGTAGGAATAATGCCTTTCCCTTCAATTGAAGCCAAAGCATCAATCCTTGGAAAAGATAATTTGCTTAAAGAGTCGTAAACCATTAATCCGGAAGTTATCATGTTGTGCTTTATCTGCTCTGCAGTCAGATTTCTTGAGAATTTCAGCTTTGCATACTGCTTAAGCAAGGCAGAGAATCCTGCAGCGTGGGGCGTGGACATGGAAGTACCGCTCATAGCAACATGCGTGCCGGTATAATTAGTTGATGTTATTGAAACTCCCGGCGCAAGCATATCAAGGATTCTCCCTCGGTTAAAAGTGATTGAATCAGCTGAATTTACAGCTCCCACAGAAGTTGCGTTCTCAATGCATGCAGGCGTTGAAATGCCGTCTCTAAAATGGTTATTGCCTGCCGCGATAAACACAGGCACTCCTGCCGCAACAGCTGCGTTTATTGAAGCCTTCTCAGCGGCATTCGGGCAGAAAAATTCGTACTTCTTATTTGGAATTCCTAATGACATTGAAATTGCGGTAATGTTTAGTGCAACAGCATGCGAAACACACCAGTCAATGCCTGCAATAACATTTGAAGAGCTGCCTGAGCCGGATGAATTCAATACCTTCATCATAACAATCCTTGCAGAAGGCGCAACACCTAAATAGCCTGTGCTTTGAGAGGCTGCAATCCCTGCAACATGGCTTCCGTGCCCGTTGTCATCATACGGGTCATTGTCAGTGTTTACATAGTCATATCCGCCAACAACCTTTGGACAGCTTCCGCCATTGATATTAGGAGTCCTTGCGCAGCTTCCGAAGTCAGCGTGGTCATATGCTATGCCTGTGTCCAGAATGCATATTGTCTCTCCAATGCCTGTAATGTTCACGCCGTTAACCTGCGTTGCCCATGTGTCGTCAGCATTTATCTGCAGCATATTCGGCTGCTCTGCGAAAGCATGAACTTCCCTGTCAAAATAGACAGCTTCAACATCAGGGTTTGCCTCAAGCGCCGCAAGAGCTTCCGTTGTCACTTTGCCTGAAAATCCATTGAAAGTCCGATATTCGTGCTTCTTTTCAAAGCCCTTGGCAGATAATAAAGAATATTGTGCGGCAGATAAAGCCGCCTTCTTTGCTTTCACTTTAACATCTTTCTGCTTCATAATCACAATTACATCAACTTTCTCCTGCTCTTCAAGCATTGAATGTATTTTGGGCTCTGCTTTTTCATACTTTAATAATTTTGGCTTTATGGCTCCTACTTTTTCAATAGGCACAGCAGCAAAAGGCTCGGGGTCCAAAGTGGCTGTAACATTGTAGCAGTCAGCTGACAAGCAGGTGACAGAAGATGTAAATTCAAACACTCTTCCTTTTGTCACGACAGAAGTTGCTGTGTGCGAAACCAGAGAAGGAACCATCCTGCCCTGCTCCAATACCCTAACCTGATAATTTCCTGTATTGCCATAAAGCTCACTTATATTCACATAATATGTGCTGTTTGCAGTACAGTCAACCACAATCCGGGAATTCCTTTGATAGCCTGCCTCAATATCATCATTATAGTCAAGCTTTGTGGTGCCGTCTGTGTCGTACAATGTCATGTGCGGGTCAACAGCAGTCTGGTTTGATGTTTCTATGGTATACTGCACGCCTGCAACGCCTGTAAAATTAATAAAGTCAAAGTCAGTTGCGTTATGGAAAGTGTGCGAATACCATGTGCCGTTTGTAAGTACAGTTTGCGCATGCTGCCAGTCATCATCTGTTTCATATACATCCCCCTCCACTGCAAACATCAATGGCAGCAATAAGGCTATTAAAATAATTCCAAAAACCCAAAAAATCCACCTCTTCATCGAGGATAGATAATGCAGATTGCTTTATATAAATTGCCTTAAGCCAAGGAATAGCAGCCGCCTTTCTTTTTAGCCCAAAATCTCAGCAAACTATATAAACTTCAATAACATAAGCGGCATTATGACATGCAAATCTCTCCTTGCATTAATCCCTGCAGCCATAATAAGCGCAGGCGGCATCCATGCACGGGAAGCTGATACGACTCCTGCAGTAACACAGGCTTTTACGCTTCCCACATTAACCTGCGATGATG
>JASEIA010000060.1 GCA_030018575.1 Nanobdellota archaeon | reverse complement strand
AAGCGCAGTAAACCATTTTTGCCAAAGATAATTTTTCTTGCCAGCCTTTGCTTTTCCTGCAATCAGGTAAGGCATAGTGGCAATAATTGCATCAGAGCCCATCTCATCATACGCCTGCTGGAGAGCAGCAGCCACTCCAATATATCTTCCTTCGCTGTCTTTTTCCGCGCTGTAAAACTGTTTTCCGTTCTTTACAAGCTCATCAATGCTTAACACAATCTGCTGCACAGGCTTGGCAGCGCCTG
The DNA here is from genome assembly GCA_030018575.1 of Nanobdellota archaeon. Classification (GTDB taxonomy): domain Archaea; phylum Nanobdellota; class Nanobdellia; order SCGC-AAA011-G17; family GW2011-AR17; genus UBA9640. The sequence continues at coordinate 8,901 of JASEIA010000060.1, read as the reverse complement.
GAGCAGGCATCTGCGGCACTTCCTGCCCAGGGCTCCATTCAAGGTGCCTGATTAGCTCAGGAGGGATGATTTTTGTCATTATTCTTACTCCATAATTGAGCCAAGCCTGTGCTCATATATGCTGCTCTGGCCCTTCTTAGCCAGATATAATTCGCTAAATCCCTTGAATGTGCCTTCCCCTCCTGCTTTAAGCGCAGCAGCAACATCTGCCTCATGCGCTTTGCTGAAATGCTCTAAAACAGCCAGGTCTGCCAAAACCCTTGAGCTTATGGTTGCCTGCGCAGCGCTTGCTGCCTGGGTGTTTAATTTGGACATTCCTGCCTTTAAAGTGCTGATGTAAGCTTCAAACCCATGCTTCTGCCCTGCATGAATTGCCGCCTGCCATACTGCCTGCCTTAATCCATGCCCTTCCGGTATTCCCATCTTCTGATGCATGCCGGCGTACGCTGCCATTGCGTCATTCACAAGAACCATTAAGCTGCCGTAATCAGTGCCTGTTATTGCCTTGCTTTCAAGGACTATTCCTATTGCAGCGGCAGCATCATTAATCCTGACCGGCGCTTCATATGATCTGTTTTTAACGCCTTTGATAAACCCTAAAAGCCTGCCTAAGTCCCTTATTTTTCTCAGGTCCCGCCTTACAAAGCCGTGCTTGAGCTTTCCCTGCGCTTCAAGGATTTTCCTGTAATTATTGTCATCCCTTACTGAAAAGAGCGGCGACAGGCCTCCCTGCTGCATAAGCTCAGCATTTCTTGCAAAAGTTTCCTTGGGATCGCGCCCGGCATAGCCAAGAGCGGCATCAATAAACTCTCTTGTTTCGCCGTCAAGCTCAGCAGGGAATTGCTCAGGGTCAGCCACAACTGGATAGATTTCTCTCCATCCGCCTTTCATTCCTGTTCTTCGCGCAAATTCATCCCAAAACCTGCAATGAATATCTCCGGCTATTTTCTTTTCCAGCTGGCTTGAGCCTGCTTCAGCAACGCCGTTTGGAAACCTGAATTTAAGGAACCTGTTTTCTCCGGCAATGTCAAGCTCCAAAACTGAGCTGTGCTGGGCATCTGCCGGGTTCATGGCTGCAATAATCGCAATCTCTTTCCAGCGTTCAGTGCCTGGTATAGGAATGCGCAAATATCCTCTGTCTCCGTTCACATTAATTTTTCTGTCAACAACCTGAAGAACTTCCTGGCTGTCGCCCCTGTTGATTTCATCAATGAATAATGCCCCGTATTTTCCGCATTTTTCATGGTCAATTCTTGTTTTAGGCATGCCGTTTTCCAGTATTGTTGTGGTAAACGGCTCAAGGGCTGAGCTGCCCATAATGCCGCCGCTCAATCGCAGGGTGCAGTGCCCGCCAGGCCCGAAAACAGCATCAAACAATGCGTCAATAGTATATGTTTTCCCGACGCCGGTAACCCCTTCGTAAAGAATGTCGAAATCGTCAAAGAACAATGAAGCGATATCAATGTCTAAAACATTGACTTCTGTGGTATTTGGCATTGGCAGCCTGCCTTTTCCGTCAAGAAACCTGACATCAACCTTGTCCCCTTCTGTAATTTCCATGTAAGGAGTCGGCGAGACAACGCTGTCAAGCGTGCTGTAAAGAGCCTGTATGAAATGTTTTCTCAGTTCTTTTTGTTCAAGTTTCTTAGCTGCCATTTTGTGTTTACCCCCCTTCTGGTTTTTTGCAGGTCCAGAATAACCTGTTGTTTTAATATTTGTTACTATTTAGTGATACTAACGAGTATATAAAGCTTTTGGCTCGCCTCGTCAAAATTTGAGGCTCTTAAGGCGTAAAATGGCAGAATCTGCCGGTTTATAACCCTTGCGAAAGCGGGTTATTGGCAGAGGGCTGACATGCTTTCAATAATTGTAATCCTTATCCATACTATCATTCAATAAAGTGCAGCGAAGCTCGGCCTACTCAATCCAGTCCTGGCTCTTAATCTTGTCAGGCAGATACTTCTCAGAAATGAATGAAATCCCGCGAGCTGACATTGCCTGGATTTCCGCTTTTGCCTTGAAATCCTTCATCATCTTGAACTGGCGTTGAAAGTCCTTGTTGTCCTTGAACCAGTCGTATTTTGAAATCTGCGCAAGCCTTTTCACATCATTCTCCTCAAACTTGATGAAGTGCCTCTTTAAGTCATACTTCAGTATGTCGTCCGCCGTAATCCCGAGGAACTTGCAGCCGCCGACAGCCAGCTTCTCAGTGATATGCGCTAAACTAATAGAACCATATTTCAGGACAGAATAAATGTAAATTCCCCACGGGTCAAAGTCAGTAAGGACATAAACAGGCAATTTTAATTCTTCCTGCATCCTCTGCAATAGCCGCCTAATCCCCCGCGTAGTCTGCCCCTGCGATGACATTATGATGCAGTTGTTATTGTCCCAGAACTTGTCCTCGTGCAGCCTTTCCCACACAGCCGCCTTTTCCATATAAATGATATACTTTGCCTTTGCTTTCTCAAACTTTATATTCTCAACATTTGAAGGTATTGACCATCCGCCTGAGCCAAGCTTGCTCCAGTCAATTGTGTCTCCTGAATCCTCAATGACAACCTTTCCTGCGACAGAGCCCATCTTGTTGGCATTTATGTTCAGCAGTTCCCTTGCGCACCCTGTTATCAGTTCCATGTCCTCTATTGCTTTGTCGCTTTCATTCTGCTCGTCAACAACATTAATCTTGGTGTTGGGGATTGTCCTTTTTGCCATGTAAAACACATCCCTCAGGCTTGCGTGCTTTTTCTCTTCAACAAGGTTTTTGCTTATTGCGGCAACCTCAACTGTCTGCATGAACTTTTTTGTATGGGCCACATTGAAGAAATACCTTTTTGCAACATTCTTGCCCATTGTCAGGGTGCATGTTTTTTTGTCATAGACAATATTAGACAATGCCCTTACAGGAAGCTCGATTTCAGGATTCCTGCCTTTGTCAATGTCAGCAACAATTTTTTTCCCCATCTTCTCAAGTTCCTGCTTCGCTTTCACTTTTCTTCACCCTTTTTATCAGTTTCAATCCCGCTCATGGCGTTGCTTATTATGCTCTTCATGCTCTTCTTCAGCATCCTGTTGAGCGATGTTTCTATGCTGTCTTTTTTCTCTCCTGAAAGCCTTGACAGCGAGTCGGCAAGCTCAGGAATGTAGCTTTCAAACAAATTAACTCTTTCTTTCTGCTCGCGAGCCCTTATATTTTTTCTTATATACAGCCCCAATCTTCTGCCGCATTCCTGCAATGCTAATTTCATCTCATGGATAATCTCAGGATATGATGCGATTGCCTCTTTTGCCTCTGAAGTGAAAGGCACCCATACTGATGACATGTGGACTAAAACCAATGCAGGCCCTGCAGGCAGCGCCCCCCTGCTCTGCCCAAGCCCGTAATTCCTCCACATTGTCTCGACAACAGCGGAATAGCTTGCGCACGCGCTCTGCTGGTACAACAATGGAACCCTGTTTGCAAACCTCATCACCCTGACAAGCTCGTCTGTTTCCAGTGAGCCGCCGTAAGCTATTGCTGTTTCTATAACAAAAGGATTTCCCCTGTAAACAGCCGGCGGCCTTGTCACAGCCGTGTAAAACTCAGCAGCAACCTCTTTCTTCAGTCCTCTTTCAAGCACCTCCTCGCCAATTGGCACAAGGCAGTCTGTCGGCGGCGACATTATCTTTGTGCCCTGTATTGCCTTGTACATTGCCTCAACCTGGTGCGCTTCAACCTTTGCAGGCTTTGACTTCAGGTCAACCATTGCCTTTTGCGCAATCTCAGCAGCGACAGCCGGGCTCACCCTGCAGAAGTCTGTCTGCAAAAATCCTGAGACCGTGTTTGCCTTTGTTTCCTTCAGCATCTTCATCAGCATTCCAAGCTCAACCCCGTAAGGGTGCGGCCTTATCTCCTTCGGCTCCTTCGGCATCTGCTTTGTCACGGACGGGAACTCCATCACCTCTTTCTCAGGCGTTATGTAAACAATTCGCGTGTGCGGGTTTGCGATTGCAACCTGCTTAAGGTAATCGTCAACGCTCTGCTTGCCCTTTGTGTATTTTGCTTCCAGTTCAATCTCAAGCTTTACGCCGTGTTCCTTGTCCTTCCATTCAATCTCTTCCTGTTTTGTGATGTTGGGCTCGTTCTTTCTCGTGTCTATGAACAATTCAAAATAATATGATGGCTTCTTTGGCGAGATTTTTGTCCATACCTTTATGGGCTTGCCTGTTGTAAGCTGGCCGTACATAGCACTAGCGGAAATCCCCACGCCCTGCTGCCCTCTCGAGCATTTCAGGCGGTGGAACTTGCTTCCATAAAGGAGCTTTCCAAACACCCTGCCGACTTGCTCCTTCACTATTCCGGGCCCGTTGTCCTCAACCATCACCTTGTAGCGGTCATCTCCAATACTTTCAATTATAATCTTAAGTTCAGGCGCAATCTTCATCTCCTCGCAGGCATCAAGGGAATTGTCGCAAGCTTCTTTCACGGCAGTGAGCAGCGCCTTTTTCGGGTTGTCAAAGCCGAGCAGATGCCTGTTCTTGAGAAAAAACTCTGAAACAGAAATCTCCCTCTGCTTTGTTGCAAGCTCCTCTGCAATTGTCCTGCCCTGCTTCACATTTCCCTTTTCATCCACAAGCTTTGTCTGCGCCAAAATCAAAAACCTCTTTTCAAAATCAAACTTTAGATGAAGTAGAGGTTAATAAAGATTGTTGTGATGCAGAATAAGTGAAGAAAGCGGCTTTTGGAAAGATATTAAATCAAAATCTTAAATAATAAAAACAGAATATAGCAAAAGAAATAATAAATCAATTATCTTTTCTTCTTTTTTTTGCCTTTGGACTTCAGGGATTTGATAAATTTCTTTACCTTTGATGCCTTGCTCTTGTTGCTCGGCTTCCTTCCCTTGAATTTTGCAGCTTTAGCTTTCTTTTTAGCCATTGTTTTATCACCTCGTTAGAAATGGACAGCTGGACTCGGTGCAAAAGTGCCTCAAGCACCTCTGCGGATCTGAACTTAGCCTTCCGCAATGCTTTAAAGGTTATCTTCTGCGCGCCATAAGGAAGCTTAACAAGTGCAGGTTTCCACGATGAGTTATAGTCCAGGCATCGTGTACATGGCTGAACACCTGACAGAGGCTTGTATGGTCACACCCTTTCCAGGGCAACCGAATTGTCCCGTCCGCTCTTGCGAGCAATATGTATAAAGCATAACTTATATATAAACACTATTGTAATTCAAAATATATGTTGTAATATATACTTTTTTAGATATCTGCATTTAAATGCCGTAAAACACTTAAATCTTAAGGCTTACCACTTTTGACATGCCATAGCCGTCTTTTGGCAAAGACACGCCGTAAACAGAATCAGCAGCTGATATTACTCCGTCATTGTGCGAGATGACAATATACTGTGATTTGCCTGAATATGCAGCCAAAAGCTTTGAAAGCATGTCCGAGTTCATCTTGTCGAGGGCAGCATCAACTTCGTCCATCACATAGAAAGGCGCGGGATTGAATTCCTGTATTGCAAATAAAAATGCCAAAGCCGCTAAAGTCTTTTCCCCTCCTGAAAACCCGATGATGTCAACAAACTTGTTGCTCCCAACCCTCACTGTTATGTCAACGCCGCCTTCAAACGGATTCTCAGCGTTCTCAATCACTAAATTAACCTCTCCTTTTGTCGTCAATGATGAAAATATTCTCTGGAAGTTTTGCTTCAGCTTGTCAAACACTTCCATGAAAGCCCCTTTCTTTTTCTCCTCAATGCTCATCATCATGTTCAGCACGTCTTCCTTCTCTATTTTCAGCTTTTCGTGCTTTTCAAGCAGGTTTTTACACTCCTCGTTTGCCTTTTCATAAACTTCCAGGGCCCTCATGTTGATGTTTCCCATTGCCTTAAGCTCCCTTTCAATGGCTGTAATCTCTGCATTCAGCTGCTCTATTGTAAGCCCTCTTCTCAACTGCACGCTTGCATACTGCTCAAACTCCTTTTCAAGCCCCGCGACGCTTCCTGAAATCTCTGCAATCTTCACAGAATACTCATTCTTTTTCTCTTCAGTATGCCTTAAATTTTCCTCTTTTCCGATTATCTTGCCTTCAATCTTTGCAAACTTATCCTTTAATTCATCCTTTTCCCTGAACATCTTCTGGAACTCTGAAGCAATCTTCTTCTGCGTTGCCTCAAGCCCTTTAAGCAAATCCTTTTCTTTTGAAAGCTCTTCTCCGAGCTGCTTTATTTCATTGTAAAAGCCTTCCTTTGCCCTTTCATTCTGCCCTATTATGCCCTTGACCTTCTGGAGCTCCTGCTTCTGTATTCCAACCTGCATATCTATTGTTGAAGAAGCGCCTTCCTCCTTCATCTTGTTTTCTTTTGCCTGCCTGAGCTCTTCTTCAAGCTTTGAAAGCTCTTCCATGCTTGCCTTTCCTGCTTTGGTAATCTTTTCCCTTAATGCGTTCTTCTCCGCTCTCAGCTTTTCAACAGAATTGGTTGCAGCTTTCAGGCTCTTGTCAGATTCCTCAAACTCTTTTGCAAAATCCAAAAGATGCTTTTCAAAGCCGCCTTTTTGCTCTCCGAGCTTCTTCAAGTCAGACGAGACTTCTTCAGAATCTCCGGCGAGCTTGAGCTCTGTCTCCAAAGCAACTTTCCTTTCCCTTAATGATGAAATCTCCTCTTCATTCTTTGTTTTCTTCTCTTCAAGCATATTAACCATCTGGATAAGGCTTCCTGCATCTTTCTCTGAATTCTCAAGATCATGCTCAAGCTCTTTTTCCCTGAATCCCATGCCTGTCTTCCTCATCCTAAATCCGCCTGTCATTGCGCCGCTTCTTTCTGCAATGTCGCCTTCAAGAGTGGCCATTCTTGCCCTTCCGATTCCGATTCTTCTTGCAGTTGCCATGTCCTCAACAATCAAGGTTGAGCCGAAAACATACCTGAAAACATTCTTGTATTTTGGCTCAAAAGAAACAAGGCTTGCTGCAAATCCTATGACTCCTTTTTCCTTTGCAGCCTTTTCTGCGTCTGCTTCAACAACAGGCTCCTGCATCTTGTTCATTGGAAGGAATGTCACGACGCCTAATTTATTCTCTCTCAAATAAGAAATGCATTTTGCAGCTGTTGAATCAGTGTTGACAACAACGCTTTTCAGCCTTTGCGATGCAGCCACTTCCAAAGCCATTGCATATTTTGAGCTTACTGTCCCTAATTCGCTTACAAGCCCGATGACTCCGTCAATGTTTGCTTCCCTGATTTTCTGCAAGGCAATGTCAGCAGCTGCATTTTCCCTTATTCCTATTGCCCTTGCTTTCAGTTTTGCAAGCTTTTCATTCTCTCCGTCATAATTCTTTCTTGCATCTGCAAGCTGCGACGCGAAAACAGAGCTTTCATTCAGGGCTTTTGTTAATGTTTGCACAACATTCCTGAACTCTTCCCTTTTTAATTTCAATTGCGCGAACTTTTCCTTGTCCTTGTGAATCTCTTCCTCAATCTCCTTTATCTTTGCGTTTACCCCGTTAAGCTCAATCTGGCTAACTTCCTTTTTCCTTTGCGCATCCATCTTTTTCTGGTTCAAGTCAAATGCAGTTTTGCTAAGCCCTTCCTCTTCTTTTTCTATTTCCCCTATTCTCTTGTTGCATTCCTCTGCATCTGAAATGCCGTGCTTCTTTTTCCAGGTGTCAATCTTTGCCTGCATAGACTTCTCGTCAGAATCAAATATTCCAATCCTGTTTGCCGCAATCTGCTTTTTTCCCTCAAGCTCCTTTATCCGGGCTTCGATTGCCTTTATTTCGCTTTCAAGTGACTTCTTTCTCTGCGTGAGCTTTCCAACCTCTGCTTCGCAAACCTCTTTTCTTGCCTGCTTTCTTGCGATTTCGCCTTTTGTTGTTTCAACTTTATTGGAAATATCTTTCTGCTCAACTCCCGAGCGCTCTTCAATATGCTTTATTATCTCCTGTATTCTTGCTTTTTTTGTTTCAGCATCATTTTTCAGCTCCTCAATCTCCAGATTCAGCCTGTCAACTTCTTTTTGTATGCCTGCCTTTCTTTTCTCAGCCTCGTCTTTTTTTGAAGCCATGTCGCCAATCTGCAGGCTTGCCCTTGTTGCCTTGTTTCTCGTGAGCGTGTCTTCCTTTTCCCTGAACTGCATTGCAGAGTCCCTGTCTGCCTTTAATTCGTTAAGCGTTTTCTGCCTTTCCGCAAGTATTATCTCTGCCTCGTTCAGCTTTTCCTGCACGTGCTGCAATTCAAGAAGAGCTTTTGTCTTCTTGTCCTCGTAAACAGAAATTCCCGCTATCTCCTCTATTATCATCCTTCTGTCGTTTGACCTCATCTCTGAGAAGTGGGTTATCTCGCCCTGAAGGATTATATTGTGGCCGTCAGGGTTGATTCTTCCTGCCGCCAATAAGTCAAGTATCTGCTGTCTTGTGACTGTCTTGCCGTTTAATTTGTAAGTGCTCTGCCCCGAGTGCTTCAGGATTCTTGACACTGTGAATTCCTCGCCTTCAAACGGGAATGCCTTTCCCTCATTTGCGAAAACAACGCTGACTTCAGCCTCTTTTGCAGGGCTTCCCTTCTCCCCCCCGTGGTAGATAAGCTTTGCAGAGCTTTCAGCCCTCAGTGTTTTTGCAGAGCTTGTGCCAAGGGCAAAGCAAATTGCGTCAGTGACATTTGATTTTCCCGAACCGTTCGGGCCAAGGACAACAGCGAAGTTGCTGCTAAAGTCAAGCTCTGTCCTCTTTGCAAAGGACTTGAAGCCTTTCATCACCAGTCTTTTTATTGCGGGCATTTTATTATGTTATATTCCCCTCTGTTTGCCTCTGTTTATAGATGATATGTAGAGAAAGCGGTTATTTAAATGTTTTGTGTTTGTTTTTTTACATGGAAAAAAGCACCCAAAAAGGCGGCTTGATTTCCTGTATTTTATTG
>JASEIA010000005.1:9866-28210 GCA_030018575.1 Nanobdellota archaeon | reverse complement strand
CTTATTTGGAAAATTAAAGGATCTCACTTGTTCATTGCCAGTTTCTGGTGATATGGAAGCCATGCAGACGCCTTTATGGATTCAGATGAACTTAATCGCTTTCTCAAAGAACTGCCTTGGCTCTCTCACTACAAGCATCTGGATAATCTCGTCAGCAGTTGTCCATTCCTTTATCCTGAATAAGGAATCAGCAGGAATGCTTGTGGTATTGAGCGTCTCGACAAGGAAAACAAGCTGCCTTGTCCTTTCTGCCTTAGTTCCATTGTAAGCAACAAACTCATAGCCAAGCGGAATCTGCTTTGCTTCGTACTCTTCTGGCTTTAATCCTGTCTGCTGCGTTACAACAAAAGCCATTGTGTCTGCTGCAGAAGCTTCAGCGCTAAGCTTTGAGCCTGAAGGAAAAGAAACATTTCCTGTTTTCCTGTTCTGCACAAGGACAAACTTGTCAGGCCTTCCGCGCCTGTATACAATCGCAACAACGCCGTCAAATTCTTCAGCCATAAATTCTCACTCCTCTTTTTTCACAAACTGATTGCTTTTTACTCGCTTCCGCCCATCATCTTTCTCAATGCAGGGTGCATGTCCATCATGTGCTGCTTTGCAATGTCCTCATACATCCTGTAAATAATCATGACTGCAAGCAAAATGCCTGTCCCCCTTGACAATGCCCCAAGCAGGTCAGCTGTTGAAGCAAGCAAGCCGACCAATGCAGCCCCCATTATTGTCAATGGCCATATGTACCTGTTAAGAATGTGCTCAAGTATCCTCTCATCCCTCCTGAATCCGGGAATCTGCAGTCCGGATGCGAGAATCTGCTTTGCCTGGCTGCGCGCATCCATGCCGGCTGTCTGCACCCAGAATATCGAGAATATTATTGCGCCGATAACCATGAAAAGTATATATACGAACGCATGCGCCATGTCAATGCCTGCAAAGCTTCCTGTTATTATGCCTTCAACAAGATTAGGCGGATTAATCCATGCAACAAGCCCTGAAGCGGGAGTATTGCCTGTGAATGTCCCCAGAATAGGATGCCCCCAGTTCTGTAATAATCTCGCCCACAGCTGGATGTTTGCCATCAGCGCGGCAACAAGTATGACCGGAATGTTTGAAGTGTAAATAAAGTGCAGGGGCCACCTTATGCCGTGCCCCCTTATTCTCCCGAAAGACAGCGGAATCTGAACCTTCATTGACTGAGCGTAAACAGACAATGCAAACACAACCGCTGTCGCGATTATTGCAGCAAGAGCCAGTGCAGCCCCTGTCGGATTCCTGCTCATCAATGACATGAAGAATACCCAGACTTTTCCAATCGGAGGCTGCGAGCTTCCGAATGCGAATATGCCTGAAGTTGTCAATGGGCTGAATGCCTTGATTATTATTTCCTGTGAAACGCCTGCAGCTATAAACAGGCTGATTCCGGAGCCAAATCCCCACTTTGACGTTACATCGTCCATGAAAAGTATCATAAGCCCGCCCAATACAATCTGCCCAACCAGCAAAAACTCCATCGCCCTGTATGTTGCAGGATCCAGTGTCTGCGCAGGCAATAATCCCCCGAGGAATACGTAAATAGCGCCTTCAAAGAATATGAAGAATATTCCCAGCAGTTTCTGCAATCCCTGAAACCTCTTTTTTCCTTCAGAAGTTGTCAGATCAAACTTCATTATGCCTGAGCCGTTCAATAACTGCAGGACGATTGAGGCGGTAACCAAAGGCCCTATGCCTAAAGTTGCCAGTGAGCCAAAGGTTGCGCCTAATATAATGGATAATTGCTCAAACTGCTGAAGTGCATTAACGCCTAATCCGTATAACGGGGCTAAGCCTAAAAGAAAGAATAATACTAAAATAATTCCAGTCCATTTTAATTTTTCCTTGAAAGGAAGATGCTTCTGCAGGGGCCCCTTGACCTCAGGCAGGTTCATGAGTATTTTGTCAAAGTTCAATTCATATCACCGGTAAGATTCAAGGAAAGAAGAGTGTGAGGATATTTAAAGCTTTCTGCGAGTCATACGAGCGGGAAGTTTCGAACGATAGTGAGAAAGCTTTTTGAAACAAATAAGATAGAAAGGCAGAGATTTCTCACTCCGTTCGAATCTCCACTCGCTTCGCTCGCAGAGCTGCCGCATGAATTCAGATTAAGAGATTATAAGAATAAATTTTTACTGCTTTTCTTCTTTCTCTTCAGAAGACTCTTCAGCAACGACTTCTCCGCCAGCCGCCTTTATCTTCTCTGCAGCGCCTGCAGAAACCATTTTAGCCTTAATCCTGTATTTCCTTGAAGGCTTTCCAGAGCCTAAAAGCTTGTCAGCATGAACAGAAGCCAAATCAATCTCGTGCATTCCATTGACAACCTTCATCTTGCCGTCTGCAACCAATTCATCAAACTTCTCTTCAAGGAACACGATGTTGACTGCCCTGAAATGCTCGGTCATTGTCCGCTTAAATCCGTGCTTTCCAAAATAGTCATTTCCATACAATTTTAAAATCGTCGGCTTCTTTGACTGCGCCCTCTTTCCAGAGCCGGCCATTCCTGTGCCTCCGCGATTTCCAGCCCCTCTCCTTTTCTTCATTGAGCCGCAGCCGTGGGTCTTGCTTCCGCGGTACCTTGTATTTTTCTTTCGCTTGTTGACTGTCATATCATTCTCTCCAGCAATTCGTTAATAAGGTCTTTCCTGTAGCCCAAAGCCCCGCCCATGCTGAAAGGCGCTTTTATTCCCTTTCTTTCAAATCCTTTAAGAGGCGGTGATAATTTGAAGAACGGCTTTAGCCCTGGAACATCCTTCAATTCCTTCTTGCCTTCAAAATAAGCTTTCACAAAATCATCAAAACCCATCTTTAGCTTGTCTTTCAAATAAGCTTCAGTCAAAGGCTTGTTCCCGGGCAGCTTTCCCCTTTTCTCAAGCATCTTCCTGAAAACAGAAGGTGAAATCTCCCCCCATGTTACAAAGTCCTTTACCATTCTTATCATGCCTGCATAGCCTGGTGTCGAAGGAACTACAATGCATGTATGCTTTCTGTAAAGTCTCAAAAGATCAAATGTTTTTACAACATCGTGCCTGAGCTTTGCATTTCCGTGAACGCGGACAATGGCTATTCGTTTCATTGCGCCGCCTTCCTGCCTGCAACAATGCCTGCTTTTGCTATGTAATCATTCTTTACTTTCATCTGTGCAGTCTGCTGCAGCGCCTTGAAGCAGGCGAGTGTAAGGTTTACCCTTGTGACTGTCTGCCCTTTTGTCTGTGAATATACATCCCTTACGCCTGCGATTGCAAGCATTTTCCTGCACTCGCTTTGCGCGCAAAGCCCTGTTCCCTTCGGCGCGGGCATTATAGTCATGTCAGACGAGCCGTTCTTGCCCCTGACAGCAAACGGCAATGAATGCGGCTCCCTGCAGTTGCATGCCCACGAGCCGCAGCCCCTCTTAATTTTGATTATGTTAAGCTTTGCCTGCCTTATTGCCTTTTCCTTTGCAGGCATTGTCTCTTTTGCCTTGCCCATTCCTATTCCAACATATCCGTCCTTGTTTCCGACAATTGCCATTGCAGTGAACTTGGGCTTGTTTCCTTCCTTTGTCTTTTTCTGGGTTGTCCTCCAAATTGTTCTTTTTCCGCCGCCGAACTTGCCCTTTGACTGCCCTATCTCAAGGAAGTCAACCTGCAGGCCCTTAACCAGCATGTCAACAATCTGCGGCTCAAGTATTCTTCTTCCTGAATCAAGAATTGTGTCCAAGTCTGTGATTTCGCCTGCCTTGACTTTTCTTCCAATTTCAGTCTTCGGCTGCCATGCGCTGGGATCAAATTCCTTTTCCTTGGATATTCCTGTTATCTCATCCCTTGAGCCTTTCTTTCGCTTCTTCATCATCTTTTCTCCCCTATCTTCTTCTTGACAGCTTCAAAATCAGCGATTCCTGCCTTTATATGCTTTCCCTTTATTCTGTCGTCGGGAGGCAAAACCTCGCCGCTGTGAGGCACATTAAGCCCTGCATCCAACGCGCCCTTAAGTAAGGCATAAATAACAGAGCCTTTCACTGTTGTGTAAAGCCCTGAATCAAATATTGCTTCGCTAACTCTTGCCTTTTTAGCCTTTGTTCCGCAAAGGTACCCTACAAGATAAGCAGCCGGTATGTTTCTCCTTCTTCCTTTCCAGCCGAGCTTCAGGAGCTCCCTGCTGTGCGCGGAAACAAGAACCTTGTCCCCTTCTGTTTCATACATTATAATCTGCGCCGTGATATTGTTAATGGACCTTCTTACAACAAGCCTCGGCTTTCCTGATTTCAATAGTGCAAGCCTTTTCCTGTAGTCTGTTTTTCCTTCCAGCTTTCTCCTGAAAGGTATGAATCTTTTCCTGTGCTTCATTCTCACTTCGCTCCCTCGTTCGATGGCACACTCTCTTTGTTCGCAGACCCTCTTTTCTCCTTCTTGGCAAACATGTTGTGCTCTTCCATGTACAGCTTTATATGCCTTATGCTCCTGAAAAAGCTGCCCTTGCACATAAGGTAAAGCTTCCTGTAGTCAGACGGCTTTACAAGCTCCTTGTCTTTCAGGTCCTTGAGGAAAAACCTCTGCGACCTTATCTTTGCCATCCATTCCTGCTTCTTTGGCAGCCTTGCCCTGAATGTTCCTTTCTTTGAGCCTTCTCCCTGCCGCCTTCCCTTCCTTTTCTGTGTTGCAATCTTTCTTGCCCTGAACCTTGAAACCCCTGTAGCGGGCTTTGCCTGGATTGCATAATCCTGTATGAGCCTTCTTATGTCTGCCTTTGTGATTGCTTTCTTTATCTCAGCAAGCCTCTCAGGGTCAAACCAAATCCTTGATTCCCCCGCCTTAAGCAGCCTTGCCGCCATCCTTTTCTTGTTTGTCAGGTTCATTTTCTCACTCCGTTCGAAATGACACTCGTTTTGCTCGCATCATTTTAATCACTGCGGCTGCGCGAGCACTTTTCTCTGCTCCTCAGCCTGCTCCTTCTTCTTGTCTTCCTCTGATTTTTCTTCTGTTTCCTTCTTTTCAGCCGCTTTCTTGAGGCTTTCTTCCTTTGACTTCTTTTTCTTCTCTTCCTTTGCCTTTTTCTCGTCCTTTCTTTTCTTTACTTCAGCCTCGACATCAGCTATGAATTTTTCAGGGTTGAGTATGTTCAGTATCTTTACTTTTGCCTCAACCAGCTTCTTAAGGATTTCAACTCTTGCCTTCTTGCCGACTTTTGCAATTATTGCAGCGTCTGTTTTTGCAACCAGCGCAGCTGCTTCTGCAACATTCTGGACAAGCACCGGCTTCAGTCCCTGCATGTTAAGCCCCCTTACAAGCGCAGGGCTCCTGTATCCTGCATTCGGCATCTTCCTGTGCCCTGCAAACTTCCTTCTTATCTTTGAATGGTATCCCTTCGGCTTTCTCCAGCCCACTTTTTGGAGCATTCTCTTGCTTGTTCCTTCCTGCCTTACGAACTTGGGCCTTCTCCTGTTAATGCTTTTCTTGATCGCGAGCAATTTTTCCATTTTCACTTCACTCCGTTCCGTTCAAATGTCCACTTACTTCGTTCGCAGACCATTTTAAGCGACTCTCCCTTTCTCAAAGAGCCATACTCCGTCCTGGAATACTCTCCTGTCCCTGTTTGTAATTCTGACTGCAAGCTCTATGTTGGTGCATGTCTGGCCGACTGCCTCAATGTCAACGCCTGTGACCGTGACAATGTCTCCCTTTGCCTCAACCTTCACGCCATGCACTATCTTTGCCTTTCTTGCTGTCTTCTCGCCGAAAAAGTTCTTGATTACAACTGTTGAGCCGTCCACTGAAACTGATATTGGGAAGTGGCTTGAGCACACTTTCATTTTATATTGGTATGCATTCTGCACCCCTGACATCATGTTTTTTATGTGCGAAACATAAGTATTGATAAGCATCTTCTGCGTTTTTGTCATTTTCTTTGGCGAAAGAAGCACTTTTCCATCTGCAACTGCTATTGCAACATTGGGGTCAAACATTTTTTTCTTAATCTCGCCTTTCGGGCCTTTTACTGTGATAAACCCGCCTTCAGCAGCAACTGAAACCCCTTCCGGGATTTTTACTTCCTTCTTAAGCCTTCTTTCCTCTATCATCAGTATACAAAGGCAATCAGCCTTCCTCCAAGCCCTTTCTCCCTTGCATCTTCAAGAGTCATGAGCCCTTTTGTTGTTGATATGATTATGAAGCCAAAGTCCTTGGCAGGAAGGTATCTCTTCTCAAACTTTTCAAACTCTGCCTTTATGACTGAGAACCTGGGCTTTACAACGCCGCACTTGTTTATTGAGCCGTTAAGGTTAATCTTGTATTTTCCGCCCCTTCCCTTCTCAGCAACTTCATATCCTGCAATGTAGCCTTTCTCCTGCATAATGTCAAGCACCTTTGTCAGCATTTTTGATATTGGCGCTGCAAAGCAGGATGGCTTTGCTGTTTTCTCGGCATTCATCATGTTTGACATTGCCGCTGCGAGTGTGTCGTTCATGCTCATTTTTGTACCTACCTGTATTTCTTGAACCCCAATGATTTTGCCTTTTCCCTGAAGCATTGCCTGCAAAGGTGCAAGCCATATGCCTGTATGTGCCCGCCGATTCTTCCGCAAATCTTGCACGGCCTGAGATTAACTCCAGTTGTCCTTTTCTTCGGGACATTGAACTTTTCATATTTCTTAAGCTTTGCAGGCTTTGCTGAAAGCTGCTTAAGCATTTTTGTGTGGCTTCCTGCTGTCATTTTTTTACTTCTCCTCGTCGAATTTTATTCCATATTTTTCCTGTAAATACGCCTTTGTCTCGTCCTTGTGAATCCTGTGCCTGTTCGGGAGCTTTCTCGGCTTTATCTTCCTTCTCTTTACCCTGAATCCCGCCCTCTTTAGTGTTACAGCGACTTCAAGCCCTAACATTCCTATGTCCATGTTGTATTTTATTCCGGGAATGTCAATGTATTCCTTTATTCCGAATGCAAAGTTCCCGTCCTTGCCAATCTTGTATGAGTGCATCCTGTTGTCAATTGCATGGAACAATCTCTTGAGCAGCTCTTCCGCTTCCTTTCCCCTCAAGGTGACCATTGCGCCTATTGACAGGCCAGGCCTCAGGGCCCATGTCGGGATTCTCTTTTGCGTTTTTGCCTCGGCAGGCTTTCTTCCCGCGATAAGCTCAAGCAGCTTCACAGCTTTATCAAGCTGGGGGCCTGGCTTTCCAACGCCAATGTTCAAGGTTATTTTTTCAACTTTTATTTCTTTCATCGGATTCATCTTAATCAATCAATGACACAACAGGCTTTTCCCTGCCTATTACCATTGCATGCTCCTTTCTTGTTTCATAAGATTTCCCGCCAATGTTCAGTATGAGATTGTCAGGCTGCGCGCCTGCAAATGACTTTACTTCCTCAACCTTTCCGTGCATTGCAATCTGCTTTCCTGACACAAGGTAAACAACAGCTCCTTTCTCAAACTTCAGGTGCTCCTTTGCTTTGCCGCCATCAAACACAACAGTGTCCCCAACCTTGTAGTCCTTTGAATCTGACACGAATGAATATCCGTCTGAAAACGAGAACTGCATTTTATTTCCTTTCAAAAGCCTTTTTCCTGTTATCTTCCTTGGAATCAGCGCAGCTTCTTTCTCGTCAATCAAGTGCAATGCCAGCTTTCCCTGCTTATTAAGCAAAACTCTGAACCCGAGCTTCAATGAAGGCACTTCAATGACATCCATCAATCCAACCCCGCACTTCGGGTCTTTTCTAGGCTTTCCGTTTACGTTAACAAGCTTCTGGTTGAGTATTGTCCTTGATTCTTTTGCAGTTCTTGCAAGCTTGAGCATTTCCCTGAGCATTATTGCAAGAGGCATGCTGTGCTGGAGAAGGTGCCCGCTCTGCGGCCTTACTATCCACTTTATTCCTTTTCTTGCAATCGGCCATGTTTTTGGCGCGTTCATTCTTTTCAAGTGTCTTTTAGCCATTCTCAGTCCACTCCGTTCCCATCGAAACTTTGTTTCGGGGCAATCGAAAACGTCGCACGTTTTCGGTGCGCAGAAAGCCTCGGGCTTTCTACCGTGCCGAAAATCTCGGATTTTCGAGCACCATCGAGGGTACACTCACTTCGTTCGCATACCATATTACTTTCCCTTCCTTTCCAGCATTGCTTTTCTCTGCTTGTCCTCAAGCATAATCTCTGTAATCATCAGGTTTGAAGGCACAAACATGTAAGGTGTCTTGGTTCCGTCCTTTCTTATGTTATCTATGCCTTCAACAGCAACCTTTGATTCCTTTATATTAACCATTGAGACAGCTCCTGTCTTTCCCTTGAACTGCCCTCTCAAGACTTTTATCCTGTCGCCCTTCCTTATTCCTATGCTTCTCTTTCCGTGCTTTTTCCTTAGCTCTTTTGAGAGGTGCGCTGAAACAAATTTCTGCTTTATATGCAAAGGGGCCTGGTAAGCATAATTCCTCTGCTTTCTCGGCCTCTTGCTGCCTTTCCACTTATTGCTCCATTTTTCTGCCATTTTATAACACCACGCTCGCGACCTTTGCCACTAAAGGCCATCTGTCTGCAACTTCCTTGGCAATTGGCCCCTTGAACATTGTACCCTTGGGGTTTCCCTTGACATCCTTAAGCACGATTGCAGCATTGTCCTCGAACTTTACTCTATGGCCGTTCGGCCTTCTGTATTCCTTCTTCTGCCTCACGATTATTCCAAACACAACCTGCTTTCTCATTTCAGGCTTTCCCTTCAAAACAGACGCCATTATCAAGTCGCCTACTCCTGCTGACTGAACCCTTCTTCTGGTTGTCTTGATTGTCCTTACATTTATGAGATGTAAGATTTTTGCGCCTGAGTTGTCGCAGGTTTTAATCCTTGCGCCAAGAGGCAAAGACCTTGTTACATACGCCGGAACTGCTTTCATTCTTTTGTCTCCAGCTTCTCTATTACCACGAAGCTTTTTGTCTTGCTAATGGGCCTGCACTCCATTATCCTTACCATGTCGCCTACTTTTGCGCCGATGCAGTCAGGGTTGTGTGCTTTTACCTTGCTTCTCCTAAGCTCGTATCTTTCATACTTAGGCAGGTAAACGCTCCTGTCCCACATAATGCTTGCAGTCCTGTTGTAATCAGTAGTTACAATCTTTCCTGTGAATGTCCTTCCGTGAAGCCCTAATGTTCCGTGGAACGGGCAGTGCCTGTCAGTGCATACTGCAGCAGGCGCCTTCACTTCAATTCCAAGTTTTCTTGTTTTTTGTTTTTCCGTTTTCATTTTTTTATCCTGTCTTCGGGCCTGCCCATGATGCAGTTCCCGTCAATCTCGACGGCTTTTCCGCCGATATTCGCCTTGAACATTATCGCATTTTTCATGATAGTCAGCACACGGCTGCCTGCCATGACCTTGAGCGTGTTTTTCGTCTCGTCCACAACCTTTCCCTTGATTCCCACAAGGCTCTTGTTTTTTGAGGCGGTAACCTCAATTTCAAGCCCTATGAGCTCGTGCCTGATGACGTCATTCATCAACCCTGCACCTTGATTGTTGATGCAGGAAACCCAAACTCGACCAGGCTTTGCCTGACTTTTGTGAGGTGGTTCCCCTGAAGCTCTATCACTCCGCCCTTCATTGTCCCGCCGCAAGCGAGCTTGGACTTGAGCTCCTTCAGGAGGTCTTTCACGTTGATGTTCTTGTCGTTTATGCCCTCGACAAGGGTTGACAGCTTGCCAAACTTTTTCTTGATAAGCCTGACCGCTATCTTCTGCTCCTCCTTGGCGATTGTCTCACAAACGCAAAGATCTTTGGGCAACCCGCACTTTGAGCAGACTTCGCTCATTTAGTTTTTCCAGCCTCCGTGCGCTTTACTGCTTTCCCAGCAGCCCCTTGCGGAGCCACTGCTGCCTTTTGTTTCAAAGGCTCGCTCATAATAGTGAGTATTCTTGCGATTTCCTTCTTTATCTGCTTTACCCTTCCAGGGCTTTCAGGCGAGGTGCCGACCGCAATCTGGGAATTCATCTTCAGGAGCTCTTTTTTAAGCTCAACCATCTTCTCAAGCATCTGCCCCTTCCCCATTCCCCTTATTGCCTTGGCTTTCTTGGTCATTGTGATTCCTTCTTTTCTTCTTCTTTTTCCTCTTTCTTTAGCTTTTCTTTTTTCTCCTGCTTTTTCTTTTCGCCTTCCTTCTTCTTATGCTTGCTCTTCTTTTCCTTCTTTGCCTCTTCTTTCAATGTCTCAACAGCTTCCCCTGCTTTTGCATCCTCTGCTTTCTCTTCCTTGGGAGCTTCTTCCTTTTTCTCCCCGGCTTTTTCAGCCGCTGTTGTGAATATAATCCTGTCAGGCAGCACAACATCTTTCGGCATGATGCTTACCTTTATCCCTACGCTTCCTGACTTCAGGTTTGCTGAAGTGATTGCCTTAAGCACTTGCGAAACAGCTATGTCTCCTGACTTCTTAAGATAGCCTGCGTAAAATCTCCAAGACTTTGCCCTGCTGCTCGGAACTCCCCTTCCGCTAATCCTGATTTCAGCGCCAAGAGCTCCTGAATCCATTATCCTCTGCAGGCACCTGTATCCGATTGACTTGAACCTGTTTGCTCCGAACCTTTCAAGCGAGCCCGCAACATAGTCAGCAACTGACTTTGCATCCAAATCAGGATTGTCAAACTCGGCAACCTCAACCTGCGGGTTTTCCATCTTGAACTTGCTCTTCAGGACATGAGTCATCTTCTTGATTGTTTCCCCTTTCTTGCCTACAATGAATCCGGGCTTTGAAGTGTAGATTGTGATTTTCTCTCCGAGAGGTGTTCTCTTTATCTGCAGATAGCTGTACTTGTCCTTTCCAATCTCCTGAGCAATGTATTCCTCCACTTCAAGCTCCTTCATCTTCTCTGCAACGAATTTTCTCTCAATCATTCTTTCTTTTTCTCCTTCTTATTCTTCCTTCTCTCATATGCGCATGTGGACCCTTCAATAATAAGCCCTGCAATGCCTATTCCCATGAATGTATCTGGAAGCCAGTAATAATCCGGATGCTCGCGGTATGAGCTATATGCCTTATTATCTCCCTCGGCAAGCAAAGGTTTTGGCACTGTGAAGCAGGATGTATAAAACCATCCTATCAATCCTACAAGCGTCATGCCTTTTCCGATTTTGTTTGCTAATCCCATTTTATTTTACCCCCTCAAAAGGCGCCTTTTGCACTTCCTTAACTGCCTTTGTTTCGTCCGCCTTTGTCGCTTGCGCTCCAAGCTTTCCTTTCTCACTTTCGTTCGAAGCCGCACTTCGCTCTGCTCGCGCGACTTCGCTTTGCTCGGAAGACTTCGCTTTCTGCTCAGGCTTTGCTTCCGCCTGCGGCTTCTCTGCTTTCACGGCAGGCTTAACTTCCTTCTTCTTAGCTTCGCCTTCCTCAACAACTATCTCAACATGAGTCCTTTTTGCGTGCCTTCTTGACTGCCTTCCGTATCTCCACGCAGTTGGACCCTTGCACGCGGATGCTTTTGTAACAACCAGCGATGAAGCTTTCATTCCCTTGTTTTCTGCGTTTGAAACAGCAGAATCCAAGACTCCAAGTATCATCTCAGCTGCTTTTATCGGGAATCTTCCAGGCCCTACGCTTCCAGCCCTGTGCGGTATGTCTCTCTTGAACTTTGTTGAGGGAACAGCCATCTTGAACTCAAGAACCCTCTTGAGCCTTTTCCTTGCTGTTTCAATGTCCCTTCTGTTGATAAACCTGCATACCTCAACAGCCTGCTTCCTTGAAATAGGAAGCGACATTCCCTTTGCAGTTGCAGTCAATTTATCTACCATGTTTACTTCACCGACGCTGACGCGCTGCTCCTTGTGGCTCCGATTCCAGGCGCTGAGTGCGTTACCTTCTGCCTGTTCATTGTGAATTCGCCCAAAACATGCCCCAGCATGTCAGGCTCTATTGTTATTGGCGCAAATTCCTTGCCCTTGTGAATGTGAATTGTCAGTCCAACCATCTCAGGAAGTATGACCATTTCCCTGCAGTGCGTCTTTACGGGCTTCTTTGTCTTTCCCGCCTTGTACTTCTTGATTTTTGCAAGCAGTTTCTTTTCAGCGTCATTAAAGCCGCGAAGCAGTGACCTTCTTAATCTTGAAGGAACCAGCTTTGCAAAATCCTCAATGCTAAGCTTCTGAAGCTCTTCAATTGTCTTTCCCCTGTAAGTGAATTCTTTCTTTACCATTTTACTTCCTCTTCCTTCCTGTTCTTCTTGAGCTTATAAGCCCTACCTTTCTTCCTACAGGGGCGTTTCTTGAGACAGTCTTGGGCCTTCCGACATGCCTTCCCCTTCCGCATCCAAACGGATGGTCAACTGCGTTCATGGCAACTCCGCTTGTTCTCGGGTACTTCCTTCCCCTTGCCTTCTTTGCATGCCATCTCTTTCCTGCCTTCAAGAACGGCTTTTCCTTTGCGCCAGCTCCTGCAATGATTCCTATTGTCGCCCTGCAGTCTGCAAGGAATTCCTTCTGCTTTTTTGAAGGAAGCTCAACAACAACCCTGTTTCCTAGCTTTGTGACAACCCTGGCAAAAGAGCCTGCTGTTCTTGCCAGTTTGCCGCCATCACCTGGCTGCAGTTCAATATTATATACAAGTGTTCCATCGGGGATATTTTTCAGGGGCAGTGTGTTGCCTGTTCCAACAGGAGCTCCTGCGCCGGACCTTACCTCGTCGCCAACCTTTACCATTTCAGGCGCCGGAACAAGAACTTCTTCTTTTGGCCCGTATGCAACCCTTGCCAATGGCGCTGAATGCCCGGGGCAGTTTACCAAGTCAACTATCTTGCCTTCTGTAATGCCTGTTTTTTCAGCTTCATCATAATTCCTGTGCTTTAATGTGCCCACGAACCTGTGGCTTGGGCTCCTGTAAGTAAGGGAACCTTTCCCCATCCTCTGCTGCAATAATCGCTTGCCCATTCTCAGTTCACTCCGTTCCCATCGAAACTTTGTTTCGGGGCAATCGAAAACGTCGCACGTTTTCGGTGCGCAGAAAGCCTCGGGCTTTCTACCGTGCCGAAAATCTCGGATTTTCGAGCACACTCACTTTGTTCGCAGACCATATTAGATCAATCCCAGCTTTGTCGCAACATCTATTGCCGGAGTTTCAGCAGCCAGCGTAACATAAGCCTTTTTCTCGCCTGACGGCAGTATTGCTGTATTTACCTTTACAACCTTTACCTTGAACATATCTTCAACAGCCCTCTTGATTTCGTGCTTTGAAGCCTGCCTGTCAACTATGAATATCAGCTTGTTCTCAGCTTCCATTACCCTTACTGACTTTTCAGTTGTCAGCGGGAACTTTATTACTGAGTGTATGCTAGTCATTCTCAGTTCACTCCGTTCAATCGAAACTTCGTTTCGGTGTGCAGAAAATCTTGGATTTTCCAGCACCTTCGAAGATTCCCTTCGCTCTGCTCGGTAATCATCTGAACAGCTTCTCCTTGTCCATTTTTTCAACTGCTTTTGAGCTCCACACAGTAAGCCTTCCTGCCACTGCGCCTGGAGCCAGAAGCTCTGCATTTAATGACTTTACATCTGAAACATCAACTCCGTGCAGGTTCTTGGCAGACTTTTGAAGCGGGCACTTTCCTGAAACAACAAACAAGACGCTTGACTTGTTCTTGTGCCTTCTGCCTCTTGTCTTACCCCTGCCTGCCCTTACCTTTGATTCCTTGATTCTTTCAATCTCTTTCTCCATTCCGAGCTTGAGCATCAGTGCCTCGACATCCTTTGTCTTTGCAATTGATTCTATTCCCTCCGCGATTATTAATGGAACGTTTGAGAAAGAAGCCCTTGCCGCAACTATTTCCTTGTTTGCAGTTGCCGCTATTGCAGACCTTATTGCAAGCCTTCTTTCCTTGTCATTTACTTTCTGCCCCCAGTTCTTTGCGGCGATTGGAGGATGGGCTGTTCTTCCGCCTCTTGCGCCTGGAACAAATGCCCCAACCATGTTAATGTGAGCGCCCCTTCTGGACATGATTTTTCTCTGGATTCTTGAAATTCCCTTTCCGTAGCTGCCCCTGTACTGCCTTCTCCTTCTTGAAAGCCTTGAAGAATATCTCTTGCCAGCTGTTTCAGTGACCCCGTATTTCTGCCTCTTGTTTGCCTGTATTGCAAGAACAGCCCTTTTGATTACGTCAGGCCTGAATTCCTCTGTGAATTGCTCAGGAAGAGTTATCTCCTTTTCCTTTTTTCCATCGAGTGATAATAGTTCTGCCTTCATCTCATTCCCTGCTTTGATGCCGTGCTTATGTATGTTAATTCAGGCTGCACGTGCTTGAACTTTGCCTTTTGCCTCATCGGCTGGCTGAGCAAGACTGCCCTTTTCTTTACGCCGACAACAGAGCCTTTTATTAAAACATAATCAGCCTTTACGTTTCCGTAATGTGTTATTCCGCCGTCTTGGTTTATTTCTTCCGGCTTATTGCCTATCTTGTAAATCAGCTTGTTGTATTCTGTCCTCTGGTGGAATCCCATCTTGCCGGGCTGAGCAACTGTGTAGAGAACCCTGTTCGGGTGCCATGAGCCTAATGTTCCTACTCCCCTGATTGTCTTCTCTGACTTGTGCTGGCGCCTCTTGACTCCGTATCTCTTTACAGTGCCCTGGAATCCCTTTCCTTTTGAAACTCCGTGGACGTCAATCAACTGCCCTTCCTTGAATATGTCTGCTATTTTTATTTCCTTGTCAAGAAGTGTTTTTGCGTATTCCGCCTTTTCAGCAGGCGTGCTTCCGCCGATTGCTATTTCTGAAACATCAGGCGCCTTTTTCCCGATGCCAGTAAGCCTTGGCTGGCTGTAGGCAACAAGCCTTACGTCGTCAAATTCCTTTGGCGCTTCTGTGTTCTTTCCCGCGCCGGTTTTTCTTTTTAATTCCTTGTCAACCTTTGATGAGAAAACTTCACTGACTAGTTTTAATCCATCTGTTGAATTTTTGTAGAATCTTATTCCCGAGACTTTCATCGGCGGGCATTCAATGATTGTGACTGCTCTGCTTACTTCCATTCCTTTTGTCGGTGAATTAGAATTTTTGTCAAGAACCATTGCATGTGTCATGCCTGCCTTGTATGCAATGAATCCCTCGGGCTTGACATCCTTGTGCTGAACCCAGTTTCTTACTTTAGCTAGCGCTCTTGCAGCCCTCTTTCTGGGCCAAAACTGCATTCCTCCCCTGTGGGGGTGGTGCATCTGTCCTGCGCCTGCCATTGTTTATCTTTTGTCTCCTTGTATATATAGTGTCTAACAAAGCAGCACATTGCGCATAGCGCTAACAGTGCCTTAAGAGCATCACATTCTGATTATCCTTCCGGATAGCGGGGCTAAAGACTTCGGCCCTGCACTCGCCTGTTAGAAAAGCTCCGTACGAACTTCACTTGATTAGGAAATGGATATATTGGGTTGTTTATAAACCTTACGGTGAGCCGTGGCGAATCGTGAGGTTTCGAACGAAGCGAGAAAAGGTTTTGGTAAAGATGTGAAAAATGAGGCAAGGGAACCCCCCTTGAAACCCCTAAATAAAGAATTTCTTTGAAAAAATAAAAATAATTTACCAGATCTAAGTAGATATTCTGAAAAGGAATTAAATAATTTATTAAATAATTATTCAAATATTAATTCTTTTTATTTTTGACAAGATATTAATTCTATTCTCAATGTATTTTTATCTTCGGGATATATAATCACTTCTTCTCCCTTTTTTATATTGTAAAAGTCTACTAATCTCTTACTTAATCTAATATCTAATGCAGATCCTACATTGCCTACCTTTGTTTTTGATTCAAGACCCCAAAGTCCTAATTCTTTTGTTTTTTGTATAATCTGTTTAGAAGTCTCTTCATCAAAAAATATTTCTTTACATTTTGAACAAACTTCAGCTTCAAATTTACCTATTTCTATTCCAAATATAATATAAGGCACTTTTTTAGTTATTAATTTTCCTTCCTCACAAATATAACATTTATCTCCTTCAGGCTTGTTTTTTTTCATATTTCCTCCCTATTCTATGTTTACATTAATTTACAACTTTAACGGTCTTGATTATGTATAAGTCACCACGGGTTTTATATGCAACTTCTACATAAGTATACCTTGCGAGCAATCCGTCTGTCTGCTTCGATATAGCTCCTTGTTTTATAGCTCTTCTTATCATTTCTTCATCTATTCCTTTGACAACCATTGTGCCCAGTGCATGTGGACTTATCTTCAATCTCAAATTTTTCCCTCCGCGTTAGTACTTATTATAACTAGTTATAATAGGTTATATATAAACCTTTCGCATCTGGAGAAATGATTCAGGAGGCATTTAATTCATTAAAAAGAGCAGAATTTACATCAAAATCCTGCTTCTGCTCACACCTAAAACATCTTTAATAACCTGGCAACTTTCGCTTTATTCTTCTTATTCTTGGGTATTACTATATTAGCCGTAAAGTTATTCTGTGTTTTCTCAAACGCCGTTTCAATATCTTTAGCTTTAATGCTCTCAACTTCCTTAACGACATGAGTGCCGTCTGCACGATAATAAGCTACAATAAATTCCATAACAAGACGTGATCGCACAGAGATTTATAAAGATGATCCTTGCCTTACATCAAGGAATTCACGCCTGAGGATCGCCTACCTCTTCTCCAGCACCAGCGCGCACTTGCGCACGAAGAGCATTGCCTTAACCCTTAAAGCATTAACCTGCTCCTTGTTAAAATGCAAGAGCGTTGAATAAGAAGCCTTCTCCCGCTCTGTTTTAGATTCAACATAAGAGATTATGTTCTGGTTGTCAAGGTAAGCCTTGTTAAACAATTCAATGTCCTGTTTTCCAAGAGAGCCTTTGTAGTAATGCCTTATGAGAATGCAAAGCGTTGCATCATGGCTTTTTGAAAAAAATCCCTTGTTAAGAATCAAGGCAAGCGCAGCCTGGTAAATGGCATAATAACAGCCGGTCACTG
This sequence comes from Nanobdellota archaeon, assembly GCA_030018575.1. Classification (GTDB taxonomy): domain Archaea; phylum Nanobdellota; class Nanobdellia; order SCGC-AAA011-G17; family GW2011-AR17; genus UBA9640. The sequence continues at coordinate 11,294 of JASEIA010000005.1, read as the reverse complement.
CCCAGTCTGTATAGCCCATCTTCAATGCAACGCTCACAAAGCGCAGGTTATGCTCTGCCTTTTCCATATGCCCCTTGATTTCAGAATCATCAGAATCAACCTTAAACAGCGCCTTAGCCAGAAAGAGCTTTTCAATCCTCCCATCAAGAAGCCCCTTGCCATTGAAAAGCGCATTAAGCTCGCGTTCTTTCATTAAACGCCCTCTCATAATAATACCTGCGGTTGAAAACAGGAAACCCGGACGCAAGCGCAGACTGCACAACCTTGTCCTGCTGCATTAAAAGCTCTTTATAAAATTCTGCCTCGCCAATCTGAAACTCCTGTATGTGAATGCCTGTCTGCGCCTCGGCTTCCTTGCAAGCAAGCCTGTTGTCCTGCCTTGTGCCGTAAACAGCCAGAATATCAATGTCAGAATCGTCCTTGTAAGAGTTTTTTGCAGTCGAGCCGAAGACAACAGCCAAAACAGGCTTTGAGCCAATCCTTTCAAGATAAAGTTTTATTGCATCCCTTCTGAGTATCGGGAGCTTTTCAAGCCGCTCATAATCAAATAGGGGAAATAAGGAGCATATTGCCTGCCTGCTGGCTGAAAACTTCTTCATGTTCCCGTCTTTTGCTTCATTCAGCATCCCTGCTTTTACAAGCAGATTAAGCTGCCTTGAAATGCTGCTTTCATTCATTTTCACATTCCTTGCCATTTCCCTGAGATGGAGCGGGGCGTTCTTATTCCTGTAAAAAGCGCCCATTATCTTCCATACAGCCGGCTTGATTATTGTTTGCATTTTTCAAACAATTGTTTGATTTATTCAAACATTTATATGCCTTTCGGTGCAAAGCAACGAAAGGTTTCAAACGAGCTGGAAACTCGAAGAGTTTCGGCACACCGAAAACGCAAAGCGTTTTCAAGCAAAGTGCGAATGCCTTTCGGTATGGCAAGCAAAGGCAAATCAAGCCAATGTTGCATTGTAAACAACTAGTTCATAAATCCTTCGCTCAAAATTCCGCAGGATTTTCATAAGAGTTGAAATATCAAGACAATTTGCTGAAAAGGTTTCGGAAAACAAGTCTCAAAAGGCGCGTTTTTCCAACATAGCTGAAAGGCAAAAAAGTGTTCCGTCGTCAAATCTCACCTGAATAAATGCACAAATGCCTGCAATAACGAAAAGCACGCCGTATGCTTGCCTTCCAACAACCTTTTTATACCCTCTCCCCCTATTATATATAGTATGATAAAAGCCATCCTCTTTGACTTCGACAATACTATATCTGACTTCATGAAATGGAAGACACTTGCCACAAACAACGCTGCAAGGGCAATGTGCAAAGCCGGATTGAAAATGCCCGTAAAAGAGGCAAAACAATCCCTCATGAAAGAATACATGAAGGCAGGCATTGAAAGCAATAAGCCGTTCCAGAGGTTCTTAAAAAAAC
>JASEIA010000005.1:0-9856 GCA_030018575.1 Nanobdellota archaeon | reverse complement strand
AAGCAATGCAACGAGATGATTCTTGCTGCAGGAATAAATGCTTACACTTCAAGCAAGTGGAAAAACATCAAGCCGTATCCCGGAGTGATTCCCACATTGAAGAAATTGAAAAAGCATTACAAATTAGGCATTGTATCGGACGCGCCAAAGCTGAAAGTGTACCAAAGGCTTGAGAAATTAAAGCTTACAAAATTCTTTGACACAGCCATTGCATATGAAGACACAGGAAGAAAAAAGCCGTCAAGGCTTCCGTTCAAGAAGGCATTGAAGATATTAAAAGTAAAGCCAAATGAAGCTGTCTTCATCGGCGACTGGCCTGACAAGGACATAAAGGGCGCAAAGTCAATCGGCATGAAAACAATATTCGCAAGATACGGCTATCTCGGAAAAGGAAAGATAGTTTATGCAGACTACAGGGCAGTGAAGTTCAGCGATTTGTTGAAGATTCTGAAGAAAATAAGGAATTAATGCCGGAGGCGGGCTTTCTGTTTCCTGCTTTCTCCATCAGATTAATAAACCTCAATCCTATCTCTATAATCATGGGCGTCCACGAGCTTGAGCAGACAGGCCAGTTCATAGCACTGTACACGATTCTAAGGGATGAAAAAACAAAGAGAGATGAATTCATATTCTGCGCAGACAGGATTATAAGGCTGCTTGTTGAAAAGGCAACAGAGTTTCTTCCTACCATGGAAAAGCAAATAAAAACCCCCACTGGAAGCGCTTTCAACGGCAAGGAATTCGTTGGAAAAATCTGCGCTGTCTCAATAGTCAGGTCAGGAGAGGCGATGGAAAAAGCGGCAAGGGACATCTGCCAAAAGATAAGAATAGGAAAGATACTTATCCAGAGAGACGAGGAAACAGCAAAGCCGATTCATTTCTACAGCAAGCTTCCAAAAGACATAGCAGAGAGGTATGTTTTGCTGCTTGACCCGATGCTTGCAACAGGCGGTTCTGCAAAGAAAGCAGTTGAAATACTGAAAGAAAAACGCGTAAAAGAGGAAAAGATAATCTTCGTAAGCCTAATCTCATGCCCAGAGGGAATAAAGGCATTCACAGAAGCATTCCCGAAAGTAAAAGTCGTAACAGGCGTAATAGACAAGAGCCTTAATGGCAAGGCGTACATTCTTCCCGGGTTGGGCGATTTCGGGGACAGGTATTTCGGGACTTAAGTGGGCTTTCTATTTTTTCTTACAATATCATACAAACAATATTCCCAAAGATAGATTTATATAAGGGTATCTGCATCTAAAAGGAAATAAACCTTAAGGAGGCAAAAATATGGAACCAATATTTGAAGGAGAGCAGGGCGTGGCTTATTGTGAAAGTAAACGATATCACTTTGCTGCAGCAAGGCTGGCAGAAAAGCTTGCCAAAAATGACTGTAATATGCACAGGCGGGCAGCCAATAATTACATGAAAGCAAACAAGATGCTGTCTGCTGCACGTGTTTTCGCGCGAATGGGTGACAGGAACAGTGCTCATAATGTTTATATGGCTGCTGTTAAAGAAAGGCTGGACAAAGGCGATTATGTGGGCGCGGCAAGAATTGAAAGAGAAATTGGAAATGAAAGGTCTGCAGCGCAGCTGTATGCAAGAGCCATTGAAGAATCTGCAAAAGGCACAGAACACTGGAAAACTGCAATGATTGCAGAAGAAGCAGGCTTAAACCTGGAAGCAAGAGTCTTCAGGAATCGTGCAATAGAAGCAGAAAAAGCGCCTGAAATGTTCTAAAACTTATTTTTTATTTTTCTTATAATTCTCAATTGCCTTTTTCAAGGCATTAGATCCAAGCACAGAGCAGTGCAGCTTAATACAAGGCAACCCTCCAAGAGAATCGGCAATCTGCTTGTCAGTAATCTTCATCGCCTCACTCAGTGTCTTTCCCCTTGCAAGCTGGCACATAGCGTCAGAGGCAGCTATTGCAGCAACGCAGCCGAAGGTCTTGAACCTGATGTCAGTGATTTTATTGTTCTTCACTTTCAGATAAACCCTCATCACGTCTCCGCAGCGCATATTCCCCGCTTCCCCAACGCCGTCAGCATTTTTTATCTCTCCTGCAAACTTGGGCTTTGAGAAGCGCTTCATTACCTTTGAATTATACATTCCGCCAAGGGAATCAGCCATCAGAGCCCCTCCTGTTTTGCAGCCCATCCAATATACTTGCCTTTTCCGTGCACTTTCATCAGTATAAGCTGGCAAATCCTCAGCCCGTGATTCAGCGCAATCGGGCGGGGTGAAATGTTCTTTATCTCAAGCACCTGCCTGTTTGAAATGCCCGGCTGTATGAATGATGCAGTCGCGTGCACCATTATTCCAAGCCTTGCAAACTTTGTCCTGCCGTAAAGAAAGCCGCAGGTGTTTTCAGGCAATGTTATCCTTTCCTCTGTTATCGCAAGCACGAATTCTTCCGGCTTCAGAGTAATCTTCTCCGCCTTCACTAAATTCGTAAAAGATTCCTGCCTTACGCTTTCATCAGCTGTTATCGCCCCGCCTTTCTTGAAAACCCTGAACTCGTTTCCGAGCCTTAAGTCAATTGACGCAGGCCCCACATTTGAAGGCGTAAAAGGCTCAACCTTGATTTTTCCCTTGTTAATCAGCTTCAGTATCTTGTCTTTTGATAATACGCACATGCTATCACCACTCTAATTAATGGTAAGGCGCTTTTTTAAAGTTAACCTATAAGAAGTAAGGAGGAAAAAGGCGCCTTTGATGCAAGAATTCCTGTTTTCCCATTGCAAAAGGTTATAAACCTAAAAAACCATTATATAATAGTAAATGCCTCTATGGGTACATCCTGATGAAGCTGAAGAAAATGTTGAATTTCTTGAGAATGTTGAATGCTGGAATGAGCTTGAAAAGATAGTTCTTGGCGAGGAAGGAGGGGATGAATTCCAGAGTTTTGACATGATGTTTTATTATGGCGCAATGTACGGCGCTGTTAAAATGCCGCAGGAAAGGAAATGCAAAATCCCGGGCACTCTTGTTGAAAAGAGCGGCATTGACTACTGCATTCACGGGCTGATGCATATTGAGGAGAGGATTCCTTATGTCCGCGAGAATTTCAGGGGAATAGGGGATGTTGTCTGCGAAACAAACCTGAAAAGGCTGTTCAGGCTTCCAAATCTTATAGACCAGAACAGGATTGACGAGTGCAAGTATGTCCCTCTTCTTGACAGCGCAAGGGCTTTTGGAATGGTTTATGGAGTCGGGCTTGTTTCATGGATATTTTCAAAATTCCAAAGCAGGGAATGCAAGGAGGACATGGAACACCTTATGGCTCTTGACGCACAGCAGAACGAGCGCCTCGTGATGATAATAGGGGATGCTCCTATTTTCGTAAGCGACATCCGCCTGCCTGAAAGGCTGGAACACGGTTATATTGAATCCTGCGTGAGAGAGAAATTTTTCAGGAGGTTCTGCACTCTCCGCTCATTGTCGCACACAGAATTCATTGAGAAATTCGCAGAAACAAGGGGGCTGAAAGAGGCGCACGGCATCTACGGGATTATGCACGAGCCTGAGATTGCTTACTTCTTAAGGTATCCGGAGAAGGCGGAAGAGTACAGGGACAGGTATAAGAAAAGGCCGCTTGTCAACGAAATTCCTTTTATAGATAAAATTCCGTTTTTTGGCAAATAGAAAGGCTTAAATATACCCATATACTGGAATATATATGTTGGAGTATACAAATGAACAAGCTCAGTGATTGTCTTCATTGGAAGTTGTTATAGTCAGTTTTATATTCGAAAACCTTCGGTTTTCGGATATTCAAAAATGCGAAGCATTTTTAAATATATACCAATTAGTTCTCTTTGTTTTACATGCTTAGAAATTTCGAGCGTCGAAATTTCTGGCATGCTCAAGAACAGCGTGTTCTTGACAGATGGCGGCATTAGTACAGTGGTTAGTATACGAGGCTGTGGACCTTGTGACGGGTGTTCGATTCCCCCATGCCGCCCTGAGCGTGAGCGAATGGCGGCCAGGGACGCAAGTCCCTACTGCCGCCCTAAATACTCAAAGAGAGGTGCAATATGACATCAGTTCAAGGGCTTAAGGGAACAAGGGACTTTTATCCGAAAGAGATGAATGAGCTTAACCTAATCTTCAATGTGTGGAAAGCAGCAGCAAGGAAATTCAATTACCAGGAATTCGACGGTCCGATGCTTGAGCCTGCAGGGTTATGGACATTGAAGTCAGGCGCTGAAATTCCTGAGCAGATGTACTGCTTTGAAGACAAGGGCGGAAAGAAAATTGCAGTAAGGCCTGAATTAACCCCTACTCTTGCAAGGATGGTTGCGGCAAAGCAAAAGGAATTGCAAAAGCCGATAAAATGGTTTTCAATAGCAAGATGCTGGCGCTATGAGGCGCCGCAGTCAGGAAGATTAAGGGAATTTTTCCAGATGAATGTTGACTGCCTTGGCGCAGAAAGCATGATGGCGGATGCAGAGGTGATTGCAACAGCTGTTGAAATAATGAAAAGCTTCGGCTGCACTGAAAATGACTTTTACGTGCGGCTGAACAACAGGAAACTGATTGCATCATTAATTCTTGGAGCAGGAGTTGAAAAATCAAAATTACAGGAAGTGAGCAGGGTTATTGACAAGAAAGACAAGCTGTCTGAAAAGGATTTCATACTCACATTGAAAGACCTGAATGTAAAGCAGGAGGCAATTGACAATATTCTTGTTATGCTCAAGTCACAGATAGCGGACATAAAAGAGGAAAAGCTTGATGAAAGCGGCAAGAAAGGGTATAGGGAATTAATGGAACTTATCGGCTGGCTGAATGCATACAACATTTTCAAATACTGCAAAATAGACTTCACGATAATGCGCGGCTTTGACTATTACACAAGCACTGTGTTTGAGGTGTTTGACAAGTCAGGCGAGTTCCGCGCAATTGCAGGCGGCGGAAGGTATGATGATTTGGTTTCTGACTTTGGCGGCGAGAAATGCCCTGGAGTTGGCTATGGAATGGGAGATGTTGTATTGGGATTATTCCTTAAGAAACTAAACAAGATGCCTGCTGCAAATCCGGAGGTTGACTACTATGTTGCTCCTGTGAACCAGGCAGTTGTAAAGCAGGCAGTTGAAATAGCTGGGAAATTAAGAAAAAAGGCAAATGTTGAAATGGATTTGGCAGGAAAGAGCCTGAAGAAGCAGTTTGAGTATGCTGACTCAATTGGAGCCAAGAAAATAGTGATTGTTGGAGAAAAGGACTTGAAAGAGAGGAAAGTCACAATAAGAGACATGAAGTCAGGAAATGAAGAGAAAGTTGATTTGAATTCTTTGTAAGAAAGCTTCGCAAATTGCTCGCTTTCTTAAGTGCATAAAGTTATATTATACACTGTAAAAAAAGAAAATAAAAAAGGGATTATAATCCCTTTCTGTTGTGCCAGAGCCCTACTTGTTCGTCTATGTTGTAGAAGCTGGCGTTAACAGCTTCTTTCAAACTTGCAAAAGTCTCGTCAGATGAGCCGCAGACATCTGTTGAAATATTCTGCTGATTTCCATTATCCGGAGTATATGTGCCGTTGCATGAATCAACTGAAAGGTTGCATGCATCATCTGCCATGGATACATCCACCCAACCCGCTATGCCTTCTTCAGGAAAATCAACACGCAGTTTTGCTGTAAGCTTCTCCTTAAGGCATTCTGCTGAATCCCTTGGCTCAAACCTGGACCAGCTGTAATCCGCAAGTCTTGTCCCGTCAACGCCCTCTGCATAGAAGGACAGCTTCAGCTGCTCTGCATCGCTCCATACTGACTTATACAATGCAAACTCTCCCGGAACTTCCTGCACAACCTCCGGCTGGGGGCTGTATACAGGCACGTCTCTTGCGCAGCCGAGAATTCCCGCTGCCGCGACAATCGCTGTTAATGCTCTTTTCATTTGTTCTCACTCCATGTTATTTTATAAAACTGCCAAAAGCAATTTCAAGAAACGAATATTATAAGGATATATAAAGCTTTGCAAAAAATTATGCCAACCTTAAAAAAGAGGCAATAAAACAATTACTTAATTGCCTTCGAAAGCAGTAAAATGCATTAATTCAAGCCGCCTTTGCATCTGGTTCAAATGCCAATGCCTTAGCAAAATACTTATAAACCTTCAATTCATATAAAAGAGAGCGAATGAGGATAGAAAAGCTTGCAAGAGGTGTCTGGAAGTTCACTGACTGGGCAGGGCTATGCTCAAATGTCTACCTTATTGACATTGATGCCCCCACAATGATTGACCTTGGCTCAAAAGAATTCTCAAGAACGCTCGTAAGGGGATTGAAAGAAATAGGATATTCACCTGCAGACATCAAGAAAGTTATTTACACCCACCTGCACTTTGACCACATTGGAGACCCGATAGTTTTCAAGAATGCTGAGTTCTTTGCATCGCAAACAGAAATCAATGATTTAAAGGAAAACAAGATAGGCGCTTTTTTTGCATTATTCGGCACAAACCCGAATGCTTTATTAAAGGGAGTTGAGCTAAAGCCGATAAAAAGCAATTCAAGATTCACAATAATTGAAACCCCGGGGCATACAAGGGGCAGCATCTGCATTTGGGCAAAAGAAAAAAGGATTCTGTTCACAGGCGACACATTATTCCATAACAATATCCTCGGAAGGACAGACCTGCCAAACAGCGCGCCAAGAGAATATGAAGATTCGCTGAAACGGCTCGCAAGGTTCAATTACAGGATACTCTGCCCGGGGCACTAGAAGATGAAAAAAAAGAGCATTGCATTGATAGCATCGGGTGTTTTGGGAATTGGGGCTGCAGCGGCGGGAATTGACAAGCATGAGAACATGCTTTATGGTACAAACACAGCATACTGCAGCATATATAATTTCTTCAGCGGATTTGACAAAAATGACATTGTTGATATTGATGTTGCAATTTACATGGATTCAAAGCTGTCAAAAGACGAAAGGAACGAATCGATGGAGGCCTTTGAGAAGGCGAGGCAGAACTATTTTGCCGAATTCGGAATAAATCTTGTTCCGCATAAAAAGAGCGATGTCACTGCGCCAGAAAACACAGATGATTTAAGAGGTATAATCAGTGACAGGGAAGACTTTGCAGTTGTGTTTGTGGACCGGGTAAAAAATAACATCAAAAATGTGGAAGGCATGGCATACAGGGGAGATAGCATAATCGCTGTAAACTCTTCATCATCATATGAGGGCTGCATAGAAAATACAATCCTTCATGAAATCGGGCACCTTTTCTATGCAGAGCATTCAGACAACCCGCTTTGCGTAATGTTTCACCACCAGATTTGCTTCAGGATGGATGAATGGTGCGATGATGAGAAAGCAATCATAACTAAGTACAAGCACAGGTTCTGGTGGTGAAATGGGTTATTATTCTTCCATTGCAAAAGGATACAATAGCCTGCATAAGGAAGAGCAGTTAAGAAAGCTGGAAATCATTGCAAAATACATAACGCCAAAGGCGCCTTTGCTTGACATCGGCGCAGGCACAGGAATTTCAACGTCTTTCTTTAAGGTAAAAGCCATAGCTCTTGAGCCTTCCAGGGAAATGATAAAGAATTACAAAGGAGAGAAAGTCATTGCAAAGGCGGAAAGCATCCCTTTCCCAGACAAATCCTTTAACACAATTATTTCAATAACAGCCCTGCACCACGCAGACATTGAAAAGGCAATAAAAGAGATTAAAAGAGTTTCAAATGACGGATGCATATATGCATTCACTATTCTTAAAAAGGCGGCAAACGCGGTTGAAATAAAGGAAAAGCTGAAGAAAGCGTTTAATTTGAAGGAAGTGGATGAAGACGAGAAAGATTACATCTTAATTAGCAAAATATAATCTGCAACAAGCTACTAACTATTCAGAACCCGCCAAAGAAATTCGCAGCCCCGCCCATGCCCTCTTTCTTGGGAGGTGCGGAAGCAGGCCTTCTCTCAACTCTCCTTCTCCACGGCCTGTCAGGATACTGGGGCTTCATTGCAGCCTCTGTCTTCTTAATCTCTTCAAGCGTCATTCGCTTGTAATCATCAACCATTTTCTGCCTTTCACGGGCTTTTGCATTCTCAGCATCAACCCTGCTTACAGCTTTCCTTGAAAGCCTTCTCAGGTCGTCATTGTCCAGCTTGGGGGTCATCCTGCCGCCTTTCTTCAAAAGCAAAGTAAGCTCATAAGTTATAAGCCCTACAACAAGCAAGAGCATCACAATGTAAACAATATTCAGGTTGTAAACATCCTTGCCGTCAGGTATTCCAAACTCATAGAATGTCTCAGTCCTGCCAGGCAAAGTGACAGCAAGCGTGTACCCTCCTGTAGGAGCCTGCTTTCCCAAGTCAACAGCAAATGTTTCCCCCGGATTTATGTTGGATGTCATCTTGGCTGTGAAAACGCCGTTCACGCCGCTCAATTCCATTTCTGCATTGTCTTTCCATTTGACATTGCCTGTGTTTGTGAACAAAACCCTTGTCCCTGAAACCTCAATCTTAATGTCCCTGACTTCTGCAACATTAAAGATGGACTTTGCAGAAAGCTTGCCATACCTTGCAGTAATTTTCCATTCTCCCGGAGGGGCGTGCTGCTGTATTGGATATTCCATTTTCTTGCCGCTTGCGTATTTTCCGGCAACAACATTCCTTCCTTTTCCGTCGCTTATTTCAACATCAACATCAGCATTAATCAAATCATTTGCCTGATCCAGCAGCCTTGGCACAATCCTTACAGAACCCATGGGCTTTGCCTCTGCATTTTCCATGTCAACCCTTAATGATGCTGCAACAGGGACAACAAAAACCTCAACAGACGCAGCCCCTGAGTTTCCTATGTTATCAGTTGCGCTTATGCTTATAGTGTGCTTGCCTGACCTGATATCGCCAGGAATGATAAGCTGCTGCTCAAACCTGCCGTCAACAACCCTCACAACTGTCTCAGCGCCGTTGAATAAAACATAAGCAAGCGCATCCTGCACAAGAGCATCCTGCACATTCCTGAGCTCTCCGGTTATGACAGCCTCTTCTCCGGGAAGATAGTCTTTCTTGTCAGGCGAGGCAGAAAGCTTCAACTTGTCTGAAAGTGTATAGGATGCAGCCTCAAAAAGCTGCTCATTTCCGTACATGTCCTTTGCAAGCACTTCAACAGTGTATGCGCCTGCAGGCATTCCTTTTGTGGGATAAGTGAATGAGAAGTTTCCTTTGTTAACAGCCTGCACTGAAACAAGGTACCTTGTGCCGCTGAACACATTGTATATCTCTGCAAGCCCGGTTACAGGCTCAAGGTCAAGCCTTGCTATTGCACCTGTAATTTTCAGCGGAACGCCTGCCTGGAGGTTTTTCTCCTGAACCCTGAAAGCAGCCTTAAGCTCTTTCACAACCTCAAATTCCCTCGAAAGCGCATAATCCTCTTCAACTCCTGCCTTGACAAGCCCAATCCTTAAGCTGCAAATCCCTACCATTGACGAAGTGAATATTACAGGCGGGACAGCAACCTGTGAAGGTATGCTGAGCTTTGCTCCTGCGTTTATCGAAACAGGCACCAAAGACGAAGGAAATGTTTCCCCGTTGCACTCAACACCTGTCCTTACAAAGCCAGCCATGCCTTCCTCTGAAGACACAGAGCCTGAAGCCTGGAATGATTCTCCGATGTTATACTTGTCTTTCGGCGTGCTTGATATTGTGACATAGGCGGAAGCGCACTGGATTGCGATGAAAACAGCTAGTATTATACAAAATAACCTCTTTTTCATGTGTATATTATCAGTGTTAGGTGTTTTTATAGTTTACGAGCGTAGCGAGTGAACTTTCGAAGGCACTGAGAATAGTTTACGAGCGTAGCGAGTGAACCTTCGAAGGCACTGAGAATAGTTTACGAG
>JASEIA010000059.1 GCA_030018575.1 Nanobdellota archaeon | reverse complement strand
TTTTGAAATTAGACAAGATAGCGATAGATATAATTGAGATAAAAGGTTGCTATGTACTATTTTCTCCCTGCTTTTTGAAATAGCAGAGAGAATTAGCCTATTAAGGCGCATAACTCATTTTTAGCGAAACAAAATCCTGAGAAATAATCAGGGGTTATACAGCTTAATAAGCTAAAATAAATGGGTTTAGGCAGTGCCAAAGCGAAATTACAGAAGAATCCTTCCGGATAATGGCAAAAATGCCCAAATCTTGCCTTGTTATTCAGCCTGCCTTAAAAGCCATCCGGGGTATATGGCTTTCGCACTTTAGTATATGACTACCTGTTTTTGCTCTTCAATTGCAGTTTGCACCATATTTAGCGGGCTATCGCCGGTCATATAAACCGGTTTACTGCAACTTAAGCAGAGTTTATATATTCGGATATTATAACTAAGTTTTTTGCTTAAATAGTTTTCTATCTCTCTTGTCAAATTATGTATGTAAAGGAAACCCATAGCCAAATAAACGCTTTTTTGTATTCTTATAAAACCGCTTCGTTCCAATAATCTTTGTATTTTGGATGTGAGTTTCGGGCTGCTTATATCGTACATAATAATAAAATTACCAGAATGTCCATACATAAGGCTCATAGTTCCCGCCCCCCAGAATCCTCTTTTTTAACTTTGAAACCTCTTTATTGACTGTTTTGCGGAAGGGCATGATGTTTCTTGTAAGCCTGCATATGGTTGTTTGCCTGCCATCCCTGTTCAAGAGCCATGAGTTTCCGTCGCTGATGAAGCATCCCTTGTTGAGCATGTTTTTATTAAAAAGCGCAACAACTGCCCTGTCCACAAACCCCTGCCTGAACAGTTCCATAACATCAAACGTTAAGCTTTGCCTTTGCCGATAGTTCATATGGTATATGCCTATGCTTGGAATGAACCCTTGCACTGCAAGGGCAGTGTGGCATTCTCGTGCCAGAAAGCCATAGCCATAGCTTAATGCAGCATTTACCATATCTCTTGGCGGATTCCGCGTTCGCCCGTTAAACCCATAATTGCCAAGAACAGCAGAAAGCCCTTTAAAATAATGCTTTGTTGCCATCCCTTCAATTCCCCGCAAGCTGTCTATGGATTCAACGAGTTTAATTTTGTCTGACAAGCAACATATATCATGGATCTCATTGTTGAGATTAAGCCCGATATTCTTTGCAAGATATTTCAAAAAGTTCATTTTTGAATTTGTTGCAGCCATGACTATGCTTTGGGCAGTTTCAATATTTTGCTCATGCTGTATCTGTGCCTTAATCAAATCTATGTCCTCGTTGCCTATAGGCCCAAGTATTCCGGAGATGTGCCCGTTTTTGTCCATTATTGTTGTGGGAATACTATATTTTAGCAAGGAAGCAAGAACTGACGAGGTAATGCCACAGTTTTGGTTAATCTGTATGCTGTTAACAGAACTATAGCTTACCCTCTCGATAGATGTTCTTTCAGGCAACTCTATACAGAGCATCCCGTTCCACTCTTTTATCCTTGTTCCCGGTGTTGTTATGTGTATATCCATCCAGATTAGTGCTTTGCAAGTTTATTTAAAATTTTGTACTAATCATTAGGAAATATAACTAACACCATTATAGATTAGATTACAGCTGTTGGGCTTAGACCAACGAAAGCTAACCGCCCTGCCATTAAAATGCTTTTAGTTTGGGAAATATAACCCTCTCTTCGAGCACGAACTCGGCCACAAGCAGGGAAAACCTTTCGCAATGCCCCTCTCCTATGGGCATGATGCCATGCGCAAGAATAGAATTGTTCCTTGTAGCCATAAGCGGATTGAAATCTGTTTCAATCCTTGCCTTGAATAGCTTGCCTTGCTCTATGCCGAGGCGCTCAAGCAAGAGGAATTTCGCTTTTAACGGCAACTTTATTTTTCCGCGAACATCCCTATATTTTATGGCAAACTTTTCCCTTACATCCTGCGGAAGCTTTTTTTCTTCAACATCAGAATCATCGATACCTTGTTTATGAAGAAGAAACTTACCTATTAGTTCCATGCAAGAATAAAGCCTTGCTACTGCATCATCATATTTGCTTTCTTCTATCCTGCGCAGGGCATTGCTGTACAAGTCCGTGATATGGTATTGGGTGGGAGACAATATTTTTGGATTAAATCCCATCCTGCTTAAAAATTCAAGGTTTTCCTTTATATCCGAAATCATGCTGCCTAAGCCGGCATTATGCGCATACTTATTATATATTTCTATGGCCTTAACCCCTTCTTTTAGTTTTGAATATGCCTCTTTGTGCAGGAACTTTTCCCATAATGCATATCCTTCTGAAACTGCTTTAATCCCGTTAAACAAATCCTCGTCTTTTTGGGACTTTTGCAATTTACTTATGGTATCGGACACAGCCTCGAACCTGTACAAGTTAAACAGCGAGGTTATTGCTTTTTTTTCACTGTCTTTGAAAACCAAAGCAGGATCTTCTGCTTTCTTTATTTGCATTGAAGTGCTTATGACTCTTCCGGCTTCGTCTCTCTTTTGCCCGCCAACGTAGGAATAAGTATAATTGTTCCCGTAAGTCCCAAGAAGCATGCCCGCAGCCATTGCTTTTGTGCCGCCGGTTATATCAACAAAGACTTCATCTGTGGGCTTGGCATTCTTTGAAATGAGTTCAACGCATTTTTTGGCTGCTTCTATGCAGGCAATTATATCTTCATGGTCCCTTGTAATGACTTTCTCATAATGTTGAACTTTTGCCTTAATCTTTTGTTTTATTGATTGTATGTCTTCCACTGTTTTATCGGAACAGAATAATAATACCATGTCAGGGCTATGGCTGTCTATTGAATATATAACCGGCTCAGGGGTTCCGCCTATGGAGATTATGAGGGCTTTCATCTTTAATCCACAGCTTTCTTAAGCTGGCTAGTTATGTTAAGATTAAAATCCTCTTCGTCCGCACAAAATTTTGTTGCCTCGGAAAGTCTGAATTTAACTTTATTAAATCTTGGAACTTCGCTTTTGTCAGCTGGGTTTGATTTTGCTGAAGTCTTTCCGGTTATTATATTCTCTTTTGATAATGTACGAATGACATTTATAATATCTTCTTTTCCCATATTATCAAATATAATATGCCCTTCTAAAACCGCCCCTTTTTTTATAGCAACGATATTATCAGAATCGTCTTTTTCAACAACAGATTTGGACTGCGCCCCTGAATTAAGCGTTGCACTGCCCACTATTATATTGGATCTGCTCTCCCATGGGGTTGTAAACTTTCCTATTCCAACAATTCTGCGTAAAAATCCTTTTATTACCGAGCCAGGTATATAAGGATCATCAGTGCTTAGTACTGTTGCCTCATCATCACCCCTGACATGAAAGTCATTCAGAAGCTCAATCTCAAATTTGCAGGCAACAGTCCCGCTTGGGCTTTCGTCATATGCATGGGAATATGCCTCTAAACCTTCTGCGGATGCTGGCTTATGGCTTAGTTTCCTTAATTTATCTGCAGCTTTCTCTTTTGTGCTTTCAACATCTACATCGCTCCATACAAAACCAGCATTTTCAATATCTACATGCTTCAATAAAATAGGGCTGTCTGGCATAGGCCCCTGCACCTGAACAAGCCCGTAACCCCGTGAGCGCCAAGAGCCGATTCCCGCGCGAAGGCTGTCCAATTCCCCCAAGGCAATAAGCAGATTTCCAGCGTCAGTTTCGTTTCCATTGATTATTTCTATCGTTACATAAAACAATATTCCCGCCCCAATTGCCTCAAGAGGGATTAAATTTCCTCTTACGCCAAGCGTTGCTGCCCCAAAATGGAGTTTGTCTTCGATAGTGTTAAAGGCAATAGAAGAGTCCAGATAAGCGTCATGCGCTACTATTTTACCTTTGTTCTCAGGAGACCCGAACAATGCATTTATATCTTCGGAATTAACAATGCCGAAAGTAGCATAAACCCTTTCCAAAGCAGAGCGCAAGACCCCTTTTAATGATGTTCCAGGAATAAATGGCTTTCCTTCGTTGTCCACGATTATGGGCAAACCGCTTAGTGTATCTCCAGTCGGCTCACTGCACCCAATCCGCATTGGCTCAAGCGTAAGGAGATTGCAGTTCAACACGTATTTCCCTTCAAATTTTGAGAAATAGTCATTGCTCACTGATCTCATTTTTACCCTCCAATCTGGACAGCAAATATTGCATCCATGAATTACAAGCCGAAGTTTTAACTGCTTCTAAATCAAGCGCTTTGCCATTAAATTTGCCTTCAAGGTAATCATTGGCAGTAAATTCCTTCATCTCTAAAATCGCCAGCTTGGCATGTCCCATACCCTTGCTTGTGCCTCCGCCAATGCCCGCAACAAACTCATTGAAAAAATCTATTAAGCTAAGCAGTCCACCTAAAATTGTATATTCTCCATCAGGGGTGGCTGTGTTCTCTACAACCATCCCGCCCTCAAACTTCGCTCCTTTCTGGACAACTTCAATATCATATTTTGCGCCAGAGGCAGCTTTTCCGCTTTTCCGATCTATTCTAACACCATCTCTTATATAAGGGTGCTTTCCACTATCATCTGTAATGAATGCATCCCTTATCTTAATAGCACCGCTTTTGTGACCCCCGCCAAAAAGCAGGCATGGCGGGCAGTTTCCGCAGCCTCCTCTTTTTTCATCCAAATCGCACACTTTAATGCCAGCTCCCTTTGCCAGCCGCTCAAAACTGCTTCTAAGAACACCTTTAAGACTGCTCCCTGGGACGAAAGGCTTGCCTTTGTTATCCTTAATTATAGGATTATCCAAGCCAGCAGGCATATTGCCTGATTGCCCGCCTATATGCATATCGCTTAATGCTACGACTTTATATTTAATTACAACCCTGTTTTTAAGGACATTCTCCATCTTAGTACCTCCTCGCTGGCTTATGCTCCGGCTGCTTTGCCGAATTTATAACTTTCTCAGCCAAATCGTCTTTCTTTTCTCCAAATTCCGCCTCAAGCATTTGGCTTATATTCTGCTTAAAGGTATGCGGAACGACATCATGCAGGTTTTCAATGCTATCCATTGTCATTGAGACATATCCTATCAAATAACCGAGAAATACCACTTTATCCGCAGTGCTATAACCCTTTATTTCATTTATTATTTTTAAGAGCGCCTGAAGAAAGTTCTTCGTGTCTTTCCCTCGCAAAAGTGAATAATTCGCATTCTTCACAAAATCAAGAATGCCTTGCTCATTGGCTTCGGGTTGTCTTGGCAGATACTCTCGTAGGGATTTTATTTTGCTCCTTGAGTCATATTTTCCCTTATTATTTAATTTAAGTGTAGCGACAAGCTCGTACGCCTTTTCGTTTATCTGCTTTAGTTTTTCATTGTCCATTTTAGTTCCTCCCTCTTGAATATTGATTGAATCGCCTTTTTTGATTGTAATAATCTCTTGGTTTCCCGCGGGATGGAATCCTATCTGGGAATTTTTGAAGAATACTTTCAGTCACAATAAGGTTTACTCCTTCAGTAGACAGGAGAAGCTTTGCAAGTTCCTTATCCTTCATATTTGCAATATTGTTTATATTTAAAAAAGCCCAGCGCATAAGATTTATTTGCTCACTTTTTTCCTTGCCCTTGCACAAGTCGGAAAGCTTTTGGAGGAATAAATCATTTGCCTTCTTTTTTTCGCTTGCATTCAAAACACCGCTGGGCTGGTAATTCTTGCATTTTTGCAGACAATTCTCTATTCCTTTGGTTTTAAGATGGAGCAGAATGTTTCTCAACTGCTTTGTTGAGTATTGTTGAAGCTTATCTCCCTCCCTTACCAATGCAATACTTGCAAGAACCCATGATTCATCGTTTGTGCTTGTCATTGTCCCACCTCGCAAAAGTAAAAATCGCCGTAGCCCATAGAGAGGTACTTGCCAAGCCCAAAAAGCTCGAATATTGCTGCCCTTTCAAAATCATCTCCTGCCAGCACAACATTTGCTGCACTGCCTTGTGCAATTGCATACTCAATCCTGTCAAGCCAGTCTTTCTTGCGCAAAGACCAGTGCCCAAACTTGGTTTCACCAAGCGCTAGAGGCTTAGTTTTAGGAAGATTTAATGGCAGCTTAAACTTAACAGCATCTTTGTTTAGCTTTAAGGTTCTTTTGTCATAACTGAATGCCCACTCAAGCGTATTTGCTTCAAGCGATATGTTATTTTGCTCCCTATCGCTTGCATTTTTTTCGTGGTCGTATGCGGGGAACACCATAGGCGAATTAACAACCATTTTCAAGGATTTGTCCTTTGCAATATTCTTAAGTTCCAGCTCCCTCTTATGCACATAATCTGCCGCTTCTTCCACTTTTAAGTCACTGAATTCAATCACGCCACAACCCCTTCCCTTAAACCCGCCAACTCCTGCATAAATGCCTGCATTCGCAAGACATTTAACAAAATCAGGCATCATGCTTTCATCAATCCTCGCAAGGCATTTGAAACTAAATTCCTGCCCTTCTTTAATAACTTCTATATGGTAGGGGCCAAGCTTATCAGGATTATTATCTTTATCAAGAGAATAATCCCTTGGATAAGGGTTCTTTGTTAAGATGAAAGTGCTTACTTCTTTTAATCCGGCATTCTTTTTGCTGCCTCCCATATGGCATTTTGCACATTCTTCATTTCCGCTTTTAAGTGTGTTGCCGCATTTTTTGCAGGCAAAAGTGTCAAGTGCGCTAAACTGCTGTCCATATGGCAGAGCATTCTTGAATATCACTCCTAAATCCCCTTCAACCCTCTCTTCGCTTGGCGCCATAGACAGAGCCTCATACAAATTTTCTTCGCAAAGTATTTTTTTAAGGTAAAAGCCAAACATACCGCGCAACTGCTGCCCAGGAATATACTTAAGGGTGGGGTGAAACGTTCCCATTCCCTTGCCTACACCAAAATGCGCAGGCGTTCTTGTTGTTATCTTTCCTGTGATTATCTTCCAGCCGCTAATCACAGGTATTTCTTCGCTATTGCCTTTTTCAACCATTACATTTGGCAATCTAAAAAATGCTGTATCCTCATCAAATTTCAAAAGTTCAAATTCCCCTAACCCGCTGCTTCTTGAGCCCCCAATGCCAAAATTAAGGGCTGATTTAAGGGAGTTCTTTATATAGCTAACCCACTCGTCTTTGCAATTCGTTAGTATAATCTTGCCTTCAAATTTGGTTCCAGCCGGGACAACCTGCACGGAAAATACATTTGTTTCCCCGGTATCTCGGTTTATGGCATTTCTTGAGCGCAAACTCAGGTTCTCAATCTCTGCCTCAAAATCAAGCACTCTCAAGTTTGTATGCTTATATTCTACACCTCCCTCTATATTTGGCTCACCGAATATATCACAGATTGGGCAGTTGCCATTGAGTTTGTCTCTTGTCTTTTTGCATATTTCACGGATTTCACCATGCTTATACTTTTTTGTTATTTTGCAGCTTTCAACATTATGAGCACCAAACCACAGGCGCTCAAATTCCCAGCGTATAAGCCCTTTAATTGAAGTTCCGGGTATCACTGCCTTATATTTGCCATCCTTCTGTCCAAAAACCATTGCTTCAATAATGGATCCTTTTAGTGCTTTTGAAGTATGGAAGTCAGTCTTTGCCTCTATCTGCACCTTGAATATTTTATTCATTTGTCTTCCCCCTTCCAAGCATAGGCATTATATGCTTTAATGCCTGCAGGACATTCTCATTGTTCAACACTTTTGCAAACATATGTGCCCGTCCAATATGCTCTTTTTTCTTTGCAACCGATGCATATGCTCTTTTTTTCGCATTCAGCCTGTCAAAGGTGCTATCTCCTGAAAGAAGCACATCATAAAATCTTGTCCTGCCTTCCCCTTCCTCGGTATTATTGAACTCCTTGATGAACTCTTCAAGAAGGGTGTAATCGTGTTCGTATAATACCGGTATTTTCATTCCATCGGCTTCTTTATCGTATGATTTACCCGGTTCATCCAAGAGAATGCAAAATCCTTCGCCAGAAGGCATTGCGCTTGTTACAGCGGAAACGGCTATGCTGCCAGATGGCAACCTGAGCAGATCTCTATATTCACTGTCCGCAATGATGTGCTTCCTGAAACATTCTTTTGCTGTTCCTTCAAGCCTTCGCGCTTTCTGTAACAAGAAATAAACAGGGAATCCTGGCTTTGCAAAAACAATGCCCGTGCTAAGCGTGGCAGTGGGCGTTGAAAATCCTTTGGAGCCAAAGAAGAATTTCTCCTTAACTTTTTCTGTAAGGTGCTTAGCACATTCAAGCGCTGCATCCGCATTGATTATAAGCAAGATGTCATCGCCCCCTATGTAGATTATGTCCAAACCAAGATAACTTTTTCCCTTATAGCGGTATAACAAAGGGGAATCTTTCTTATTCAACATGGTTTCAACAGCGAATTTTACCGCACCATGCAATTCTTTGACCAAAAATTCGCTCTTGAAAGAATAATCCGCCGAAGTAAGAGACTGCTTCGTAAGCCTGCCAGTCATATTGCCATCCATGTGTATCACAGCGATATTTGCCCCTATTTCAGCGGTTTCATTTGGCAAAAGCACGTCTTTCGGGACATTAATGCCCAATCTGCCTATCCATTCATTTTTTTCGCCATAACTTTTTTTGATTTCGCAAAGCTTGCAAATCTTTAGGCCATGCTGTATTTTCTCAACAAAACACTTGCAATCTTCACATTTTATGGCTATGTCTTTAGAGTGGGGCTCGTGTTTTTTAGTGTAACTTCTTGCTTTTTCGTTTCTGAGTCCCCTATGCATGCTTTCAAGCACATTGCCAAAGCGATTTATGCTCCAATCTTTCTGCGAAGTGTTCAACTTAACATTCTGAAAGACTATATTTGCCTTAATCTCATTTAATGTTTTTTCTGTAAATAGTCTTTCTACCTTGCTATTTAATTCGCGTTTTTCCTTTTCGCTTAGTTTAGGCAATAAAACAAGGAGGTTGCCTCCTTCTGAAAATACTACTTGCTCTTTGCATAGGCCGAACTCCGTTTTAAGCAGTTTGCAAACAATATCTTCATTAACCAAACTCCAAAGCATATTGCTGCTTCCGCGTAAATGGGGTAGCTTGTCCACGGCGCTAATAAACCTTTGGATGCCTGACAAGTCCACCAAAAGGACTGAAATCTCCTTGGCAGCTTCTTCTCCTTCATATTCCCCGAGATACCTTATCTCTCCGCCACCGGACACTAAAGCGTCGCTGAACAAAACTGCTGATCTTCCTGAAGCACTAGCCTTAAATTCCATACTAACCTTTTTCTCTTCTTTACCGAAGAGCATTATCTTCTCATTGT
>JASEIA010000058.1 GCA_030018575.1 Nanobdellota archaeon | reverse complement strand
GCTAACTATATAAACTTCTTTTTTTCTCTTTTCCTTGATGGAACTTAATGAATTTTGCAAGCTGCTCATAAAAGGGCTTATTTCAAATAATATTAAAACTCCTGAAGAGGCAATAAAGCTGAGAGCCATATTGTGCAGGAAACATCATCCAAAGACAATGCCTTCATTTATTCAGATTCTTGCTTATGCCTCAAACGATGAATACAAAAAGCTTTCATTCCTGCAGTCAAAGCCTTCAAGGACAATCGCAGGGGTTTCGCCAATAGCAATAATGACAAAGCCGATGAAATGCCCGCACGGAAAGTGTGTTATGTGCCCCGGCGGCGTTGATTCATTCTTCGGCAATACCCCGCAGAGCTATACAGGAAAAGAGCCTGCCGCAAGAAGGGCGATGAGAAACCAGTATGATGCATATATACAAGTGTTTAACAGACTGGAGCAATACACACTGCTGAATCATCCTGTTGACAAGTCAGAATTAATAATAATGGGCGGAACATTTCCGGCTGCAAATATTGAATATCAGAATGAGTTCATGGCAAATGCATTGAAAGCAATGAACGATTTCAGTGAAATGTTTTACATTATAAATAATCATAAAAAAGCGAAAAGTGCGCCGGAGCCGGGCCTTTTTGATTTCCTAAAGTTTAAGGAATTCTTTGAACTGCCTGGAGATGTAAATAATGAGGAAAGGGTAAAGAGGATTCAGCAAAAGCTTCTGGAATTAAAAGGAAAAGCTGATTTAATACAAGAGCAGGAAAGGAACGAAACAGCAAAAGCAAGATGCGTCACTATGTGCATTGAGACAAGGCCTGATTACTGCAAAGAGAGCCATATCAGCCAGATGCTTAAGCTTGGATGCACAAGAGTAGAGCTGGGCGTGCAGAGCATATACAATGATGTGTTAAAGAGAATAGAAAGAGGGCATACAGCAGAAGATTCAATAAATGCAACGCAATTGATGAAAGACTCATTCCTGAAAGTGGGCTATCACATGATGCCGGGGCTGCCCTTGTCTGATGAGAAAAAAGATGTTGAGATGTTCAAGGAGCTGTTTAACAATCCTTCATTTAAGCCGGACACATTGAAAATATATCCGTGCATGGTTGTCAAAGGGACTAAGCTTTATGATGAGTGGAAAAAAGGAAAGTTCAAGCCGATAACAACAGAAAAGGCAGCAAACATTATTGCAGAAGCCAAGCAATTCATAGAGCCTTATTGCCGCGTTATGAGGGTGCAAAGGGATATCCCAAGCAAATTCATTGAAGCGGGAGTTGATATCACTAATTTAAGGCAGGAAGTGGATAAAAAGCTTAAAGAGAAGAAGATTGAATGCAGGTGCATAAGATGCAATGAGCCGAAAAGCAAAGAGATTGATTATGCAAAGGCTAAGCTGCAAAGATTAGATTATGATGCAAGCGAGGGGAAAGAAGTGTTCTTGTCTTATAATGCAGGAAAAACACTATTAGGCTTCTGCAGATTAAGAATTCCATTCAAGCCGTTCAGGAAGGAGATTACAGCAAATACAGCAGGAATAAGGGAATTGCACGTGTATGCTCCTTCTGCGCAAATAGGGGAAAAGCCGTCTGCAAAAAAAGCCCAGCACCGCGGCTTTGGGATTGCCCTTATGGAAGAAGCTGAGAATATAGCAAAGGAAGAGTTTGATGCAAATAAGATGCTTGTCCTTGCAGGGATTGGCGCAAAAGAGTATTTCAGGCGGAAATTAGGGTATAGGGATGAAGGAGCTTATGTGGGGAAGAAGCTGTGAAATTACCGTCTATACAACCTTTATCCCGAGAATATCTCTTACTTTGTTCAGGAAATAAACAGCATTCCGCTTTGCTCTCTCAACCAGAACAAACTCAAAATTTGCAGAAGCATCATAGCTCGCCCTCTCCCTAATGCTCTTGGTTTCTGCTATGAGCCGTATGTCGCCCTTATTCACTGCTGTGCCTATGAGCTCAATGTCGCCCTTTTCCAGATGCTTCTGCTGATGATAATAAAACCAGATTGTTGCGCATAGAGTGGCATTGTGAGATTTTGACGAATAGCTTCTTGCTGAAATAAGGGATAAAGCAGCATGGTAAATTGCATAATAATAAGCGCTTATGCACCAGTCATAAAATCTGTCATTTCCAAAAAGCATTGGAATCTCATCCTTGTGCTTGTCTTTCAGCCAGTTGGCAAAATCAAGATTATGCCTTGCTTTCCTGAAATAAATATCTGCTGTAAGCAGAGGCTTTCTCAGCGCCCTGCGCTTTATATACGCCTGCAATGCCCGCTTGCAAAGCTGCTTGTCTTCAACCCATCTTTTCCAGTCAGGCTCTTTCATTCTCCAGCATCACCCACCATTCTATCCCTGTTATTAAAATCTTATTATTTTTTATCTGCTTTATAAATTTATCTTTTTCATCAAAAAACTTTTTGTGGAACTCATCCCATCTAAGATATACAGGCTCTATTCTTATACCATACCTGCTGGAAACAATTTCCGCCTTTGGCTCTACATCCTCCTTCAATTCAGCAAAAACCAGCAATATATCAATATCGCTTTGCTTTGCATACCCTCCTGAAGCATAGGAGCCGAATATGAGGGAAAGCACAGGCTTCTCTCCAAGCATATTCAGGAAATCAAACACAGCAGACTGCACAGGCTTTGGCAGCTTCAAAATCCTGCTGTGCTCTACTTCATGCAGAAGCGGTGTGATTGAAATATTTCTGTAGTCTACATAGAATTTCAGGTTTCTCCCTTCTTTCACTGTTGTTAGCAGCTTTTTTTTCAAAAGCTTGTTAAGGCCGTACTTGACAGAAGGAATGCCCAGATGCAGGTTTCTGGAGAGCTGCCTGACATGGATGCCCGGAGTTAAATATATTTCCTTCAATATTTCAAGCTCTGTGTTCATGATATATTGTGTATATCATATGATATATAAACTTATCTATTAGAAAAAGAGGGATCCAAACATTTAAGGAGATTCCTGAAGAGATGCGGCGTTTTATGAAAGCCAAGCAAGGCTTGGAAAACTTTATTAACTTCCTGCCTATAATCGCCTTTTATGGCAAGAAAAGCATTAATAGGGCTTTTGGCAGCCTCTTTTTTCGGCTGCGAGGACGGGTGCAGGGAAGCGCAGAAAAAGCTGGAAGAGACTCCTTTATCATCGGATCAGATTCCTACAATGGTTTCCGATAATAGCCAAACACAAATAGCCGCTTCAAACATTCTGCCTCAAATATATGGCTTGGGTATTTCCTTAATGGCAAAACAAGAAGCGCAGGCTGTTGAAGAGCAGGAAGAGCCAAACGCAATAACAAGTCCAATAGAGCAGATGATTTCCTACTACGAGGCAAATGAAAGCCCAAGCATAAGCTTCAGGAGGCACAGGAAGATCACCCTAAATACTGAATATGAAAGGCAGGGTAAGGCAGAAATACAGCAAATACTGATTGACAATGAGTATCTGGATACAGGGCACGCAGTTGAAGGATGCTTTGACGCAGACACAATAAAGGCGGTAAAGAAGTTCCAGAAAGAGAATGGATTGTCACAGGATGGCGTTGTAGGCTATACAACAATCCCGTTATTGGAAGAGATATCGGATTTAGACGTTGATGAAAATCATTACGCATTCTCATTGGATTCTGCCTGTGAATTAAATGAAGACGACCACGAATTAATATCCGAGATAGAGTCTGCCTTGAACTTCCACCATTATGCTGGTCTAACTGTAGATGGGGAATTAGACGATGCAACAATAGAAGCAATAAGATACTACAAAAGAAGGAATTTAATCAACAATTCTGATTCCATAGACTCTGCCTTGGTTGAGCACTTGTCAACAAGCTCATCAAGAAGGATTGACAGACTTAAGGAAGCATTGGCTACAATGAACAGCCTTAGAAGAAGGCGGCAACCAGACACCGAGAATCATATTTACGTGAACCTTGCTGAAACCCAGGTAAGGTTCTATTACAACAACAATCTTGAGTTTCAGATGGATATAATCATAGGGCAGAAAGGAAAATGGAAGACAGACATCCAGTCAGGCAGTATAAGGCAGGCTACTGTAAACCCCTGGTGGAATGTTCCTGTATCCATTTACAGCGAGCAAAAGAGGATTTTGAGAAGAGACAGGGCATTGAGGCAGGTTACTGAGCAGTTAAACAACGGAAGATGGGTATTGATTAACGATAATTCAGTTTCAGGAAGCGATTTCAGGCAGAGGCCAGGCCCATTAAATCCATTCGGAAGAATCTACTATGACTTCAACGGACCAGAAGGGGAATTGCTGCACGGCACTGCAAAGCATTACCTTTTCAGGAACAATGTAAGGCTTTACTCGCACGGCTGCATGAGATTGCATAACGAATATGACCTGTTTCACACATTCCAGAGACTGGGCATTCTTGATGATACTTTAAATGTTGAAGAAATGGTGCAGGAAACAGGAAGCGACGGCTTGTTCCTCACGCAGAGAACGCAGCTTGTTGAGCCAGTGCCTGTAAATGTCATATATGTCAGGGCATGGGTTGATTCAGGAGAAAATGGCCTTTTCATGACAATGCCAAAGGACATTTACGGATACGGCGAATCAAAGGTAAGAAGATGAATAAAGATACCCTTGCAAACATTGTAATAAAGGCGGTAAGGCAGGCAAATTCTGTTATTGACTCCTCTTATGAATTCCCGGAAATGGGACTAAGAACAAACGAGGAAATATTATTTAGGGATAATGTAATGCAATACTGCAATGCATGCCATGACCAGGGCAAAACAGAGGAAAGGGCACGGCATACAGGAAAAATACTTGAATATGCGGCCTCGCTTTATGATGATGAAAGGGGAAAGAACATACCTGTACTGGCAAAAACATTAAAAAGATGCAGAATATCCACGCGCATAGGGCTCGGCTTCTTAAGCCTTGCAGGCATCGTAATAAACCCCTTGTTCATATTAGGCATGATGTTCGGCATAAAAAGCATTGCATATGACATGAGTTGCAAAGTGCTATATGGCCAGCCGCTTGAAAAAGAGCTTGTTGAGCAATACTGGGAATATGAGCAAAAGAAAGACATTGCAGAAGAGCTTAAAAAAGCCACGCAAAAAGATTTCAATGAGGCAATATTCGAGCATTGGGATGAATTAATGGTTGCATTGGAAGATGTTTCTGAAGATGAAAAGAAACGGCTTTTGGGGCGAAAGAGCTGGGAATAAGAATTAACTAAAAGCTTCCTTCATCTTGCCAAACAATCCCTTCCTCGGCTTCAGCTTTTCATTGCTTTCAGAGGCAAACTCTTCCAAAAGCTCTTTCTGCTTTTTGGATAATTTCTCAGGAATCTTAACAATAACCTTTACAAGCTCATCGCCAAATCCGTCTGAATTCAGGTAATGAACGCCCTTGCCTTTCAGCTTGAAAACTGTTTCCGACTGGGTGCCTGCAGGCATTTTCATTGTAACGTCACCGTGCAGTGTGGGAACCTTGACCTCATCTCCCATTGCAGCCTGTGAAAAGCTGACAGGATATTCAAGATAAATATCAGCGCCGTCCCTTTCAAACAGCTTGTGCGGCTTTACATTAAGCTCAATGTACAAATTGCCTGAAATAGTGCCTCTTTCCCCTGCCTCTCCTTCTCCTGCCACTCTTAATGTTGCATGGTTTTCAACGCCGGCGGGTATGTTCACTGTTATTGTCTTTGTTTTCTTAACAACGCCTTTTCCGTTGCATTTTTTGCATTTGGCTTTTGCAACTTCCCCCTCTCCGCCGCATTCGTGGCAGGTTGCTGTCTGCGCCATCACGCCGAAAGGAGTCCTGAGAACCTTTTTTACCATTCCATTGCCTTTGCAGACAGGACAAACTTCTGTTTCTCCGCCTTCAGAGCCAGTGCCCCTGCACTCTTCGCAAGCAACATGCTTTTCAAACTCGATTTTCTTTTCAGCTCCAAATGCAGCTTCCTCAAAAGAAATGTCCATTGAGTATTCCAAATCAGCTCCCCTTGCCTGCCTTCTCCTTCTTGAAGAGCCGAACGGACTTCCGCCAAAAAAGCTTTCAAAAATGTCAAATGCATCGTCCATGCCGAAATTTCCAAAGCCTTCAAAGCCTGAGAATCCGCCTTGGAATCCCTGCTGGTTAAAGCCTTCAGAGCCAAACCTGTCATAGTTCTGCCTTTTGGTTTTGTCACCCAACACAGAATAAGCCTCGTTGACTTCCTTGAACTTCTCAGAAGCGCTTGCTTCCTTGTTCAGGTCAGGATGGTACTTTTTAGCCAAAGACTTGTACGCTGACTTAATCTCTTCCCCAGAAGCTTCCTTTTTAACGCCAAGTGCTTTGTAGTAATCCTTCGCCATATATTCTTAGCCTTTCTTATCCTCTTCCTTGAAATCAGCATCCACTACCTTATCTTTCTTTGCTTTCGGCTCTTCCTCGCAGGGCCCATTAGAGCCGCAGGAGCCGCCTGCGCCTCCAAAGCCAGGGTTTCCTGCCTTTCCATAAATGTCAGCGCCAATCTTCTGCACTGTTTTTGAAAGCTCATCAACAGCTGATTTCATTTTTGCAGTATCATCAGAAGATGAAGCTTCTTTCAAAGCCTTCAGCTTTGCCTCAATCTCTTCCTTTGTCTTTGCATCAATTTTATCTGCAAATTCAGACAAAGTCTTTTCAGTTGCAAATGCCAAAGTGTCTGCCTGGTTCTTCAGTTCAGCTGTTTCCTTTCTTTTCTCGTCTTCTGCAGCGTGCTCCTCTGCTTCCTTTTTCATCTTTTCAATCTCGTCCTTGTTGAGGTTGTTTGAAGCTGTTATTGTAATCTTCTGCTGCTTTCCTGTTCCCAAGTCCTTTGCAGAAACGCTTACAATCCCGTTTGCATCAATGTCAAATGAAACCTCAATCTGCGGAACCCCTCTTGGAGCAGGAGGTATTCCAACCAGGTCAAAGTTGCCTATGATTTTGTTGTCAGATGCCATGGGCCTTTCACCCTGGAAAACCCTTACTGATACAGCGGGCTGCATGTCAGCTGCTGTTGAAAACACCTGGCTTTTCTTTGTCGGTATTGTCGTGTTCCTCTCAATCAGCTTTGTGAAAACCCCGCCAAGTGTTTCAATTCCCAAAGATAATGGAGTAACATCCAAAAGCAGAATGTCCTTTACTTCTCCTGCAAGAACCCCGCCCTGCACAGAAGCCCCAAGAGCTACGCATTCCATAGGGTCAACGCCGCCTTCTGCCTTCTTTCCCATCACGCTTTCAACAAACTTCTGGACAATCGGCATCCTTGTGGGACCGCCCACCATTATAACTTTTTCAATGTCTTTTGAAGTGATTTTAGCATCAGACATTGCCTGCTCAACAGGCTTCCTGCACCTCTTTACAATCGGATCAACAAGCTCTTCAAGCTTTGCCCTTGATAATTTCATTGAAAGGTGCTTTGGGCCTGCATTTGTCGCTGTTATGAAAGGCAGGTTAATGTCTGTCTCCATCACATTAGACAATTCAATCTTTGCCTTCTCAGCAGCTTCCCTCACTCTCTGCATTGCAACATTGTCTTCGCTTAAGTCAACTCCATTTTCATCCTTGAATTTCTTTATGATGAAGTTGATTACTGCATTGTCCATGTCTGTTCCGCCTAATTGAGTGTCCCCTGAAGTTGATTTTACCTCAAACACGCCCTCGCCCATTTCCATTATTGTGACATCTAAAGTGCCGCCGCCAAGGTCAAAGACAAGAACTTTTTGCTCTTTTGTTCCCTTGTCTAAACCGTATGCCAAAGAAGCAGCTGTCGGCTCGTTGATTATTCTAACTACGTTAAGCCCTGCAATTGCGCCCGCGTCCTTTGTTGCCTGCCTTTGGCTGTCGTCAAAATAAGCAGGCACAGTGATTACTGCCTTTGAGAGCTTTTCGCCGATGAATGCCTCCGCGTCCCTCTTGATTTTCTGCAGGATATAAGCTGAGATTTGCTGGGGTGTGTATTCCTTGCCATAGATTTTTACTTTATAATTGGTTCCCATCTTTCTCTTGATTGCCATGACAGTGCCTTCAGGATTGCTGATTGCCTGCCTTCTTGCAGGCTCCCCAACCAATAATTGCCCATCCTTTGTGAAAGCCACAACCGACGGAAACGCCTTTCCGTACATTGAAACGCCTTCAGCAGACGGCACTATAACAGGCCTTCCCGCTTCCATCACAGCCGCAGCTGAGTTTGATGTGCCTAAATCCACGCCTAATATTTTTTCTGATGCCATTTTATTTGCCTCCTGTGCTATTTTCTGTTTTGTTTTCTTCCATTTATTCTACCATCCTTAAAATTTGGAATGCTTCTGCATACGCTGTGCGAGACTGCATTCCCCTATATTTTGCCAAAAACTCTATGTT
Organism: Nanobdellota archaeon; assembly: GCA_030018575.1. Lineage (GTDB taxonomy): Archaea > Nanobdellota > Nanobdellia > SCGC-AAA011-G17 > GW2011-AR17 > UBA9640. The sequence goes on along the minus strand of JASEIA010000058.1, from coordinate 1,369 downwards.
TTTTGTTGAAAGGAGATGTTCATCCGGCTTATTCGAATGCGAAGAATAATACTTGTCATAGATTCTTTGCTTCTCTTTTACGAATTCGCTTATATCAACAAAATATCTTGGATTAAATCCTCTGCCAATTCCAAACTCATATGTTGCATTCTCATATTCCAGTATTTCTTTTGGAATAAAAGGGGATGTTGGGCGAAAACAGATAAGACAAGCATCATTAACAGCTTTGTGGTCTTGATGAATGCTGACTGCGGGCACATAAATTCTGTCAGGCCTTATTTCATCAATAACTCTCATTATGCTATCTGCCAAATCTTTTACCGGATAAGTTTCAAATTTGCAATCAAGATAATGTTCCCAGAATACCTTTTGGGCACCCATGCGCCTCATGCCCTGTTTATATTCTTCAACATATTTTTTTCCTCTATCGCATAACAGCAAACCAAAAATTTTATCCTTATTCTTCTTGTGTCTCAAAAGTGTCCCGCCCACACCAAACAATTCATCATCTGAGTGTGGGGATATTACCAAAACTTTGCTCATTTTAGTTTACCTCCGGTTTAGTATTCTTGTTTTCAAACTCTTCAACGCTTTCCTTTTCATCTGCCTCTTTTTGCACAGCCTTGCAAACCTTTACCTTTGCGGTCCTAAGCACATTGCCCTTGAACAAGTAGCCTTTCTGCAGCTCTTCAAGCACAATCCCCTCTTCCCTGTCAGCCTTTTCCTGCACCAAAACCTCGTGCCTGAAAGGGTCTAATTTCTGCCCCACGCAGGATATTGGCTGCACTCCTTCCTCTGCAAGCACTTTCTTCAGGTGATGCGCAATCATTCCAATCCCTTCCTTTATTACGCATGACTTGTCGTTTGGCACGCATTTTTCATTCTCAAGGACAGCCAGCGTCCTTTCAAAGTCATCATTCAAATTCAAAAGCTTAAGCAAAAGCCCTGCCTTTGCAAAGTCCCTGTGCCTTTCCTTTTCCCTTTCCTCCCTTTTCTTGAAGTTCTCAAACTCAGCCTGCAGGCGCTGTAATTGCTCTATATAGTCCTGTATGGGCTCTTTCCTGGCTTCTGCTACCTCTGAAGCTTCCATGGCCTCTACAGGCTTATTGCCCTCAGAAGGCCCCTTGGCTTCTGCATGATTTTCCTTGTTTTCTGCTTGTTTGCTCTTCATTCTCATTCCTCCTGTCATTCGAAGGTCCACTCGCTATGCTCGCAGACCATTTTTACCCCCGATGCGTTTACTTAAAGTAAACAAAGTTTAGCTTACGTAGTCAATATTATGGACTAAACCCCTATATAAATGTTGCGATTTTGTGGTTCTCTTCAAACTTCGGCATATCCTACTTTTGGCGGTTCTTGTGCTTGGTGC
>JASEIA010000057.1 GCA_030018575.1 Nanobdellota archaeon | reverse complement strand
CCTGATGGAAGCAATTCACGGCGAGAACATGGAACACACAAAGCTTTATCCTGAATATGCAGGCACTGCAGAGAAAGAAGGGCTCAAAGAGATTGCAAGGAGGATAAGGGCGATTGCAAAGGCAGAGGAGCATCACGAGGAGAGGTATGCCAAATTGCTCGCTGAATTAAAGGCAGGCACATTGTTCAAGAAAGAGGCGCCTGTCTCATGGGTTTGCAGGGAATGCGGGTATGTGCATATCGGGAAAGAGCCTCCAACAAAGTGCCCGTCATGCGACCATCCTATTGCGTTTTACCAGGTAAAATGCGAGAGCTACTAGGAGGACAAAATGGACAAACTAAATGATATCTATAGATGCAATGTTTGCGGGCATATTGTTGAAATTGTGAACACAGGAGCAGGGCAATTGGTTTGCTGCGGCCAGCCAATGGTGCTGCTGAAAGAGAACTCGACAGATGCTGCAAGGGAAAAGCACGTTCCTGTCATTGAAAAGACAAAAGAGGGCTTTAAAGTGAAAATCGGCTCTCTGCCTCATCCGATGGAAGAGAAGCATTACATACAATGGATAGAGGCTATTGCAGACGGGGTTTCTTACAAGGTATTCCTTAAGCCCGGAGACAAGCCTGAAGCGGAATTCTGCATAAAGGCAAAGTCAATAGTGGCAAGGGAGTACTGCAACCTGCACGGGCTATGGAAAGGCAAGCATTAAGCGTGGAAGGGTTAGGTTTTTAAATTCCCGCCCCCTTGAATAGTAGTGATGAAACAGTTCCATCTGGGCAAAAAAGGGGAAGCGGAAGAGATGGAAACTCTCACGCTTTTTGACATAATAATCGGCTTGGCTGTTGCGATATTGCTTATTCTTGTGACTGTTTCTTACACAGGGCTTTCAGGGCTTGGAAAGCTGTATGTGGAAAATGACTTGTCGCTGATGGTAAGCGCGCTGCTCTCAAGCCCGGGAGAAATCACCGCAAGGTACCCCCTTAGCCCTGACTACAAGATATCAGGCATCTGCTCTGATGACAGCGAAGAATGCAAAAAAATCAAGGTTTACAGCACAAGCTCGGTATTAGGCGCTTTCAAAAAAGACAATATTGTTTTCAATGCCAATCCGGAAAGGGGAATATATGGCATAAAGAGGGCGGCAAATGAATAAGCTTTCAATAAACAAGAGAGGGAGCTATGACATTTCAAGAAAAACCCTTTATTTCATACTTGTTCTTGTAGTGCTTGCCTTCATATTCATTTACATGGCAGGCACCATACAGAAGTATTACGGGATTGCAATGGAAAACAGGGATGCTGTTTTTGCCCAGATAATGGCTTCCGAAGCAAGGTTTTCCACAAGATGCTTTGCATATTATGATGAAAGCACAGGCAGGATTTATCCCGGGTTTGCTGACATGGGCAAGATAAGCCAGCCGTGGAGCGAGCTTAAAAAAAGCTGCATGAAATATGCCGACGTGCCTTACGCAATGAAATTTGAGGAAACACAGGGCGGCAGCAGCCATATGTTCAGCAGCGGAACGCTTGAAGAAAGCACAGAGAAAACAAAAAGATTTTCTATTGCTGTAAAAGAGGGCGTTGTGCAGGAACAACCCGGAAGGTGGATTATGGAATTCAATGATTATTATATCCTAAGCGGGCAGAAAGAGCCAAGGACAGGAGAGCAGATGGCGCGTGAAGGGCGCGAGAGTATAGAAGAGAGCTTAAGGGGGATGCCCGTAGGGGTATGATTCAAATGGGCATCAATTCAAAAAAAGGGCAGACAGAGGATATTTTTTCAGACCTGATAATATCCCTTATAATAATTGGGATAACAATAGGCGCGGTTGGAGTTGGGCAAATATTTGAAAAAAGGAATTCAGCGGCAAAAAGCACAAACGACCTTACTGAGTTATACGGGGCAGACATCCTGACTTTATTAAGGAGCCCTATGCCTCACTATTTGTTTGAAACAAACCCCCTGCTAAAAGATAAAGGCATAACATTTGGGAAAATGCTCGGGATAATAGCTGACAACGACAGGGAAAACAATCCATGGATATTCTCAAAGCAGATTCCTCCCGCTTACTCAGGCAATTACGGCATGGTCAGCACAGACAGCAAGGAATGCACACAGCGGCTCAGGGAGGCCATAGATTCCAGGCTTGAATTTATGTGGCAGCTGGGGATTTACAATGATGCGGGGAGCGAAGAGCTAAGGTGCTCAAGCTACAAGAACGTAATGTTTTTTGACGAGCGCTATGCAGGAAGCGGAATGTACAAAGGATGCAAGGTGTTTAATATCAAAGTTCCCACTAAAAATGGCAAAACAGCAACAATGAAATGGGGGGTGTGCCCGTGAGAAAGGCAATGGCTGTGCTGACATTTTCAGCAATAGCATTCCTGATTGCTGTAATCCTGTTTTTTAACAGGAGCGTGGACCTTAAGCCGGGCGCGCCTTCTGACTACCTCGGGCAAAGCCAGATTGAACTGTACAAAGCATATCTCAGCGGGGAGGAAGAGCTTTTTTTCCTTGACATGGCTGCGGAGCAGGCATTTGGCAAGGCAGGGCATCTTGAAAAGCTCAAGGAAAACAGGCAGGAGTTCCTGAAAGCATTTTCAAAAGAGTTTGCAAAATACCTGCCTGAATTCAACAAAAACTTTCCAGCGGCAAACCTGAATATAGAGGACTATACATTCAAGACAGACAGCAGAGGATTGATTGGCATTTCCGATAAAGAAATAACAATGCCTGCAAAGTACCATGAATATACATTTATCCCAAATTTCAGGGTTTTCGTTGGGACTGGAGAAACAGGTGAAACATCCTATAAAGCTGTTGCAGCGGATGCGCAGGCTGAACAAACAGCTGCTGAAGAGCCTGCTGCACAAGCAAGAGAGCCAGTTACGGAAAATACCGCAGAAGCTCCGCAGGAAGAGCCTGTTCCGCTTGGCGCTGAATAGGCCTATGCAATCTTCTTTCTCAGCTTCCTGGCAATGCCGTAAACAGGCAATAATAAAGTCAATGCAGCCGCAATGTCAGACAAAGGCCGGCCAAAGCCCAATGCAAGATAAATCTGCTTTATCCTGTTATAAGACTGCTTAATGTAGGAAATATCAACGTCATTCTCTGATTTTTCATCATTTATTTTCCTTTCAAGCCCGCTTGCTTTTGAAATAAGCTCGTCCTGCTTTTCAAAGAAATCCAGCTTTTCAAGCTCATTCTCAATCCTGTTTGCAAGCTCCAGCGCAGGGCCGTAATGCTTAAGCCCAAGCTCTGCCTCTGCCTGTTTGAGCATTAAAATGTACTTGTTTTCAATGGAATCCTGCAATCTGTTTGAAAAGCGCCCGGAAAGGCGGCTTATGCTTTGCCTGTATTCATTGTTTTCCTGAATAATAGAAGCAAGCGAAGAATTGCACTCATTTGCTTTTTCAAACTTTTCGTCAATAAGGTATGTTTCGCATTCTGCAAATTTCTCAAGCGCCTGCTGATATGGTTCGATATGCGCTGTTTCCTGTTGATTTGTTTTGCTGTTATTGCAATTTATTCCTAAAAATACAGCAGTGCCTATCGAGCCTGCTGCCAAAACCGCAAGAAGGGGATATTTTATTTTCTTAAGCTTTTCAGATAAAGGCATCTTCCTGCTTCACCTCCTCCACTATGAAATGTATCCTTTTCCTTGCGCAAAGCCTGGAAACCCTGTCGTCAAAGTCAGCGAACTGCCGCATATTGCGGAATATTGCATATGCCATAAGGGAATAGCTTCCCCTGCAGCCAAAAACTGAGTTTACATTCAAATCCTGCTTCAGGAACTTTACAAGCCTTATTGTCCTTGGCTCAAGAAGAAAAAGCACGTGTATTTCAAACCCCATTTGCCTGAAATCAGGGATTATCGTGAACCTGCCCGCCTGCCTTAACGCCCTGCGGAATACCTTGGAAACAGCATGCCTTGAATAGCCCAATGATGATGCAGCCTGCCTCATTGTCAGCCTTGCATCCTTTCTCAGCATGTTCATAATTTCCTTTTCATGCATTTTTTCTCCTGTGGCAGGAACATTCGCAGCCTGCATTGCATTGCTTTTCAGTTTCAAGCAGCCAAACTTTTTCCTTCAACGACTTTTTTGAGAAATATAAAAGCTGCTTGCCGCTGTTTTCCCTTGACAATTGCATTGCATAAAACTCGGCAGCAGCCATTGCGCCGATGAATGCATTGCACATCACAACATTTGATTCCTGAAGCGATGCACAGCCCCCTTCCGAACCGTGCGAAGGGAGGCCGAGAGCACCAGCGAACACGCCTTCTGATTTTTTCTCATCTATTTTTCCCCTCCTGCATTCAAGGCAGGCATTTTTATTGCAGATATCAAGCCTTGCTGTGAAAGGCCCCACGCCTGCATCTATTAGGGGGAGATTGTTCTTCAGGGCATATGCATTGATAATTTTCCTTGCTTGCCAGCTGTCAACGCAGGAGAATACAGCGCTGTAATCTGTTTTCTTCCATTGCTTTTCATCAAAATTAAAGCTGTTTGCTTTTATGTTCGCATTGACAAGCGCTTCAAGCTTTTCCTTAAGCGCCTTTGCCTTGTTTTTTCCGATTGAGTCATAATAAAACACCTGCCTGTTGAGATTTGTAGGCTCTACTTTATCCCCATCGTATATTTCCATTGGAATTCCCAAAAGCGCAAGGTTCAATGCAACATAAGTGCCTATTCCCCCTGCGCCTATCACCAATGCCCTTTCTGTTTTTGGCGTGAAAACAGGTTCATTGAGCATTTCAAGCACTGACGGCTTTTCAAAAAAGCGCCTTTTTGAAGCCAGACTGAAATAAAGCTTTCCTGAAATTAGCTCATCTCCAGGCAAAGGAAGCAGTGCTTTTCTTATTTCGTCCAAAACAATTGCAGCCTTTAATCCCGAAGAAAATGGCAGCGGGGAATTTTCAATTGATGGTCTCCAGAGCAACGAGGAGAGAATTGAAGGATTGCAGAATGATTCCAACGGCGAAGCGGATACGAATAGCCTTGCATTGCGCCTTGCGCAGCAATCCAAAGCCGCTTTTTTTGAGATTTTGTCATCTGTGAAATCAGCTATTGCATCCACTTTTCCAATGAATGCAGGCTCAAAACCCGAATTAACTGTCTCAAGCTGAGTATCTGAATTTATCCTGCTGATTAATGAATAATCCTTTTTCAGGAATCCCTCACTGCCTGCATTAAACAAGATGACATTTCCTATTCCAAGCCCTGCTGCATAAAGAAGGAAGAAATCAGCCGTATTGCCTGCTCCTATTACTGCAATCTTTGAATTTCTTAAAACAGCCTGGTCAAAGATTGCTGTTTGCCTTGAATAGTCAGCCAATGTTTGCCACCTTTTTTTCATTGAAATAAGTTGTTTTGAATTTGTCGAATTTTTGATTTGTGAGAAAGTAGTAAGGCTTTCCCCTGCTCCTGTATTCCTCTCTGAGAACTGTCCTTGCCTTTTCCATCAATTCTTCAAGCACTGCATAGGGGCTTGAATGCCTGCGCTTGGCTGCTTCATAATCATAGCTGCCTGCGCATATTGCCTGCATTGGCGTGTCAAATGAGGAAATTGAAGGATGGCTGTAGCTGTTCAGCACGTAAAGCCTGCCAAAATCAATGCTGTTTTGGTTCAGGAACAGAGGGATTCCCGCTTCTGCTTCAGGGAATTCATAGTATGCATTGTTCAGCCTTTCAAAAAGAATATAAGGCTCAACTTTCGTAAATGCATAGAACCTGTCTTTTACCAGCCTGAAGCCGATGTTCTTATTTTTGTCAAGCCACTGCTTTTCCTTTAACGCCTGCATTGCCTCAAGCCTTATTCCGGCTGCTTTTTTTCTTTTTTCAGCTTCTATTGCCTTCAGGTATTTTGACTCAAGCTCTTCAATTGAAGATGAAGGTGTAAGCCCGAGGCTGTAGCGCCTGTCTGCTATTGACGCATTCTGCCCTCCTTCAAAAAGAGGGTATATCCTGCCTGAAAGCGCGAAAAAGCTCTTTGAAGGAAGTATTTGCTCTGCAATAAGCTCTTTTCTTTGCGACAGGGCGCCGCGCATCACAAACTCAGCAAGCTGAATGTATTCCTGCGGCATGCCTCTCAGGGATTCTTCAAGCTGCGAAATTCCTTTCTCAATAATGCTTTGCCTTACCCTGTCTGCGAATGATGATTCGCTGCTTTTTTCAAGCAATGCCTTCTCAAGCAGGCTTATTGTGCCTGTCATTGAAAGCCAAAATCTCCTTTTGTTAAAGTCAACATAGCTTTTGCTTGGCTCTGCCTGCATGTGAAGATATGGAAACACAACAGCGCACGGCTTTTTTGCAATGAAAGACTTGAAGAATGTTTCAGGCATCCTTAGCCTCCTTTTGCTGCTTGCTTGCCTGTCTCTTTCTAATCATCCTTAATCTTGCAATAATCTTTCTTTTTTCCTCAGGGCTGTAATCCCCTTCCCTGATTATCCTCTCTGCTTTTTTCAGCGCCTCTTTTGCCGGTTTGTCCGGAGTTTTTATTTTCCTGCACGCCCGCCTGATTTTTTGAGCCCTTGCCTTCATAACCTCCTCTCTTGAACTGCCGGTGTCAAAAGCCCCTGCGACTGCGGCAAGCAAGTCAAGCACTGCTTTCTCTGAATCAAGCTCTGCCCTTGAATAATAAGGCAGCAATGCAAGAAACTTTCCAACGTAAAGCAAGTGAAGCTCTTTTGAGCCATTCAGGTAATCATCATTTGAGATATACGGCTTTTCAGGAACCAATGCTGTTTGCTTTTTTCCAAGTATTGATTCCAGCCTCTTCTCCAGAGAAGGCGGCTTTGGAATTCTGCTGCTTATTTGCTCTTTCTCCTGCTCTTCAAGCTCTTCAATTGAAGCTATTGACTCCCCTAATTCATTTGCTTCATTCTCTGTCCTGCATTCAAGCAGGAAATTTCCATTTTTGCAGCTCAAATAAACCTGTTTTCCTTCTGCTTTTGCTTTCTGCCTTGCAATCTGCCTGTAATTCCCTGACTCCTTCAGCGGCTTTCCATTGAAGCAAAACTTTTCAGCTATTTCCTCAAGGGTTTCGTCGGGCAATGAATTGATAATTCCTATTTCTTCCTCGGATTTCAGGATATTTGAGCCATCAAGGGAAAACCTCATTGCGTGGCATTTCTTTCCTTTCCTGTAAACACCATCATTCACCACAATACTAAGGAATTCACTTGGAAAAATCTCTTTTGCTTTTATTTCAGGAGTTTTTTTATCTGCCTGCAATCCCTCTTTAAGCAATATCTTAAAGCCCTGCATTGTCTCTGGATTATACATTGATATTGCATTTCCTGATGAAAATGAAAGCCATGAATCCAAAATCCTGTATTCCCTTTCCATCGCCTTCAGCCTGTTTGCTATATGGCTGTAGTCAATCTTAGAATGGGATAAAGGAAACGCGCCGTGGCTGTGCCACATGCCTGCAATGTAAAACCCTTTCTCGTACATTTCCCTGGGAGGGAAGTCAGAAGTGCCGCTTCTCGCGTCCATGCCGTTCTGCTGCGGAAAAAAGAAATCAGTGATTAATTCAGAGCCTTTCTTCCGGAGCAAATAGCCCATGCACTCGACTTCCCTCCCGACAATATCTGAAACAGCCATTGCAGTGCTGCAAATCCTGCTGTAAAGTGATTCAGGCAGATCCATTTCCAACATCATCGTAGAGCTTTACAGTCAGGTCAAGGCAGTCATACTCTGTGCTGTCTGCTGTCTTTCTCCTGTCAATGTATTCAATTGCCTTATCGCCCAATGAAAGGATTTCAGCGCCGCCTTTCTTTTTCCTGCTGTTGTCAGGATTGTACGCCCTTACTTCGCAGATTGTGTTTGAGCCGTTGTGCAATCTCAGGTAATCCCTTGCCTCAACAGCAACAGGCTCCTCAGAGCTTTTTATGATTGCCTCAATCACCTCTTTCAATGTCCCTTTCCTCAGCTTTTCCTCCAGCTCTGCGTAAATCGCCTTTGCCTCATACACAGCCTTCTCGTCGTCTTTTGCGCTTAGCGCCTTCTGCTTGTACACCTCTGTGTTCAGAATTCCAACAAGTTTTGTTTCGCTCATATTATCAACCTCCTTTTTGGCTAAATTCAAGCCATAGGTTTTTGCACAGAACTTCTTAATAAAGATTGCTGTAAAAAAACACGTGTTTTTTCGGCATACCCTGGAAATTCCCGCAGAAGTTATGGAAATTATCGCTTCTTTTTGCGCTTTTTGGCTTGTTTTTCCAACTTCGCCGGAAGCGGTTTTTGGAGCGCCTCGTCAGGCTGGGGACGGTTTTTGCCGCAGAATTTGCCTAGCCGCTTTTTAAATTTATTAATGCCTTTCTCAAGCCTTTTTTCTTCCTTCTTGATGCCTTTTTCAGCCTCTTCCAGCTCTTCCATCTCGTGAAGGTGGTGCTTTCCTGTCGGCTTTTCGTAGAATGGAAGCGCCTTGATTAATCTTGGCGCCCTTGCAAGCGGCCTTACTGCCTTTAGAATCTTTTCAGTCCTGCTGAATTCTCCCGCAAGCTTTGCATCCTCTATTAATTTTGAGCCCTTGCCGAAGAATTCAGTAAATTCCTTTTTTCCTTCAACTATTGTATGCAGTATTGACTGCCCTTCCTTGAACTCAGCAGGCAGCCTGACAAACAGCGAGACTGTTTCAAAAACCCTGAAGAAGAGTACGAACGGGAAAACAGCTATTATGTCAAGCCAGCATTCCTTTATGAATTTCTTGAATTTTCTGATTCTCTGGTACTTGAAGATTAAGTCAACCATGAAGAATGCTATAATTGTGTAGTCAAGGATTACAATCCAAAGGTGGTATTTCTCTGCGAATTCCTTGAAGAATATTTCAATTATGATGATTGCAGTGAGCACGATTAATGCGTAGGGTATTGCCCTGTCCACGAAGGATTCCAGCTTGTGGAGCCATGGTTTCATACTGGAGATAGTGCATTAAAAGGTTATTAAAAGTATCGCTGGACGCGGTTGGCAGTAAGTAGTTTGTAGCTGGTGGCGGCATAGAAAAAGGAGGCTGGAATTCCTGCTTTATTCTTTCTTACCAGGCACTTTAGTTTTTTCACGGATTCCGGTTCTCAAAAACCCGCTGGTTTTTGGAACCCCGAAAAGATGCGCTTTTCGATGGAAAAAGGAGCGTTTTTCCGGACAAAGTTATTTATATAAGTTCTGCAAAACAAGCAGCAGAATGCAAAAGAGGTATTTTCGCACGGCTCGAAACCTCACTTCGCCGCGGTTCGCGAGGTACTATTTTGATACATCAATCTGGCGGGATTTCTACGAGGATAGAAAAGACAGGATTAGACCTTGGGAGAGTGGGCTTTTGAATTATTCAAGAAGATAATACGAGAGAAAAGCATTGTGCTTTATTCTGATTTTGTGGTTGAAGAACTGCTGCTCTATTATTCACAAGAAAAAATAGGCAGGATTTTCAGCATTGTTGAGGCAAAAGAGCTTTTGGAGATAGTGCCGATTAGCCAAGAACAGAAAAGGGAAGCGCATTTATTAAAAAATCAGCTTGGAATACCTTTTGCAGACTGCATGCACGCCATACTCGCAAGGGACAATTCAGCAATTGTTCCCTACTTCTTCCCTCCCTTTTTCAAACTGCTCGTTGGTAGTGCGCACCTTCGCGGCGCCCTTAAATTTTTCCAGCTTCCTTATCGTGATTTCAGCTTCCACTTTCCATATCATGTTTCTTATTGCCTCCCTTATGAACTCTGTCCTGTTGTTGAAGTGCAGCGGCTTGATTAGCTTGTCCATTGTCTTCACGATATCTTCCTGCAGCTTGAATGAGATTGTTTCCATAATATATTGTATTACGCACGTAATATATAATGGTTTTGGTGAAAAGGGTTTATGGCCCACATTCGACACTTTGCGGGCAAAAGTTATGATTTTAA
>JASEIA010000056.1 GCA_030018575.1 Nanobdellota archaeon | reverse complement strand
TTTCCGCAGGATTTTCAGCTTTTCCGCAAAAGAAGCCACAAATGCTGACATCGCAAGGGATAGATAAATTTATATATGAGTATAGACTATTTTGTCTATATGGTTATAGAAGAGATTATTCCCATGCTGCCTAAAAGCGAGGGCAAAATTAAAAATGCATATGAAAACTGCAAGCCAAGATTTGTCGCTGTTAACAATAAGGAATTTTCTGCGCATCTGGAAAAGGCAAAGAGCGACCTTGCAAATGTTGAAAGCGACTTTTCAAAAGGCTCATGGGACTGGGCAATCATAAAGTCCTATTATGCAATTCATCATGCAATCAATGCCCTGCTTATTAAGGAAAAGGGATTCTACTCCAAGGACCATATATGCGCAATCCTTGCGGTAAGGAGCTTGAATATTCTCCCATGGGAATTGTACAGCAAAGTCAGGCAGATAAATGCAAAATTTGCTGATTTCACTGGTTTTGATGTTACATACACATTGAGGAAGATTAGCCAGTATGATGTTAGGAAATGGAGGCAGCTTACAAAAAAAGATGCAGAAAGCATATATCTGCTGGCAAAGGAAGTTGTATCCTTCGCTGAAAAAAGGTGCTTTGCATGATTTTTCCAATCCATCTGATAAAATATAAAATCCTGAAAATAATATATTTGAAACGCAAAATAAAAGTTTCTGACTTAATTAGGGAAGTGCGGGCGTCCCAGAAGAGTGTTTATGGCTATATAAAAGACTTATTGGCTGCAAGGATTTTATCAGAAGAAACAACAGAAAAGCCCGCATTAAGGTATCTTAAGCCTAACGTTTCATCAGAGGAAGGCAAGCTTTGTTTTGCACTTTTGGAATCAGAGAGGGCAATAGAATTTTTTAGAAAGCATAGGCAGTTGGCTGGCGCGTTTGTACAATTTAAAAAAGAGATTGAAAATATCGCGGACACCGCTCTTATCTTCGGCTCTTTTGCCCGCAATGCTGAAACAAGCGAGAGTGACATAGACATAGCAATTATAGGCAGCAAAATAAATAAAAAGCAGATAGAGCGCACAGTAGAACATTGCTTTGTGACGCTGAAAAACAGAGCCTCAGTCAGGATATTAAATACTGCAGATTTCATAAATTCATTAAGAAAAAATGACGAGTTTGCGCTCCAAATCCTGAATGAGCATATAGTTGCAGTAAACAGCTATGGCTGGGTAAATATCTTAAGCAAAACAGGGGATTTGGCATAAAATCCCGATTTTAGCAAGATACTGCTGGTGCGGCTCAGCATAAGCCTCTTTTCTTCTTCTTTTTTATTCATATTTCTTGTAAGGTTTCCGGCGTTTCCGCAGGATTTCCGCAATATTTATGTCCTCCCTAATGGACGATTAGAGGCAATAATTGTCCACTATAATGGAAACATTTATAAATGAGGCAAGACCTTAAATGAGCATGATTGACGATTCAATAAGGCAGTGGAATCCGTGGTGGGCTGATGCAGAATCACTAAAGCAATTGTGCGGCATAAACAGGGCTTCGCTTAAATCCCTTCTAGGTCTGATAACTTTGAGGCATATAAAGGATATTACTGGCGTAAGGAGAGCAGGAAAGTCAACAATGATGTATCAGGTAATTTCTGCAATGATAAGCCAAGGAACAAAGCCCGAAGAGATAGCTTTTATTAATTTTGACGATGCAATGATAAATGAGGCAGGTTTTGATGAAACCTTAAACTCCCTTGATAAGATAAGCCCCGACATTAAATTCCTGTTTTTAGACGAAGTGCAAGAGAAGCATGGATGGGAGAGGTGGGCAAGAACGCTGTATGATACCCATAGATACAAGCAGATTTTTGTTTCTGGCTCGTCATCTTCGGTCCTTTCAAAAGATATAGGCAGAGTTCTTACTGGAAGGCATATCTCATTTCATGTTTGGCCTTTGTCTTTCAGGGAATATCTCATATTTCATGGCTGGGAAAAATTTGATAAGGGGTACCTTGAAAGCAATAAAAGCAAACTATTGCATTACCAGAAAGGATACCTTGAAGAAGGCGGGTTCCCTGAAGCAATGCTGAAAACCAATGCGGAAAAAAAGATAATATTTACAAACATTTACAACGATATACTTTCAAGAGATATTGCTGCCAGATATAATGCTTCTTATGAAATTGCAAAACTGATAAGCTATCATCTCCTGAGCAACATGACAAAAGAGTTCTCTTATAGGAGCATTGCAACTGCCGCAGGCATTAAGCCTGAAACTGCTGAGATTTATACAGGATACCTAAAAGAATCTCTTATGGTATTGACACTTGAATTTTTTTCATTTAAAACAAAGCTCCAGTTCAAGCAGAACAAGAAAGCATATTGCATAGACAGTGGGCTCAGAAATGCTGTATCTTTTAGGATTACGGAAGATAAAGGCAAACTTATGGAAAATGCAGTAATGGTAGAATTAGCAAGGAGGGACAGAGATGCATATTACTGGAAAACAAAAGACGGGAAGGAAGTGGATTTCCTGATAAAAGAAGGAACAAAGGTAAAAGAACTCTTGCAGGTATGTTTTAACGCAAATGAGCCCCAAACAAAAAAAAGAGAGCTTAACAGCCTGATAGAAGCAATGGAAGAATTCAAGCTGAAAACAGGCATTGTGATTACTGAAAATATGGATACGGAAGAAAAAGTTAGCGGAAAAACAATAAGGTTTTTACCCCTCTGGAAATGGCTTCTTTGCAGTCAATAAATTGTATGCAAGCAAGATAGGCTTTGCGCCCAGTGCATTTGACAATGTAGCCCTAGGACTGCTAGTATTAGCTACATCCGGTTCAAGTCGCTGCAGTACTATTTGCAGTAATCATGGATTAACCTGCAGTACAGCAACCCCTAGCCCGGGCTGTAGTGCAACCACCGGCTCAAGATATTGCTGGTGCGGCTCGGCATAAGCCTCTTTTTATTTTCTTCTTCTTTATTCTTCATATCTCCCGCGGTGTTTCCGCAAATAGCCCATGACATTAGTATGATTGGGTGGTGAAAAGAGAAAGGCTTATATATGGGCATAATATCCCAAACACAAGGCTCAAAAGAGCCACGGAGGCAAAAATGGAATACAAGACAATGAAAGCAGAAGACTTTGGTTGTTGGAGAGAGTTAGACTTTATGCCGGCAGAGTTATTTGGATGCTGGAGAGAAACAGATTACAAGCCGAGGATAAATAAGGATTAAGGGCATAAGCCCTTTTTTCTTTTTTATAAGTGCAATAATGGCATGCCATTATTATCCAAAGACTGTATTTGTAGATATAACAAGCAGGTGTAATCTTAAATGCAAGCATTGCATTAAAGAAGCAGGACCTGAAAACCAGGTTGAGATGCCCTTTGAAAAGGTTGTTTCTATTTTTAATGAAATTAAATGCATGGATGCCGAGAAGGTAGTAATCTCGGGGGGAGAACCCATGGTTCACAAAGATTTTTTTCGCATATTGGAGTATGCTTCAAGAATATTCAAAATAGTATATATAGATACAAACGGAACAATGATAACCCAAAAGAGCATAACACGGATAAAGCCATACACAAACTGCAGGTTCCAAATAAGCTTGGATGGGTCAAGCCCTAATTCGCATGATGCTTTAAGAGGCAAAGGCAGTTTTAATCGGACATTGAAAGGGGTTAGGATGCTTATCAAATCAGGTATTATTCCCATTATTGCAACTACGGTTAATAGGTATAATTGTAAAAAGCTTAACGATATGCATAGGCTAGTTGAAAAATTAGGAATAAGATTATGGCGAATAATGGCGTTAATGCGACAAGGTAGGGCAATAAAGCACAATAATCTCTCAATTTCGCTTAAAGAATGGAATAATGTAGCCAATACCTTGCAAAAAATAAAGGGGCAGGTTATAATCGATATAGCACCCATGTTCACCTTCATAGGGAGGCATATGCCCGATATGAGCTGTGAACAGGCAGAGGGGCTTGGGTGTGAAGCAGGAAAATTCAGGGCAAACATACTGCCAAACGGGGACTTAATTCCCTGCTCAATGCTGCCCCAGTTTATAGCGGGAAATGTATTTACAAGTGATTTAAAGAAGATTTGGCTTAATTCAAAAACCCTTGAAGAATTTAGAGTATTTGATTATAATAAAGTAAAAGAATGCAAAAGTTGCGAATACTCAAAATATTGCAAAGGCGGCTGCCATGGGATGGCAGCGGAATATTTTGGGACCATATATAGAAAAGATCCGAGGTGCCCAAAATGAGAATAGCAGTATGTCAGCCTTATCGAAATCCCGAGCCAGCTCAAAATTTGGATACAGCACTTCGCATGCTAAAATCTGCCAAGGAAGCCCATTGCGCAGATTTGGTTTGTTTTCCAGAAGCATTCCCCTTTTCTTATAAGTCAAAAATGGGCATTAACGGCCATGGGGTAAGCTCTATAAGAGATGCTTGCGCTAAACATGGACTAAATGCGATTTATGGCCAGATTATATTTAATGAGAAAGAAGGATTTTCAAACTCCGCTGTAATCGTTGGCAGGAATGGAGATATTATAGGGAGGTACGATAAAGAGAACTTTTTTGCCAATGATAAAGGGCGTTATATCAAGCAAGAGCAGAATACTGGGCTTATTAATATGGACGGCTATGAAGTTGGGGTTTCAATTTGTTATGATCTCCTTATGCCTGAAGCTACAAGACTATTGTCCTTAAGCGGAGCAGATATTATAATAAATCTTGCAAACATCCCAGAAGGTATGATTGAATTTTGGAAGGGGCTTGTTATTACAAGAGCATATGAGAATCATATACCTATTGTAAATGTTTCGGAAGTTGATCTAAATGGAATAAGCCGAGGGCTGGCGATGATTGTAGAACCACCATTTAAGGTAATAGGAAAAGCAAAAAGTCCAGATATAGAAGAAGTAGTTTATGGTGAAGTACATCCTGAACTTTTTAGGACCAATCGGGTATCAAATTCACCGTGCATATCTGCATTAGAACTGTTTAATAATGGAGATTATGGGCCATATATGAAAGATATTAGTAAAGGCATAATCAAAAAGCTTACTGCAGAGTATGACAAGAGGCTCAATGACGATTAACATACCAAAGGCATGGGAACGGAGATTTAAGGAAAAGATCAACTGCCAAAGCATGAATCTGCCTTTGAAGATGTGGCTCAGCAGCTTTTTAAGAGTGCTTGACAAAAATACTATAATCCTCGACAGCGGCTGCGGGACAGGAGAGAAAGCATATTATATATATAAGAGGGGATTAAAAGTGATAGGTATCGATTCTTCCGCATCTGCAATCGCTTTTGCAAAGAAAAACATTCATGGCCCTGAATTCTTTAAGAAAGACTGCATCAGAACAGGGTTTAAACCAAATTCATTTGGGGCCATTGTAAGCATTGCTGTACTGCACTGCTTTATGAAGAGAGAACGGTTAAAATATATCCGAGAATTGCGGCGCCTTTTATCGCCGGGAGGCTATTTGTTTGTGCTTGTGCTGTCCTCTGATGACACCACCAAAAGCAGGGAAAAAGAGATTGAAAAAGGCACTTTTATCCAATCAAATGGCATACCCTTTCATTTATTTACAAA
Source organism: Nanobdellota archaeon (assembly GCA_030018575.1). Lineage (GTDB taxonomy): Archaea > Nanobdellota > Nanobdellia > SCGC-AAA011-G17 > GW2011-AR17 > UBA9640. The sequence goes on along the minus strand of JASEIA010000056.1, from coordinate 4,589 downwards.
TGAAGAAATCGTCTCGTTGTTTAATAATTTTAAGATAATAGAACTAAAGCACCATAAGAAAAAGACAGATAAAGGTGTAATGGCATGTTATACTTTAATAATGAGCTAATCGTTATGAGACTGCTTCGCAGTCAGGGTATGAATGATGAGAATAATAAAGGCAACCAAGAGCCACGCAAAAGAAATATCAAGATGGATGCTGTCGGATTTGGAAAATCCCAGCCCAAAATTTCCAAAAGAGATGATAAACAGATTCAGGGAGCATGCCCAAGAGAAAGGCATATTAATGGAATTTGAAAACCCAAAACTGAACGCATTTGTGGCTATAGATAAAACTAAAGTGGTGGGTTTTATAGTAGGTTATGAGGAAGATTCAGGCAAAGCTATGATTCATTATGTGGCCGCCCAAAAATATGAAATGAAAGAAAGACTGTTAAATAGGTTCATCAAAGAATGCAAACTTAAAAATATGAATAAGATAATCACTGACGCCTTTGAATTTAGGGACAATAACGAGTTCTTTAAATCCATGGGTTTTGTGTTTACAAGAAAAGAGTTAATAGCGAAAGATCTTGAGATGCTGTGGTATGAGATTAAAATTTAATTTTATATGCATAAAGTCTAATTCCATCTGTATTATCCCAAAACAAACGGACATATTCGAAAAGACTATATGCTGCGATTGCAATTCTGGTGCTGCTTATAGCGGTAGGGATTGCAAGCTACGCAACACCCCCTTCAGGGGCGGCAACGCACGGGACATTGTATACAGACAATATATCAGAAAAGGGAAGCAGGGGATGGATTGATGTAACCTCATTGCTGAAAGGAACTGCTGGCATTGAAGCAACTTCCACTGACGGATATTATAATGGAAAATTAGGAAGTAGTGCAGCTGGTGTAGAAGGAAGTCGCGGTGGTACTGTTTATGGTAAATTAGGAACATTAACGGCAGATGGCTATATAGGGTCTATGGAGAATCGTCCCTGATTGCTGTCCTTGGCAAAAATGCAAATGATTTGAATACATATGGGGCTTTAGGCGGCACAACTGCAGGCGTGTTTGGCTCGACAACAAACGCGGCAAAATACGGCGGCTATTTCCAGGGCGGCAAGGGCTTGTATGCAAGCAAGATAGAGTTTGCAGGAACAGCTTTTGATGAGAGCGATGGAAAAGGGTTTTTGATTCTTGGAGCGAGAGTTGGATATGGCTGTAATATACCTTGCTCAGGACAGGGGTTAAGCTGTGTAACAGCATTTTATATCACTGGCACGCCATGCACTGAAACAACTTGTGCAAATGTCGCTCAGAATAGGCAATGCTTCTGCGGCTCGGCATAAGCACCTTTTTTCTTTATTTCTTTCTTCTTTTTTCTTCCGCAAGGCGTTCCCGCAAGCCCACAAAAGTGATACAAAAAATGTAACGCTTTTTAAAGATATATCGGTTTTATTTATAAATAAGGGCTATTACCGATATATCGGTAACATTTATATACTTATTTAGTTTCCGATATACTATGCTGGGCATGTGCAAAGAAAGGATAATCAAGGTGCTGTTTTTGAATAAACAGCCGTTAAGCAAATATAAGGTGTCAAAGGAAGCCGGAGCATCTTTTTCATGGACACACGAGTTTTTGCAGGAACTAGAAAGATTGAAGCTTGTCAGCGGCACGAAAGTGAAAGATGTTAACGGGCTTATTAATTATTGGCTTGGATTCCGCAAGGCGCAGCAGCACAGGGAATATATGGTTCAGGAGCCGCTCAATGCAGTTAAAAAGGCAGGGCTAAAATATGCCATTACAACTTATTATGCGGAAAATATTGTGCAGCAGTTCCTTTTCCCTTCAAGGCTGGATATTTATATAAGAGAAGAGGATTTGGGAGTATGGCATAAGGCATTGACCAAAAGCGGGCTGTATGGAAAAGGAAATATCAGGGTGCTAATAGACAGTTCAGGGCTGTTTAAGGCTGAAAAAATAAAAGGGATAAGCATAGTTTGCTTGCCTCAGCTGATAGTTGATTTAAAGAAAGAGGGAGGGCCGTGCGAAGAGGCAGCAGAAATGCTTATCGAACGGCTAAAAAAAGATGTATGCAGCATTTGAAACAAACACTTCCTACAAATATCTGAAAGAAACCATAAAAGCGCTTCACGAGCCAATATGCATTCTCGGCGGGTGGGCTGTATTTTTCCATGTGAATAGGCGCTTCAAGGAAGCACAGGGAAGGGAATATCTCGGGAGCAGGGATATTGACTTGGGGTTTCATTTTAATAAAAATGCAAGCGCCCGGCAGATTCGGCAATCCAGCATGGCAAAAGCGCTGCATGTGCTTCAGGATAAGCTGAAATTCAAGCCAATTTCATTCCGCCTTTTTAAGGAAATACACATAGAAACAGGGAAAGAATTGGAAAATGGAGAAAAAGTGCCTTTACATTTGATATTTCCCATGTATGTTGACCCTATTGTTGATTTTGTGCCAAAACAATTTAAGAGTGTTTTTCATTTTGTTCCAATAGATGAGCCACTGCTCAGGTTTGTTTTTGAAAATGAGGCAAATAGGGCAGTGCTTGAAGAGTTTAATAAAAAATTGTGGCTTCCCAAGCCTGAGATAATTGTAGCAGCAAAAATAAGCGCTGTGAGGAATAGGGATAAGGAACACAAAAAGATAAAGGATATCTGTGATATCTTTGCCCTGCTCTGGTATGCCGGGGAAGAGCCTAATGTGTTATGCAGGAAAGCAGCTATGTTTTTGGCAAAAAGCAAGATAAAGGAATCCTTGAGTATCTTGAATAATGAAGATTATGAAAAAGCTGCGCACCAGCTCGGGCATGGGCAAGAACAAATAAAGTCCATAATAGAATTGCTATCCAAGTAAGATTTTTCGGCTTGCCTTACACGATAGGCATTACAGATGCCTGCACTACATACAGAGAATTCTGGTAATTATGGCACATCTTGCCCAGAATTCTCTAATGGACAATCCTGCAAAGCAAGCAGTATAAACATCAGAATTGTCCATATGCAGTATTCCATACACAATAGCTGGCGGTGTATCCGCATACGGACGAGCTATTGGCAGCAGATACTGCTGGTGCGGACAAATATAAGCCTCTTTCTTCTTTTTTCTTCCGCAAGGCATTTCCGCAGGATTTTCAGGTTTTACGTAAAGATTACAAGGTTTCCGCAAATCTTCCTCAAGATTAGCACACAAAAGGGGCAACAATAGAAATGCTTATATACTTGCTCTTTATACCAAAAGCAAAGGCTCGGAAGAGCCAAGGAGGCAAAAATGGAATACAAAACAATAAGACAGGACAAGACTTTCGGGCCAAACACGGCAGGACTTGCACAACGCATATATGCCAAAACTATGGAAAGGCCGTTATATGTGCTGCAGAAAGCAAATGTGCTTAAATGCGCCATAAATCAGTTCTAACTTTGCTATTTTTTTCTTTTTTAATATGACAATTAAAGTTAATCCAATGATGGCACCTTATATGTGCTATGTAAATTTAACGAACAAATGCAACCTGCGTTGCCTGCATTGCCTTGGGGATTATAGTGAAGCATGCAACAATGAATTATCTTATGAAGAATGGAAACAAGTGATAGATGATTTAATTTCTCTTGGTGTTTTCTACATCAATGTTTCCGGCGGCGAACCCACCCAGCATCCTTATTTTGATAAGATTATTGACTATCTTTCTTATAAGGGAATGCATTTCATATTAACCACAAATGGCGTAATGAGCAAAAAAGCTATGGATGCTATATTGCGAAACAAAGAATATCTTATTGGTGTCAAAGTAAGCCTAGATGGCTATGATGCTAAAAGCCATTGCATAATACGAAAAATAGAGGGATCTAAATATACTCCCCAACTTTTCAAACAAACTATGACAACCATAAAGGAAATGAAAAGAAATAATCTGCCTCTTACTATTGCGACAGTAATACACTCAGGCAATATCAGTAAATTAGACAAATTTGCAAACCTGATAAGAAACATAAACCCCGTAAGTTGGTTTATTTCGCCAATAATCCCTTCCGGAAGGGGCAATTATGCAGATAGGATAGCAAAACAATACAATTACTTTGATAAATCTTTCTGGGAAGAGATAGTAATGAAATGCCAGCAGTATAACATAAATGTGAATCTTGTAGACTTGCCCTATGATATGTCCGATAAAAACAGGATAGACTATTACGAATGCGGTGCAGCAATCAGCTTCTGTGAAATAAATGCGGAAGGCACAGTATCTCCCTGCACCCTTTGCAGGACGTGCATACCGGAAAGAAAAATGAAGTTCGATAACCTCAGAGCCCGGAGCTTAAATTCAATATGGGAAGGAGATGCATTTAACAGGTTTAGGAGCTTTATGACAAATGGGTGCGAGGGATGCAGAGCATTCCCAAAATGCACGAAATGCATCGCCCAAAGCTTTAGATATTTTGGCAATGGCATTTCCCCTGCGCCATATTGCATTAAGAATGGAGAAAATCTCGGGCTGCAAAAGTTAAAAAACTACCAAAACAAATTAAGTAATATAATAAAATGATAAGATATACCTTTTCAAAACATATAAAATTC
>JASEIA010000055.1 GCA_030018575.1 Nanobdellota archaeon | reverse complement strand
ATTATAATAAAAGTACGAAAGATAGGCAGGGCAACGCTCTACAAGATAAGCCAGCAGAATGAAACAGCAAAGCAGCTCATTGCATTGTATGACAAGCTGATTCTTCAGCAGCTGGAATCAAAAGAGCAGAAAGCCGAGATTGCTGTGAGATATAAGAAAAAAGCGTAAGTTCTTGTTTGAGGGCAGAAAAAAGAAAAGAGAATAAAAAGTTTTGTATTTATCTGGCCTTTGACTTCTCGTAAAGGGATGCAATCGCATCTGCCTGCGCTTGTCTCCCTTTCTCAAAATTAGCGCCTGCAACAGCCAGTACCTGCTCGAGTGGCCTTACTGCATTTCCACTGGAAACTGCACGCGCTGCCATGCTCAACTCGTCTCTGCTTGCTTCGTTGGCTCAGCTCGCGTACCCCAGAAACAAGGCCAAAGTTGTAGTTGAAGTTGACGTCGCCGCGAAGGGCTGAATAGCTGAGGTAGTCGACCCGGAGGCCGCGGCTGAATGGCCTGTTCTGCTTCCTTGCATAATCTTCTCCAGCAACTATTAACGGAATACTTTTCCTTCCCTTGTTTTTCAAGGCAAAACCATAATCCCCTGCAATTTCCTCAAGCAGGAAACAAGTGACAGGCATATCGCCAAATGCCTCAGTAGGCAACTCTGTCCTCAATCCCTGCCTTTTCAAAAGCAGAACACCGCTTTTTATTGCGTCTGCAGGATGTGTTTTTGCATTATCCATAATCTCCTGAAACTCATCGCCTACATAACTTTCCCTGCCAGCATCGTGCTCAGCAACTGCCTTATCAATATACTTCAAGAATGGCGTGTATTTGGGAGCCGTGACAAGAATATCAGCATTGTTTGGCAGATAAACAAACCCGTTTGATGTCCATCTGCCTTTTTGCCAAAGGTCATTTGCATCGCCTGCAAGCAGTTTAGCCTGCGCAACCCTCTTCATCGTCATGTCTTCAGGCAAAAGCCCTTCAGTTCTAAGCTTTGCAAGTCCAGCATTATAGCGCCCGTCTGAGCTTGTCACAACTTCAAGCGTTTTTCCGTTGCCGCATAAGATTTGTGTGTCCATTTTTATTCCCCTAATAAGTATTCTTAGTTAGAATTAGGATATAGGGCAGGTATATAAAGCTTTAGGGATAAATTTCATATTTCCACAACCTCTGCATTATCCACTGCATTCTTCGCCATCCCATCTATATTTATAGTCAAAGTCATAAATAATTCCCCAAAGAAATGATGACTTTGACTGATAGCAAAAGCCTAGCCTTAAAAGACTTTGGCTATCAGTGAAAGCCATGACATCTGTGGGGAAATACTTATGGCTTTCACTATAGCTTTCCCTCTTCCCTCTCAACATTATCCCTTTTTGCCTTTGTTACCGGATTATCAGGCAAAGCCCCGCAGCATGATGAAGCCTGTATTGATATGTCGTACGTGCCAATCTCCTTTGCAATCTTTATTGTCTCAACCTTGTCATTGCAAAGCACAGGCCTTAACACCAGAATCTTAATCACAGATTCAATAACAGCCATGTTTTGAAGTGTCTGCGAAGCAACCTGCCCGAGATTGTCCCCTGTTATAATGAAATCAGCCTTCTCATTAACAGCAATCTTCTCAGCTATCCTGAACATCAGTCTCTTGCACAATACGCACCTATACCTAGAAGTTGTCTTTTTCATGATTTCTTGCTGGTTATTTCCATGATTTACTATATACATCTTCACAGGCTTTCCAGAGATAGAAGAGAGCTTTTCCGCCATTTCATGGACTATAAAACCGAAAAGTATATAAATAATTCCCCTCTATAACGTATTAACGGGTTCTGATGACGATTAACAGTGACAAGAGGTAAAAAATGAAGAAAGACATTCAGGATATGGTTGCCCACGGGACAACAACAGTAGGCATAGTCTGCAAGGAAGGCATTGTGCTTGCGGCAGACAGGAGAGCCAGCGCAGGATATTATATCGCGGACAAGAAAGCCGAGAAAATACAAAAAATCGCGGATTTCATGGCAATAACAACAGCGGGGCTTGTAAGCGATACCCAATTATTCACAAGAATCATAAGAGCTCAACTAAAGCTCCTAAAAATAAGAAAAGGAAAAGAGCCAAGTGTTGAGGAAGCGTCCAATCTTCTGGCAAGCCTTGCTTACGTAAACATAAGAAGGCCCAGCATGGTGCCGGGAATCGTAGGATTCCTTTTAGGCGGCGTGGACAAGTCAGGATTTGGCTTGTATGAAATCGGCGTTGACGGCTCAACCTCAAAAGCAGAGGATTATAAGACAGACGGCTCAGGCAGCTCAGTAGCTGTCGGAGTACTGGAAACATTATACAAGAAAGACATGACAATACAAGAGGGAGTTGAGCTTGCAGTAAAATGCATATCAGCTGCAATGCAGAGGGACATTGCGACAGGCAATGGATTGGATGTAATAACAATCACAAAAGACGGAGTAAAATCAGTCATAAGCAGGCAGCTTGAGAACGCGCTCAAGGCTTAGATTTTCTCCTTCTTCTAGGTAGTATTAGGAAGATGGTAAAGATAACCATAAAACTGGAGTAAGTGAGAATGGCAGACATAATAGCAGAAGTAATGGCACACCTTCCAAAGGATGCGCAGGTAAGCAGCTGCAGCTTTGAAGGCGCTAATATAATAGTGTATACCAAAAGCAAGGATTTTTTTCTTGAGCCCGGCACTGCAATCAGGGACATAGTCAATATAATCAAGAAAAGGATTGAGCTAAGGCCAGACCCTTCAATAACAGAAGACATGGAAAGGGCTGAGAAGAAGATAAGGCAGGTTATACCTGCTGAAGCAGCAATCTCAAACGTGCTTTTTGACCCGCAGAGAAGCCAGGTTATAATCGAGGCTGAAAAACCGGGCGTTGCAATAGGCAAGACAGGCGAAATTCTCCGCGACATAAAGAAAGAAACAGTATGGGTTCCTTTGATTAGAAGGACTCCAAGCATACGCTCAAAGCTGATTGAAAACATAAGGCAGGTTCTTTACGAGAACAATGATTTCAGGAAGAAGTTCTTGGATAAAGTTGGCAAAAGGGTTTACAGCGGATGGACAAAGGGAAGAAAAGAGGAATGGGTAAGAATTTCTGTGATGGGCGCAGGAAGGCAGGTAGGAAGGTCGTGCTTTCTTCTTCAGACACCTGAATCAAGGATTCTTTTGGACTGCGGATTGGATGTTGCAGGGCAGGAATCAAACATGTTCCCATACTTTGACACTCCTGAATTCAAGATTGGCGAGATAGATGCAGTCGTGGTAAGCCACGCTCACCTGGACCACTGCGGCATGATTCCGTTATTGTTCAAGTACGGATATGACGGGCCAATATATTGCACAGAGCCAACAAGGGACACGATGGCTTTGCTGGCATTGGATTATATTAATGTCGGCTGGAAAGAAGTCAAGAAGCCTCTTTTCACAAGTGCTGATATAAAAGAGATGGTAAAAAGGTGCATTTGCCTGAATTACGAGGAAGTAACTGATATAACTCCGGACATAAGGATGACATTCTACAATGCAGGGCACACTCTTGGAAGCTCATTGGTGCACTTGCACATCGGGAACGGGTTGCACAATTTCCTGTATACAGGGGATTTGAATTATGAAACATCTAATCTTTTGGCTGCGGCTAATACATCTTTCCCAAGGCTTGAGACAATAATGATTGAAAGCACTTACGGCGGAAAGGATGACAACCCGCCTTCAAGAAAGGACAGTGAAAAATTGCTTTTGGACACAATAAAGAAAACAGTAGATAGGGGCGGAAAGGTTTTAATGCCTGTTTTAGGCGTTGGAAGATCGCAGGAAATGATGCTTATACTTGAAAGGGCAATGAGGGAAAATGAAATGCCAAAGATACCTATTTATGTGCAAGGGCTTGTCTGGGATGTCACTGCAATACACACTGCTTACCCTGATTTCTTTAATTCAAAAGTAAGGAAGCAGATATTCCATGACTGCCAAAATCCGTTTTTATCCGAGATTTTCAGGCAGGTTGGAAGCCACAAGGAAATGCAGCAGGTTATTGAGTCAGGAGAGCCGTGCCTTGTATTGGCAACTTCAGGAATGATGACAGGCGGAGCATCTGTTGATTATTTCAAGGCGCTTGCTGAAAACCCCAAGCACAGCCTTATATTGACTTGCTACCAGGGTGAGGGCTCGCTGGGAAGAAGGATTTTGAATGGCGAGAAAGAAATGAGCTTTGGCGTGGGTGAAGGAAGGAGCGAAGTATTGAGGATAAAGATGGAAATACATAATATCTCGGGCTTCAGCGGGCATTCATCAAGGAATCAGCTTATTAATTACATGTACAGGCTTGAGCCAAAGCCAAAAAGGATTTTGGTTATTCACGGAGAAAGCTCAAAGTGCCTGGATTTGGCAAGTTCTTTGCACAAGATGCAGAAGGTTGAGACCACCGCGCCTAGGAATCTGGATGCTATGCGGCTGAGATAATTCTTTACCCCCTACATTTTTGATAAAAACGATAAATTTATAAATATGTAGGGGTAAGATATAAGCATGGCAAGCATTAAGAAAAAGCAAGCCTGGAAGCAAGAATATTACTATTTGGAGCACAGCTTTAGGGCAAATGGCAAAGTGCAAAAGAAGGAGCTTTATCTAGGCAAGGAAATGCCAAAGAATATTGAAGATATAAAAAAAGAATTTATAAACAGCATATACAAGGAAAAGTTTTACAGCATTATTGAAAAGATAAAGAAAGGATATAAGGCAGAAATAGCCCACATGCCCAAAAGTGCTTTTGAGAAAGAAACAGAAACCTTTGCAATAAAATTCACTTACGATACCCAGAGAATAGAAGGCTCAACCCTGACTTTAAGGGAAACTGCAAACCTGCTTGAGAAAGGCATAACACCCAAATCAAAGCCTATAAGGGACGTGAAAGAGGCAGAAGCCCATAAAAAGCTGTTTTACGAAATGTTGAAATGCAAAAAAGATATTTCATTGCAGCTTTTGCTTGAATGGCACAGGATACTGCTGAAAGAAACAAAGGCGAATATTGCCGGAAATATAAGGAAGCATCAGGTAGCCATATCAGGAAGCAAGTTCATGCCGCCTTTCCCTGCAGAGGTTTATCCTTTACTAAAAGAGTTTTTCAGATGGTATGGAAAAAATAAATCTAAAATGCATCCTGTTGAGCTTGCCGCCCTAGTGCACCTTAAATTTGTAACAATACACCCTTTTGCAGACGGCAACGGAAGGATTTCGAGGATAATGATGAATTTTGTTTTGCATAAGCATGGCTATCCTATGCTGGATATACCCTATACCAGAAGGGACAGCTATTATAATGCACTGCAAAGGGCGCAGGTAAAAAAGACAGACAGCATATTTGCAGTGTGGATGATAAAGGGGCATATTAAGGAGAATAAGAGATACTTATAAGATTGGCTACTCTTCCAGCGCCTTATTCAGCTTTGCTTTCTCATTCGGATGCTCCTTCCAGAGCGCATTCCTGTTTGCCTCAAGCATCTCTATCTTCTGTCCTGCGTATTCAGCAGCAGTCATTACCCTGACTTTCTTTTTTTCAGCCGCCTTGAACACCTTTTCAAACCTTTCCTTCCATTTCAAATCCCTTAAGAAGTGGTGGTCGACAATCAGTGTCTTTATTTTTGTTTTGGAGAATATCTTAATGAGATTATTGATTGACTTATTCAAGTCACTTTGGGAATACCTGAAGCCAAGCATATAACTCAATGGCCCATCTAAGTATAAAGTATGAGGGTTTGCTTCCAATATAAAATCCAGCTGCTTTTGCACAGCGGGCCCTTCAATGTCAGAAGTATGCACAAACCTTTCCTTGCCGTCATCAACCAAAACTTCAGTCACATACCCCAGTTTATTATTCGTGCCATGAAAAGTCTCTTTTGAAAATGCAATCCTTGTCTTCCCGAACTTAAACTCCCTTCCATCAGAAAACTCAATCTGCTTTGGCAAACCCTTTATCTTCTTAAGAAAATAAGCAGCCCTCTTTTTCTGGCTTTTATTTATGTTCTCAGTAGGATGCTTTAAAAAAATAATCTTTCCCTTGTACATTAAAGGATATTCAGGGTTATAGTGGTCGTAGTGATAATGAGTTATAACCAGAATGTCCGCTTTCTTAGCGTATTTCTTTATAGCTCCCCAATGCTCATTCATTCTTTTTATTTCTCTGGCGTGCGGAGGCTTGTTATAGCGAACAGGCCCCAAGGAAACAGAAGGGTCTATCAGAACATTAACATCATTTGTAGAAACAAAGCAAGCCATGCTCCTTGTTCCGAAAGAATCAGCAGCAAGAGGAATGATTTTCATGCTAATGAAGCTGATTTAAGAGTATAAAAACATTAGCCGCCTTTCCGAGATGTCATAATTTCGGGGAACCACGCGCTCTTCTAACCTATATACATCAACATATATGTTGCATTACAATAGTCTTTATATATATCAATAATATGCTATATTATGCGCTGAGGGACACTTCGGTTGCCCTGGAAAGGGTGTGTCCATACAAGCCTCTGTCAGGTGTTCAGCCATGTTACACGGTGCCTGGACTATAACTCATCGTGAAAACCTGCGCCTGTTAAGCTTCCCTATGGTACGAAGGAGATAACCTTTAAAGCAGAGCGAAAGGTAAAGATTGCATTCGCTTGTTGTTTGAGGAACTCTTTCACCGAGTCCAGAATCAGCGCAATCTTAATCTTGAGGTGATTTGATGGCAAAGAAAAAGTCTGTAAAAAAGAAAGTTTTCAAAGGCAGGAAGCCGAGCAACAAAAGCAAAGCTTCAAAAGTTAAAAAGCTCTTGAAAAGTTTCGGCAAAAAAAAGAGAAAAAGATAATCAGGACTTGCCCTGGGTTTTCTGCAGCACGTGATGCATTTCGTAAAAGCACTTGTCAACAAATGCCTCTCCCCCTTTCGCAAGAACCATCTGGCGCATCCTCTTCAGGAACTCTGCCTCGTCCTCCATTTTCATACAAAAAATAAACAAATTATTTCTTTACCCAGCGCTTTATTTCCTGTTCCAGAAGTGAATAGAGCTTTTCAATAACCCATTGCGGAACATTAACTTTCAGTTCTGTCTTAATCTCATCCAGAAAGCAGCCAAGCTCAAAAACCGCCTTTTTCTCGTGCCCGTGAATCACCTGGCTGTTTGCTTCCTCTATTATGACTTCCCATTTTATCTTTGTGTTTTCTATAATGCTCTTTGCATCTTCCCTGTCCTTAATTCTGTCTGTGGCGCATTTCATAAGCAGGACATCATGCGGGTTCATTATTTTCAGCACCAGCTTGCCTGCATATTCATGCGTTTGTTCGCATCTTTTCTGCATATTTTCCGAAAGGACAAAGGAGATAACTTTTATGAGGAAAAGGTCAAATCTTTCACTGCCCCTTGTGAGCATTACCGGCCTGTTTTCCTTATTGCCATACACCTTTATGGGGCTCATGCTGTTATAGCCAATCTCTTGTATTGCCTCTATAAAATACTGCCTGTCCCTCTCTGCAGTAAAAATAAGGTCAATGTCTTTTGTTGTCTCTTTAAACCCATAAAAGAGCATTGCTGTCCCGCCTGCTGCATAACAAGTTATTCTTTTTTTCAGCTTTGAGGCTGCGTTAAGGAACAGCCCTTCCTGCTGTTTTGCAGTTATCATTTAACATATTCCTCCAAATCTGCATTATTTAATGGGATGCGCACCTTCCATCTCCGCTCTATTTTATTGAAATCATCTGAACTCATTTTTGGGATTATATAAGCATATCTGTCTTTCTTGTGCGGATTAGCGCTTTTTTTAAACTGTTCAGGCATTTTCCTGACCCGCATGATGCTTCTTGCCACCTCATATAAAGCGCAAACCTCTCTTTTAAGCTCTCCTCTTGCAAGCCTGCTGAGCAGCGCCCATTTTGTGATATGCTTAAACAAGGATAATGCCGCAATAATTGCCCTTATGCTGTCTGACTCAATTGCAAATACCAGCGCCTCTTCATTTGTTATCCTTCGCCCGTGCACTTTATAATCCCTTATGGGCTGCACGCGCGCGCCTATCGGTGCGTACTTGTTTATGATGTCATAATAGCTTGTTCCGCCAGACACGCCTTCGGGGGAGATATAATAAAACCTTTTTTGCTTTCCGCCGCCCTGTGTTTTTACAAACCCCTTTTTTCTCATTCTGTATATTAGCTCTATTGCCTTTTTTTGGCTTATGCCCCTTGCAATGCTTATATCCTCTGCAGTGTGCAGCCCTTCCAGCTTCCTTGCAGTTTCCAGTAAGCTTATTTTTGCCATATAGCTAATGCATATTAAGTAATATATAAACTTTTCTATTATATCAAACATTTGAGGCTAATGTAATTATTTCTCTTTCCCTTCTTTCAAAGCCACTTTCGCAAGAACCATCTGGTGCATTCAATAGCTATTTGCCCTGCTTTTGTTCAAGATGTAAATAATATTTCTCAGCCATTTCGGCAACATCCGCCATTATCGGAATTACAAGCCCCCTTTCCTGAAGAATTTCAAGCCTTTCAGCAACCCACGTTATCCAGATGTAATTTCCTGAAGCTTTGATTTGCCGCTTTAGCTCGTCAAGCATAGCCGGCCAGTCAAGCCCCATTCTTGCCAATGCAATGCAGTCAGACAAATCCCCTTCCCTTTCAGTCATTGACTTGAACAGGAAGATATCCTCAAGAGAGCATAAAGAAAGCTTAACATTTGCCATTGAAACCTCCTTTAATGCCCTCTTAGCCATGGAAGAAGACAGAGAAAAGCCCTTGCAAACTCTCTTGTTGAATAAGTCTATCCTAAAATCGTCCCGTATGAATATCTGGCTGAGGTTAAAATGCTTATAATCAGAATCAGGAAGCTTTGCCACAAATCCCGCCTTTTTCAGCGTCTTTCCGCATTCAACAAATTCTTCCTCTGTTGCAACAACAAGGTCTATGTCCTTTGTTGCAGGCTTTAGCCCGTGAAAAAGCATCACCCCGCCGCCTATCATGAAAAAATGCACTTTTCTTGATGATGCAGAATCAAGCTCTTCAAAAAGCCGCTTTATTTCCTCAAATCTTGATATCATATAGCTCTGCCTTCTCCTTTATTTCATCCAGTGAAGGATATTCTTCAATTTTTGCCCCTTTCAATATTAGCGTTATATTGTCCAGCACAGGATGTTTTATATTGTGCAATTGCTTCTTATGGGATATATAAAGCAGGGCTATATAAATTATATGCCTTGTATCTTTTATCTTGTTTGCTGTCCATAGGGAATGCAAAAATATGTCTTTTAATGAAAGCTTTTTTTTAGGGAGATAATAGAAGTTTGTCGGCAGGAGCAGCTTTATGCCATAATCCGCATATCTTGAAAAGGCGGTAAGAGGGTCTTCTATTTTTGCCTTGTTTGAGAATACTATTTCCTTCTTGTTCGTGAAGTAGATAATGGAGCCCAAAGGCGCCCTTGGGTCTATTGTCTCTTCCTGCTGATTAATGGCAAATAAAAGCTCTTTCAGCCTCTGCCACACTTTCTCATTTATTGCATACTTCCTATTTTCTTTCCTTACAGCGCTTATATTCAATGCCTGTTTCAGCTTTCTGTAAATAATGCTCTTTTTCATGCCTGTTTCACTTGCAATTTCTGCTGTGCTTTTGGAGGTTAAAAGCGATGCAAGTATGGGAATCCCGGAATCTGCAAGCAAAGGAATTGTGTTGGGGTTTTCTGAAATGAGATTTGAAAGCATTACAGCTATCGGCGCTTTTGAGAGGCTTAATGCCTTTCTTCCGCGCTCCAAAAGCCCCTTCTGCTCAAGCGCCCTGCACACCCTGTAAGCCTGCTTTATGCCTATTTTCAGCCTTGCGGCTATCTGCTTTATTTCAATTTCCCCTGCCGCCACCATCTGGATGAATTTTAGTTCAGTCTGTGAAAGTTCCATATTTCCATTTAAATGTTCCTTATTTATATACTTTTCGCTTTTAAGTGGAAATAATAGAACGGGGATAATATGCTGAAAGCATAGCTTATTTCTTCTCTTTCCCTTCTTTCAAAGCCACTTTCGCAAGAACCATCTGGTGCATCCTCTTCAGGAACTCCGCCTTGTCCTCCATTTTCATGATGTCTGAATAGCCCTGAGCAACCAGGTTGAACGCAAACGGCGAAGGAACATCTGTCCTCACTTCCCTTATCTTGATTTTCTTTTCTTCAATGGCTGTTATTATCTTCTCTGCATTGTCAATGTCCATCTGGTCCTGCAAAACCTCCCTTCTTGCCTCCTTAAGCATTACAAAATCCTCTGAAATTCTTCTTACAGCAGCCAAAAGCACCATCGAAGCTGTCTGCTGCCT
>JASEIA010000054.1 GCA_030018575.1 Nanobdellota archaeon | reverse complement strand
GATTTCAACTGCTGAATTTGATTAAGAAGGCATATCCCGAAGACTAAAGAGAGTCTGGAGAAAGAGTTAATAAGCAAAAGAGGCTTTATGCCTCCTATGCAGATACTTGTTTTCGGGAATAAGCTTGTGAAAGAGGATTCCCTGCCGTTAAAGCTAATGCCTAAATTGCAAAAAGCGTTTCCGTCAATTGAATTCATTGAATTGGACGGCATTGAAAATCTTGAGAAGTATGGAAGGCTGCCTTTGATTATGGACGCTGTTGAAGGAATCAAGGAGCCATGCATTATCCATCTGAAAGACATCCAAAAGCATAAAATCATCTCAATGCACGACTGTGACCTAGGATTTAATTTATTGCTCTTGAAGAAGATAGGCAAGATAGATGATGTAGTTATAATAGGAATTCCGATGAAAATGGCAAAGAAGGCGGCTTTGGAGAAAGTCAATAGGATTATTTCCACCTTATCTTCAGAAAGTGCGTAGCGCAGGACATGCACGGGTCATAAGCTCTTATCAATCTCTCAACATTCATTGAAATCTTCTCTTTGCTCACGCCCTTATTCAGCATTTCATTCACAAAGCCAATCATTGTCTGCTCCATGTGAATCACGTTCTGCGATGTTGGGATTATTATTTCGCTCCTGTTCACAATGCCTTTGGCATCAATGCCTATCATGTGATACAATGTGCCTCTCGGCGCTTCTATAACTCCAACGCCGACATTTGGCTTTCCTAATTTAGCCTCTGCAAGCTTTTCCTGCCTGAAATCCATTGACTCAAGCATCCTGACTGACTTGTCTATTGCGTTTACAACTGATATTGCCTGCGCAAGGTTATTATGGAAAATGTCATTGCTCGGAAAAACTTTAAGGTATCTTGCGCAGTCTTTTTTGGAATCTTTGCAAAGCTCATCTTTGTTTAAGTTAATCCTCGCCAGCGCCCCTACCATAAATTCCCTGAACTCAAACTCAAAAGCAGATGCATTGCTGTAAGGTATTATAACCCTCTCAAGGTGCTCCCTGTATCCCTCTTCCTCTATTATCCTGCCTGAGCTTGTTTTAATCACGCCGTCAAGATAGCTGAAATTCTTTCCGCATAATGCAACAAAATTCGTGTCTCTCCTGAAGCTCTTGTCTTTTTCAAAGAACAATTCTATGAAATCCAGCGCATAATCCCTTGCCTCTTTCAGCTCTGCAATTGCTTTTTGCACATTTTCCTTTGCAGGAATTGCGTTAAACCCGCCTACATTTGCAAATGTCGGGTGCACAGCCCTTCCGCCTACTGCAGAGCAAAGCAAATTGCCTGCTTCCTTCACGTGCAATGCATTGTGAATTAGATTGTCCTTCTTCCTGTCAAAATCCAGGACAGAGTCAACTCCGAAAATATCAGGCAAACAGAAAAAATAAAGGTGCATTCCGTGGTCCCTTATCACGTTGCCTAAAAGAAGCAATTCCCTTAATGCTTTTGACTGTTCTGTAATCTCTATTCCTGCAGCCCTTTCAACCGCCTCGCACACGCACGACATGTGCGCAGGGCTGCATGTGCCGCAGATTCTTGCAAGATGCGCAGGCACTGCCTTGTAAGGCATTCCTATTGAAGCGTCCCTGTAGAACCTCTTGTTTTCGCTGATTTTCAGCTTTGCTGATATTGCCTCGCCTTTTTTCACTGCGATATCCAAATGAGTATGCCCTTCTATCTTTGAGATGTTCTTCAGGCTGATGTTAAAGCTAGCTTTGTGCATTATAATTCCTCTATTGCTTTTTCAAGCTGCGCTGCATTCACAGGGCAGCTGCTTAATTCCAAATCAACTTTCACATATTTCTTCAACGGCTCTATTGTTTTCAATTGATGCAGCTGTTTTATCTGCTTTTCAATCTTCTTTTTGATTTCAGGCCTGAAATTGTTTCTTTGCGAAGAGGGCATTCCAGTCACTGCGCAGCTTCCGATTGCAATTATCTTTTTTGCATTCTTTCTTATCTCCAAAAGCTTTCTTTTTTCGCTTGCAGTTGAGATTGCGCCCTCAATCAATGCAAAATCCATTTTTTGAATCTTATTGCCTGTCTTCAGGTGCCTGAAGCTTGCAAAGTAAAACCTGCTCTTGTAGTCAAAGAAGTGCCTGTTCATCAGTTCCATAAAAACCACAGTGCACCCCTCGCAGCACGTGAATGAAAACACTCCAGCTTTCTTTTTTTGCATTAAGTTAATTAAAGAACAGAAGTTTAAAAGTCTTTGCTTACAGAATGCAGCTCTCGCAGTCAGTGCCGCTGCATGCCTTGTTCTTGAACTTCCATTTCAAAGCCCACTGCTTCATCTCTTTTATGATTGCAATGAAATCATCCCCGCCTGCTGTGAGCGAATATTCTGACTTGATTGGCGCTGTTGAGGCATCAACCCTTCTTGAAACCATGCCTTCGCTCTCAAGCTCTTTCAGCCTTAGGGAAAGTATCTTCGGAGTGATTTCAGGCAAAGCATTCTTCAGAATTGAGTAGCGCTTCCATTTATTATCGCCCTTGTAAAGCTCAAGAAGTATCAGTATTGTCCATCTCTTGCCGATGAAGTCTGCTGTCCTGTATATTGTGCATTTGTCATTCATGGTATCATTCCTGATATGCGGTATACATTTGGAAACTCTTTTGTATTTAAATAAGTATTGATTATATACTTTATATCAAAAAGATACTTATGGAGGGCCAAAATGAAAAAAAGAAAAATTATTGAAATAGATAGGGAAAAGTGCAACGGCTGCGGCGCGTGCATCCCGGACTGCCCTGAAGGCGCTTTGCAGGTTATTGATGGCAAGGCTAGGCTTATTTCTGACCTGTTCTGTGACGGGCTGGGAGCGTGCATAAAAAGCTGCCCGATGGATGCTATGCAGGTGATTGAGAGAGAAGCCGCGCCATATGATGAGAAAAAAGTCATGGAGAGGATAATACAGCAGGGGCCGAATGTCATCAAGGCGCATCTTGAGCATTTGAAAGGCCACCGCGCTTCAGCTTACCTGAAAACAGCTGTTGAAGTGCTCAATGAGAAAGGCATTGTCACTGGCGTTCCAAGCCTTTCGTCGCAAGCTCCGAAAGGAATTGCAAATCCTCTTGAAAATATTGCCGAGAAAACAATGCCCTGCGGATGCCCTGGCTCAAGGGCAGTTGACATGAGAAGCAGGAAAACAAGCCCTTATTCGCCTGGCTTAAAACAAGAGTCAGAGCTAAGGCAGTGGCCTGTTCAATTGATGCTTGTTTCGCCGTCAGCGCCTTATTTTGCTGATTCTGACCTTGTTGTTGCATCTGACTGCGCTCCTTTTGCATATGCCAATTTCCACAGCGATTTTTTAAAAGGAAAGGCTGTTGTCATAGGCTGCCCAAAGCTGGATGACATTGATTTTTACAAGGAGAAATTGACTGACATACTGAAATACAACAACATAAAAAGCGTTACAGTTGCGCACATGGAAGTGCCGTGCTGCTTCGGGCTTTACTCTGCTGTTGAATCAGCAATCAGGGATTCAGGCAAGAAGATTCCTCTTTCTGCAAAAGTGATTTCAATACAAGGGGAGATAAAAAGTGGCTAAGTGCCCTGGCCAAGACTTGGGAAGGAAGAATCCGGCAGACGCTGTTTATGACATCCCGTGCTATAACTGCAATAAGCCTGTTGAATTCTTTTTTGATGATTTATCGCGGAAATGCCCATACTGCGAAGTTCGGATAGAGAAAGGGGATGAGCAATTGCTGAAGGACTACGGCTGCGCAGTATGGTGCAAAGAGGCTGAGAAGTGCTTGGGCGCTGAGAGATATGCAAGATTCAGGGAGATAATGGAAACAAAAAAAGGCGGCAATCTCGCTTCGTTCGAAGCCTCCTTTTTACAGCGTGAAAAAGGCGGCTTGGAAAACTGTGTTAAAAAGGATTAGCAGAGGGATTCAAGCAATGCTTCCGCTGCCTTATTATACCCTATTTCCCATTTGCTAAACAAGCCATTCAAAAGCTTCCTTTCCCAAATGAATTTATGCGCCTCAAGCACTTCCTGTTTCCTTTTCTAAGGGTAAGGCACATTCTTCTGCCTTTGTCATTGGAAAAAGACACTCCAGCATATCTTATCTTTTCTCCATAATCCATTTTTACGCTTGTTTCAAGCACGAATACATCATACCCTTCCATTCTGATGGCATACCCTGCAATGTCTTCAAAAAGAGGGTCGTATTTTGAATTGTGCCCTTCCACCCTGTAAGGCTTTCTGTGCAGGCAAAGATTAACCCATTCAGAAGTTGCCTTCTCAAGAATCTCGTCAAGAAGCCTGTCAAGTGTTTTTTGCGTCATTTTTTTCTCCCGAGGCGCTGCCTCTTTTTGATAGAATATCCATTTTTTCCTCCTTTTGAAAGAATTTTACCTCACAATCTGAGCCTGGGGCTTCGACGGCCTCTGCTCGCGGTGGTCTCTCATGAACTGCTTTTCGCGGATTGTCTTTGCGTCAGACTTCTTATCAAGATAGTGCTCTTTGGGCAAAGGCGCTTTTGCGCGCTCCATCTTTTCTTCCTCTGCCTTTTCCATCAGCTTTTCCTCTTCCTTGATTTCAGCCGCCTTTGCCTCGGCTTTCTCGTCCTTCCCTGTAATCTTGTCTTTCAGCTTTGCAGCAAGCCCTTTCTTCTCTTCCACTTTCTTGACTTCTTTCGGGGCGCCAACCAGTTCAACCCTTGCAAACTTCAGCTCTTTTGCGCCTTTCTTCTCAGAAATAATCTCAATCACAACCTGCACTTTTGAGGGAGGGTGCCTGCTTCCCCTTTCCCATATTTTCAGGTTAAGGTACTTGCCAATCTTTACATCCTCTACCTTCATGTGCCTTATTGTGAAATTTCTTATTGCCTTTATGCATTTTCTTGCTCTTAAGAAAATAGGAACCTTCAGGCATTCGCTTCTCAACGGGATTGTGTATGTCCTTTCCATTTTATTATGCCTTTGTCCTCTGCCTTCTCCAGCTTCTCTTCTTTACAGTGTGCCTTCCGGGATGGACTTTTCTTCCCTTTCCGTATATCTTGGGCACTGTCCAGAAAGGAGCCCATCTTGTCTGCCTTCCGCACTTTGCCAGTCTTCGCTTTTTTGCTGTCGGCTTGTATCGTGTCATGTTCTCACTTCGTTCGTTATGGCACTTCGCTTGTTGCTCGCGCCATTTTATTTCCTCTGTATATTGATTTTTGTTTCCTTTTTCTTCTCATCCAGATAAATAAGCAGTTCCTTTAACTGCTCATCTGTGATGACCTTTGTAATCTTGCCTGACTGCACAAACTGTGCAATCAATATAGCCGCCTGCAGCGCCTTCTCGGGATGCGCGGCTTTCAGTGTGCCGTACCTCGACACTGCCTCTGCATCCATCCAAAGCTTCGCGGCGCCTTCGATTTGCGCCACCTGCTGCCGGAGCTGGATCCTTTCTTGAAGTGCAGGCTCCTGCATTTCCTGCAGTTTCTTTTGCCTTATTGCTTCAAGCTCATCCATTGTATCTATTTCTTCCTTACTGCTTTGTCCAGCAAGGATTTGCCCTTGGGGGTAACTACTCTTCCCTTGTGGCCTGATTTCTCAACCTGTTTGACAAGCCCTTCCTTCTCAAGCTGCTGCAATAATACTCTTATGATTTTTCCTGACGCTTTCCTGAACCTCTCAGGCGCAGCGCCCCTGTTTTTCCTGCTGCCATACTTTGTCCTCAGCTTTGAAACGCCTATCGGCCCGAGGATGTAAATCCTTCTCGTCAATGCAGCAGCCCTCATGAACCACCAGTCATTGTCAGCAGGAACCCTGTCCTTTGCAACGCCTGTCTTCACGAAGTGCGCCCACTCAGGCATCTTCACGTGCTCTGACTTCTTCAGCTCCTCAACAACCTTCTTGTTGAGCTCCCCTGCCTTAACATCATATACAGTCGCCATGTTCTCACTTCATTTGAAAACGCCTTGCGTTTTCGATGTGCCGAAACTCTTCGAGTTTCCAGCATGTTCGAGATGGCACTTCATAAATTCGTGCCATGTTATCGATAGAGATAAACCGGGGTTATTTATAAACATTGCGGTAAAGTAGTGAGGAGAAAAGCATAGGAAAAAACAAAGCAAAAGGCGAGCCTCCGGCGTGAATTCCATTATTATTTTCAATGTGCATTAATGCCTTTTAATATTAATCTTGCTGTTTCCGTTATAACTTTCAGATTTTCCATAATCTTATCATGGTTCGCATCATGCAATGCCAGATAATTAAAGCTCTTTGTCTCTATATTGAAGTGCCTTGCTGCAACATAAGCAACAGCCTCTGCCTGAATCTCTTTCTGCTCTTTTGAAAGGCTTGAATTCTTGTGCAGCAAGGCGTGCGCAATTTCATGCAGCAATGCGCTAATCTGCGTGTTATTGCTCTTATTTTTGTTTATTGCAATGGAATTATTTGAGGTATAGCCGTGCAGGCCTTCTCTTAATTCTTCAAAAGTCACGTTAAAATTTTGCTCTTGGCAAAAGTGCAATAGATTCTCAATAATGCCCTCTGTTTGCCCTTCTGCTTCAATGTCAATGTCAGGCAAAGGCTTGCCTTCTGTCTGCGAGATGTCAAAAACGCTTACAGGGCGGAAATAAGTTATTTTTTCTTCTTTATCTTCTTTAATCTTCCTGCTTTTCGCAGGCGCAAGAATCCTTATTGCCTTGCTTCCTTTCATTACATTTCTTCCTAACTGCTTCCATTTATAAAAGCCTGCCACTCTTAATGCGCTTGGCATTTGAAGATAGATAAGCAATTGGTTATAAGGTGAGTAATCCCAGAACCTTGACATTATGTTAAGGTAATCTTTAAAGAAATCCGACTTCTTTGCTTCCTCTGTTTCACTTGCAAGCTGCTTTAGCGCCTGCTCAACCTCTTTTGAGTTCATTCTTCTTCCAATTCTTTTCTTCTTGTCAATTGCCCAAGCCTTTTCAATATCATTTTGGTTGAAGGCAATTTAGTCATGTAAGTGGCAACCTTCAAAGGAGAAGTTGTTCCAGCCAACGCAAACCGCACTTCTTCCTTACCCTTTGATTTGCATAAGACTATTCCTATGCTTTCTGTTTCAGAGGGCAAACGGACTTTCTCGTTTAAGGCGGCAAGATATTTTTGTATCTGCCCGATATATTCTGCCTTGAATTCCCCTGTCTTCAGCTCAATGGCAACAAGGCATCTTAATTCCCTGTCAAAGAACAATAAGTCAATCCTATTTTCCCTGCCGTCTATTTCAATTACATACTGCGAGCCTACAAATGTCAATGATTTCCCGAATTCAAGGAAGAAGTCCTTGAGATTGTTCAGGATTGCTTCTTCAAGCTCTTTTTCAGAGTATTCATTGCCAAGGTTAAGGAATTCAAGCACGTAATCGTCTTTAAAGTGCCTTGCGAGGTCTTCTTCCTTGTGCCTCGGGATTAAGGCAGTTACTTTTTCAGGCTTGTCTGCAGTCATGTAGCGCTCGAAGAGGCAGGAGTTGATTTGGCGCTTTAGCTCTTGGACTTTCCATTTTTCTTTAGCGCACATAGTAAGATAAAACTGCCTTTCTTCAGGAGATTGCGTCATATCCAACATAATAATATGGCTTGTCCATGAAACTTTGAATAGCAATTCTACAACCACTGGTTGTAGTTTTTGGCAATTGGCTAATTCTTCAGACACTGTCTGGAGTTTTCGGCAAGCAGGCAATTCTGCAGACGGCGTCTGCAGTTTTTGAGGGGAAGGCAATTCTCCAATCGGCGATTGGAGAATTGGATAGGCTTCATAAAACCTCTTCATATACCATAAATTCGCCGCAGAATATCCCCGAACTCCGGGAAATCTAAGCCTCAGGTCCCTCGACAGCATTTCAACAACAGCCTTGCCGTATTCTGACGTTTTACTTAACTCCTTTCCAATATTCCAATACGCCTGCAAGAGCGCCTTGTTCACCTCTGAGAAAGCCCTTAGCTTTGACTGCTCTATCTGGGTTATTACTGATTCAAGGATTTTTGTGTAATTGTTTGGCTGTTTTGGCATAATGCGGGTTTATTGCATCCTGTTCATAAAGCTATCTGAGAAAAAACACGTGTTTTTACGGCAGGTGTTGAAAAATCCCGCAGCGTTTTCGGAAAAAAGAGGCAGAAAAGCGCAATCTGCATAAGAATTTCCGGCTTTACCGGAAGGCACTTTTATTCTTCCGTCGTCAAAGCTGGGTCGGGCAAAACTTAATAAAGGAGCAAGGCAAAATACACGTGATAAAAGATGGCTATAACAGGCGCAAACCTCGGCTTTGAGCAGAAGCTTTGGCAGGCGGCAGACAAGATGCGTAATAACATGGATGCTGCCGAGTACAAGCATGTTGTTCTCGGCTTGATATTCTTAAAATATATTTCTGACGCATTTGAAGAAGTCCATTCAGAGCTTGAAAAAGACAAGCTGTCAGACCCAGAAGACAGAGATGAGTATAAGTCAAAAAATGTGTTTTGGGTGCCGCCTGAGGCAAGATGGAGCTATTTGCAGAAAAATGCAAAGCAGCCGACTATAGGTGGCTTGATTGATGATGCGATGGATGCAATTGAGAGGGATAATTCCACATTAAAAGGCGTTCTGCCTAAGAATTATGCCTATAAAGATAAGGGTGCCTTTTGAGGTTAAAGCATGATTGAGGTATTCAAAAATCTGTATGTTGGCAATGAAACTAATTGCTTTCAAGAACTTAAAGAAGAATGGGCAGTAATACATGCTTGTAAAAGTCCCTGCCATCAAAGAAAAGTAGGGTATAAGGGCAGTTTGCCCCAAAATCATCCCGAATACTTAATCTCAGAAAAAGATAATCACCTCTATCTTAATATTGTGGACATGCCCAATACACTATCTCCAAAATATACAGACCCAATAATTAATCGAGCAATACAATTTATTGAGCAGAATATATCTACCAAAAAAGTATTAATACATTGCAATCAGGGAGAATCACGGGCTCCTTCTATCGCCTTAATCTATCTTGCTAATAAAGGCATTATCCAAAAAGCTAATTTTGAAGGCGCAATTAAACAGTTTAAAGAGAGATATACGAATTATTCCCCTGCAAGAGGGATATATTCATATATGAAAGTAAATTGGGAGACTATAACTAAATTTATTTTGCCTTTACATAGATAGAAAATGGACATACTTGAAAAAATACAAAAAGTGGAGGCGCTGATTAAAAGAGCCGCAACAGAAGGGGAACGGCAGTCTGCAATACAGGCTAAAGAGAGATTGTTAAAGACAAAAGAGGATACAGAGATAGAATACAACGTGACAATGGGAGATATGTGGCAGAAAAAGCTCTTTGTTGCCATCTGCCATAAATACAGCCTTAAGACTTACAGGTATCACAGGCAAAAGTACACAACCACAATGGTAAGGGTGAGCAAATCCTTTTTAGACGGGGTTGTTTGGCCTGAATTCCTGAAATTCAGAGACATCCTTGGAAAGCTCGTTGACGAAGTCACGGCAGATATAATCTCAAAAATCCATAAGGATGAAGAAGAAATTGTCATAAGCGGAGAAATTGAGCAAGGAAGGGATGAACCGCCTAAAAACCAAAACCTTTAAATACTACTGACTTCTTTAAGAGTCATATGACACAAATAAAAGTCAATTACGCCTACGAAGCGCTGCTGCTTTTGCTGAAAAAAGAGATGCACGGCAGGGAGATGGCTAAAGAGCTTAAAACCTCGCTTACAAGGGTGCAGTCCATACTGGCAGAACTAAGGGAGATAAATGTCCTTGACTATAAGGCAGTTGGAAAAAACCACCTGTATTTCATTAAAAAAAATCTAGTGGCAAAATCATTTGTTTTAAACGCCGAAAACTACAAGCTGGCAAATATAATAAGAAAAAATCCCGAGATGGAGCCAATATTTCAGGATATCATCAAAAGAAGCAAAGCCAGCTTAATACTCCTTTTTGGCAGCTATGCAAAAGGAAGCCAAAAAAATGGCAGCGATATTGATATTTATATTGATACAACAAGCCCGAAAATCAAAGAGGATGTTCAAAAGATATATGATTTAATAAGCGTAAAGATTGGAAAATTTAATCCTGATGACCTGCTAATCAAAGAGATTATAAAGAACCATGCAATAATAAAGGGCGGGGAAGAATACTATGAAAAAATCAGATTTTTTGATTAAACCCTAACTTTTCAGAATTTAAGCCATAGGTTGCCAAAATCTACCTTTTTCTATATTTGACGACGAGAAAAATCCACTACCGAAAGGTATAAATATAAGTTCGTATTACTTAATTAAGTAATATGAAACAAAAGTTCCCAGAATGGGTTAAGAAGTATCAAACAGAAGGGACACAGGTTGTAAAAATTGGGGAAAACTATTATTTGTACAAGATAACTTCAAAATGGGATAAAGACAAAAAAAGAGCAAGAAAAATTACTGAAAAATACTTGGGGAAAGTTACCGCTCAAGGCATAATAAAGCCAAAGCATGAAAGAGTTTTATCAGAGATAAAAACAATTTCTATCAAAGAGTTTGGAGCATCTGCCCTACT
>JASEIA010000053.1 GCA_030018575.1 Nanobdellota archaeon | reverse complement strand
CGCTCGGCTTCGCCTTTTCGGCTCCGCCTCGCTACATCGGTGCCGCCCAGCCCTGAGCTCGCCAGATGGCTCCGCTTCGCTCCGCCTCGGCTTCGCTCGGGGGGCGGGTAACTAACAGTCGTTAGTTACAATCGCCCAAATCCGTAAAACTGAATGGAAAAACAGCAATTTCAGCAAGTAAAGCAAGGCGAAGGAAGAAAAGCAATTCAAATCAGGATAAAGTCATGGGCGACTCCTCCTTCGGCTTCGCCTCAGTCAGCCCCGCTGCGCTCTCCTCGCCTTCGGCTCGTCGGATCAAACAACAAAGGCTTTCGGGTGAAAACCCGAAGCCCTATTTTTTCATATACTTTATATACATTAAATTACTATGTTATAATATAAATTACTATGGAAGAAAGAGGTTTAACAAAAAAAGAAGCTGAAAAAAAGCTAGAGCAGTATGGATTAAATGAAATTAAAGATATTTCTAAAGTTACACCTCTAAAAATTCTTTTAAGGCAGATAAAAAGCAATTTTCTCATTTATTTGCTGGTTGTTGCTATGCTTATCTCTTTTTTTGTAGGTAAATCCGTTACCGCTTATACTATCTTAGCAATTATTGCTATGGTGATAGCTGTAGGTTTTGTTCAGGAGTATCGTTCAGAGAAAGCTATTAGCGCTCTAAAAAGTATGCTTATGCCTGTTTCTATAGCAATAAGGGATGGAAAAGAGCAAGAAGTTGAGTCAAACCATCTCGTTCCCGGAGATATTTTGGTTTTAAGAAACGGGGAGAAAATCCCTGCAGATTGTATACTTCTTGAAGAAAAAGAGCTTAGAGTAAATGAATCGGTTTTGACAGGAGAATCAAGAGAGATTAAGAAAATAGCAGGCAATGAAGAGAAATATTCTGATGAAAATCTTGTTTTTATGGGGACCTATATTGTTAATGGCAGAGCAATTGCAAAGGTAATTCATACAGGGATGAATACTAAATTTGGGGAAATTGCAGGACTTATATCAACTACAGAAAAGGAATTGCCTCTTCAAAGAAAAGTAAATAATATTGCTAAAT
Source organism: Nanobdellota archaeon (assembly GCA_030018575.1). Lineage (GTDB taxonomy): Archaea > Nanobdellota > Nanobdellia > SCGC-AAA011-G17 > GW2011-AR17 > UBA9640. Next base: position 9,646 of record JASEIA010000053.1, on the reverse strand, counting down.
ACATGGCAACTTTAGCTATAATAATCTCAGTTTTGACTGGAATAATTATATTATTCAGGGCAGAGGCAATTAATAATGAAGTAATTATTAGTATATTAATACTGGTTATTGCTTTATCAGTTTCAGCTTTCCCAGAAGGATTTCCAGTAGTTCTTATAACTGCACTTTCGTCCGGAGCATATAGCATGGCGAAGCTGAACGCAATAGTCAACAGGATGTCTATTATCGAGACTTTGGGAGAAACCACTGTAATCTGCTCTGACAAAACAGGCACAATTACAAAAGGAGAGATGACTGTTAAAAAGATATTTGCCGGAAATGATTTCTATAATGTATCTGGAGCAGGATACGAAGCCAATGGAGAATTCATCTATAAAAATAAAAAAATCGATATCCGAAAAGAGCCATTCTATGATGTTTTATTTAATAATGCCGTATTATGCAACGATGCAAGAATAGAAAGAACAGGCGAAGATAATGAGTTAAAAGCCAGTGGGTCTCCAACAGAATCTGCCCTTCTTGTTTTAGCAGCAAAAGCAGGGCTATACAAAGAGGATATAATGTATAAAAGAGTTCAGGAGATGCCATTTAATTCGGATAGAAAGATGATGTCTGTGCTGTGTAAAATTAAAAGCGAAAATATAGTTTATTCAAAAGGCGCTACTGAATATCTTATTAGACATTGCAAGTACATGCAGAAAAAAGGCAAGATTGTAAGATTAACTGAAAAAGATAAAATTGCAATTTTTGCAGCCAATGAGTTTATGGCTAAAGATTCTTTTAGAACACTGGCTTTTGCTTATAAAAAAGTAAATTCGTTTTCTAAGGGCCATTTCGAAGAGGATTTAATTTTTATCGGATTGGTTGGAATGGAAGATCCTCCGCGAGATGAAGTTGAAGAATCTATCAGACAGTGCATGAGTGCAGGAATAACTGTTAAGATGATTACTGGAGACAATAAAGAAACCGCTTTATCTATTGCTAAACAAATTGGGTTAAACGGAAAGGTATTGCTTGGGCAGGAATTGGATAATATAACTGATGAAGAACTCCCCAGAATAATCAGTTCAATTTCTATATTTGCTAGAGTAAAGCCAGAGCATAAGCTAAGGATTATCCGGGCTTTAAAATCTAATGGAGAGATTGTTATGATGACAGGAGATGGAGTGAATGATGCACCTGCATTAAAAGAATCTCATATAGGAGTAGCGATGGGAAAGAATGGAACAGATGTGTCCCGTTCTGTTGCAGATCTGACACTCAAAGACGACCATTTTAGCACAATAGTCTTAGCAGTCAGCGAAGGAAGAACAATATTCAAGAATATTCGAAAATTTGCGACTTATCAACTTTCATGCAATTTTGCAGAGCTTTCTATATTATTTCTGGGGGTATTGCTTTCTCCATTACTGGGTTGGCAAGTTCCTCTTCTATTGGCATTGCAAATACTTTTCATGAATTTAGTTACAGATAATCTTCCTGCAATAACTCTTGCGGTTAATCCTTCGTCTAAAGATGTTATGTTAGACAAACCGAGAAAAAATTCAGAGATATTAGATAAAAAACTAATCGGATTATTGGTATTTAATGGAACTCTAATGATGAGTTTTGTCCTTTTAAGTTATTTAATGAGCTTCAATATTCTTGGCAAAAGCGCAGAATACTCCAGAACAGTTGCATTAATGACTTTAATTTTCTTAGAAATCGTATCTGCTTTTAGTTTTAGGTCATTTAGAAAAGGCGTTTTGAATAGGAGTTTATTTGTTAATCCTTATTTATTTTATGCTTCAGCAATAAGTTTGATAGCCACCTTTGCAATTATTTATACGCCACTAAATAAACTGTTTGAAACAGTTCCGCTGGTATTAGACGGATTCATTATAGGAATATCTTTCTCGTTGTTATTGATTATTATTTTTGATATCTTGAAGTATGTCAATAATAAAAAGGAGTTCTTTAATTTTGAACACTAAATAGACTAACTACTGCCCACATCTAAAAAATCTTCTTTTTAGGAAAAAGAAGCAAAAAGCTTTTTCCGTCCCCCACCTAATTTTGGAGATTTAAATTTCTTAACGCCGAAAAAAACTCACCCCTTTCAGCCGTGCCCCATTGCATTTTCGGGCTGATGCCCTCAGGTCGTTGAACAGGCATTAACAGGTTCGAGGGTTGCACCCTTACCCACAAATCAATCCCTCCTTTTGAAGCATAACCCTTTTTTTAATCCCTATGAAAAATTTCCATCCTTCCCAAATGCTTTGCCAGCAAGCGCCGCCAACGCTCTGCTCAGAATTCCTCGGCAGCCTGCACTTCCTTTACAAGCCCTCTTCTCTTCAGCCAACCAACCTGGTTCCTTGTGTAAACATAAACAACATCTCCCTTCTCATCGCCGCCAAGCTGCCACGGCTCAACAAGCACTGTGTCCCCATCACGAACCCAAAGCCTTTTCTTCAGCCTTCCGGGAATCCTGCATATTCTTGTCTTGTTGTCAAAGCATCTCACTTTCATCCTGCTTCCGCCTAAACGAGCCTCCAGAATGCCTATTACTTCCCTTCCCCTCGGCAGCTTTACTCTTGAAATCTCATCAGCTGCTTTCTGCGCAGCTTCCTCTGCCATTCTTTCCGCTATGCTCATAAACAGGGAAATGAGCAAGCCGCTTTATAAAGGTTTGCTCTGGTTTCCCGTCGCTAGGCATTATCAGCACTTTGAATAGCCACAGGAGCATTTCAGGCACCCTGAAGACATCTCAAGCTTGCACCCGCAGTTGGGGCATAAATCTATTGAAATCTTTTCCTCAAGCGCATTTCCAGTCCGTTCCTGCTCAAACTCTGCAATAACTTTTCCGATTGCATCAGGCACTGATAGCACCCTGTCCTCGCCGAACCCAACAGACTCCCGTCCGCCAATGCCCCTTAATTTGGAGGCAATCTCTTCGGCAGGTATGCTGTACTTGCATGAAAGCGAAATTAGCTTTCCTATTGCCTCTGCATAGCTTCTTACATCGCTTCCTGCCTGCCCTATATTAACAAACACTTCCCTCAACCCGTATTCGTCCGGGTTTAGTGTAATAAAAGCCGCCCCATGCGGGGTTTCAATTTCCACTGTCTCGCCTGGCAGTTTCTTTGCTCTCTTTCTCACTCCTGCAGGCACTGCTGATTTTCCTTTCTTTTTGACATCAAAATTAAGCACCTGCTTGCTCTTGCTACCATCACGATAAATCGTTGTGCCCTTGCATCCCTGCTGCCAGGCAAATACATACGCATCAAACACATCATGGATAGTAGCTGAATTCCGCATGTTGATTGTCTTGCTTACTGCATTATCCACTCCTGCTTTCTGGAAAGCAGCCTGCATCAGAATATGCTCCTCATACCCCAAATCATAAGCTGTCCTGAACGCCTTCTTTATCTTTTCAGGGAAATATGTGTGCTGCACACTTCCTGTCTGCTGCACTTTTGCAGCAACCTCGTCTGCAAGCCGTATGCCTTCCTTTGCAAGAATGTCTTCAAGCAAAGAGAATGCCTTTCTCTTGATGTGAATTATCTTCCCTTCTCCTGTTTTTCTCGTATAAAACATTCCGAACAAAGGCTCAATTCCTTCAGAGACTTCGGCCACTGTGCCTATCGTGCCTGTCGGCGCAATTGTTGTAAGAGTCGCATTCCTCATTTTCTTTCCGTTTTTAAAAACACTCCTCTCAAAATTAGGGAAAGCGCCCCTCTCAGAAGCCCTTTTCTCTGACTCATCAACAGCAGCAGAATGCACTGTTTCCATAATTTTTGCAGCAAGCTCCCTTGCCTCATTTGAGCCGTAGTCAATGCCAAGCTCAACACAGGCATCTGCAAAGCCCATTATGCCAAGCCCGATTTTCCTGTTTGCTTTTACAACAGGGTCTATTTTTTCTTGCACAGACTCAGGATATTTTATTGCATCAATAACATTGTCAAGGAACCTGTAGCCAATCCTTGCAATGGACTCAAGCTTTTGAAAGTCAAAAACAGCTTTTCCATCATTCATCGCAATCATCTTAGTAAGATTGACAGAGCCAAGGTTGCAGCTTTCATAATCAAGCAGGGGCTGCTCGCCGCACGGGTTTGCTGCCTTGATTTTGCCTGTTCCCGGAAACTTTTCTTTCCCGCCAGGAATCCATCTCTCACATCCGGGCGTTGGATTATTCTCATTCATCCTGTCAATGAATATCACTCCCGGGCAGCCGCATCTCCAAGCCATGTTTGCAACCAGCTCAAGCACTTTTCGCGCATATAAGCAAGCCTTGCCGTTCTTCACGCTTCCAATAACCCTGTAAGGGCTTCCTTCTGGCTCGTGCGTGTTAAGTATGTCATCCCCCCTTATCTCAAAATCAGCCTTGAATGTTTCGTCTTCCCTTGCAAACAGCGCAAGCCTTTCCATATCAGCTTTTGTGACAAATTCCTGCACATCATTGCTGTTCGCATGCGGATTCTTCAAAGGATAAAGCCCGTCAGCCATTGCAAGCTTCATGAACTCATCACTGACCTTGACAGAAAGGTTGAATCCGGACATCGGCGCTTCCCTTTTTGCAGCCTGCCTCACATAAGCATCTTCCGAGCCCTGCATCTCCTGCATCTTTGAGCTTATTATTTCAGCGAAGAACTTTGTGTAAATGAATTCAATTATGTCAGGGTGGTCGTAAGCCATGCATCCCATATTTGCGCCTTTTCTTTTCCCGCCCTGCGCAATTGTCTTGCCTATTGCAATGTCATAAATCTCCATGAAAGAAACAGGTCCTGAAGACCTTCCGCCTGTTGTCCTTATTTTTGAGCCTTTCGGCCGCAGCCCTGAGAAGTCAAACCCCGTCCCGCCTCCAAAAGCCTGTATTTCAACTGCATCGGCAAGAGTCCCAAATATGCCTTTCCTGCTGTCCTCAATCGGAAGCACATAGCACGCTGCAAGCTGGTTCGTTAGCCCTGCATTCATCAGCGTTGGAGAATTTGGAAGAAACTCAAAGTTTGCCATCAGCCCAAAATATACTTTTGTTTTCGCTTCCAAATCAGAATTCGCATCATACTTTTTGTCAACAAGCGCAATCTCCCTTGCAACCCTGAAAAAAATGTCCTCGGGAGTTTCGCACGCCTTTCCGTCAGCGCCTTTTTGGGCATACTTAGTAAGGAATATATCTCTTATTTTGCCGTTTGTGAATTTTACCCTGTTTTTTGCATATTCAGGAAGCTCCATGACACAACCCCTCTTTGCCTCGAAACTAAAAACCCTATAATCTTAATTCAAGCTATTCCTTTATAAACATATTGATAGTGCAAACATACAATTGCAAAAGATATATTGCAGGACAATAATCCTTTTCTTCAGGCTATTCTTCTCTTTTACCGCCTTTCTACTGCTCTTCTTCCACAGAGGATTCCTCTTTTGGCTTAAGCCTGAAAAGGACAGTTCCGCGATAAACCAGCTTGCTTGTCATCCTGTCTGTTGTATGCAAAGTCCTTGTAACCTTTAAGACACCCTTAAAAGCATGCTTCAGCTTTTTTCCTATCGCTCGCGCATAGCTTTGCGAAGACACATAAATATCAATGCCATAGTCAAACTCCTTCACTTTTGAAACTGTGACACTCGGCCTTTCCTTTAGCCTGTTCTGCACAAACCTCCTTACCTCATCCAGGCGCTCAATCTCGTCCGGAGAGGCGCGGAGCTGTATTATTGCCTCGTAGTATTCAGCGTGCCTTGTATTTAGTTTTGTTTTATCCATGTTATTACACCGCAAATATGCATGCCACGGGCGCTTTCCCTATCTTCTTTACGCAGTTTTTGTCTATGAATCCGTGCCTGACTGCAAAATCAACTGAATTTTTTCCGACAATTGTTGCATTGCCTGTATCTTTCAGTATTTCAACAATAAAATCCCCGCTTCTTGCCTCTCCCTTGAAAAAGCGCTCGTTTACTTCAAGCTTTTCTGTTTTTGTCTCAAAAGTTTTTCCTATAAGATTTTCATCGCAGAGAGAAACAACGCCTTTCGGGTGTATTTTAATAAGTATTTTGACCATTTGCCACCAAGCCACCAGCCACTGGCTGCAGGCTCTGTTATGCTATCTTTGCCTTGACAGGATGCTTTGCTCCGCAGGCAGCGCAGTGCATGAAAAGCACATTGCCTTCCTTCTTTAATTGCGTGTCAGGCCTGTTGCATTCTGTGCAAAGCACAAAATCCTTTGCAAACTGCTCAATCTTTGAGTTAATCAGCATTGAAGTGAGCTTTCTCCCGAGAATAAGCCTTGCCCCGTCAATTGCAGCAGGCGTTGCAAGCTCCCTCTGGAGGTATTTCAAAACCTGCGCAGGCTCTCTCCTGAATATGCTGCAGATGTCTATGAAGTTTGCTATTATTGTCTTGTTGCCTTCAACATGCCCTTTTACCTTTGGTATCTCAAACCTTTCAGCCTTAAGATGCACATTAGGCAAAAGCTCCCTTGCCCTTTGCAGCAGGCCTCTGTAATCAAAGATGTTTTCAGGCATGAATAAGACAAAAATAAGGGTATTTATAAGCTTTTCTCAAATCGCCTGCACAAACCCAGCCTTCGGCCTGAATATCTCTCCGTCCTTAATCAGCTCATCCAGAATCTTCTCAACCAGCTTTGAAGGCATTCCTGATTTTGCAATAAGCTCTTCAACATTAACCATTCCCTCATCAGAAGAAATCAGGGAAACAACCTTCCCTCTTGCCTCCATTGTGGGCTCAAGGGCTTCGCCTATGGTTTCCTCTTTAACTTCAAGGGCTTCCGCCTTCTTCTCGCCGTAAACAGAATTAAGGTACTGCCTTCTTGCAAACGCCCACTCTGCTGACATTTTCTTCATAATCTCAGGGCGGATAAAGATTTCTCCTGCAGATTCATGAAGCAGCCCTACAAGAAGGACAATGTCCCCGACAGAAGCATCCAGCACAGAAACATCCTCTTCCCATGCCTTTGCCCTTACCTGCCCTGAGCCGTCATCAAGCGTCACAGCCTTATACTTCTTGTCAGCATTCTCGTAAATGTCAACAACAGCGGCTATCACATTCACCCTTCTGACATTTTTATCAATTACGTTAAAGCTCTTGAACCCCACAGGATCGATAAAAGAAGCTGCGCTTATTATGTCCTTAATCCAGAATATAAATGCCGTCTGCCTCTTTTGCCCTGCATTAGCCATCTTACTTTGTCAGCTCTATAAAGCCCCTCTTTGGCTCATAGATGTCCCCGTCCCTTTTTAATTTCTCAATAGCATCCTCTGCCTTGTGCCTCGGAATTCCTTTCCTGTCAGCTTCCTGAAGCACCATCTCCACTTCCATTGTCTTGTGATCCTTGCTCAAAGAATATATCAACTCGCGGACTCCAATCACTTTTGCCCTTTCAGAAGTGGGCATTCCGCTTATCCTGTCGATGTCAATCTGCCCTGTCTCAGGGTCCTGCCCGACTTCAGTAAGGCAAAACCTCTGCAAGTCAATAGCCCTTCTTGCATCTTCAATCGTTATTTTGTCAGAAAGCCTGACTTTTGCAGATGCCTCAGCCAGCCTTACAATGCCGTCAAGATGCCTTGGCGTTATCGGGATTGGCTTTATTGCATCTCCCACTGTCCCCATGTTTCTCAGCTTTACATAGAAATCTTTTATCTCATTCCTTGCCTCGTCTGAAAGCATTGGGCGAAGCTGCTTTGCAAATGCAATGTATTTCCTCAGAAGAACAGCATTAATTTCAGGCTCAGCGCCTAACATGCTCTGGTTAAGCAAAACCTTTGTTGCAATGTTCGTGTCTTTTTCTTTTTCAGGCAAATCGCGCATTACAAAAATCAGGTCAAACCTGCTTATCAATGCAGGAGGCAGGTCAATCTGCTGCCCTATGACGCCGTAAGGGTCAAACCTTCCAAGCTTTGGGTTTGCAGCTGCAAGCACAGTTGTCTGCGCCCTTAATGTCGCCTGCACATTCGCCTTTGCAATGCTGATTTGCTGCTGCTCAAGCGCTTCATGCAATGCAGCCGTGTCTTCATGCGACATCTTGTCAAGCTCGTCAATGCAAAGCAGCCCCTTGTCAGCAAGAACCATTGCGCCTGCTTCCAAAGCCCATCCTCTCAAGAATTCATCCTTGACTACTGTTGCAGTAAGGCCTGCGCCCGAGGCTCCTTTTCCTGCAACAAACCTTGACTTGGGGGCGACTTTTGAGATGAATATAATCATCTGCGACTTTGCAACTCCGGGGTCTCCCACAAGAAGTATATGAAGGTCTCCTCTTATGATTGTATTGTCTTTTTTCTGCTTTCTTACACCCCCGAACATCTGCAATGCCAAGGCAAGCTTTATCATATCATAGCCATAGATACTTGGCGCAACTGAGTTGATAAGCTTCTGGTAAATATTTTTCTCCTTTGCAAGCTTCTTTATTTCCGTCTCTTCTTCCTTTGAAATGAGTATCTCTGAAAAATCCTCCTGAAGAGGCTCAATATGGTTTGCATCCATTGCAAGGTCAAACCTTGTCATTATTCCGCCAAGCTTATGGGGTATTGGCACTTCGCGTATTATGCCTGAAACGCAAACACCGCATCCCGGTGTCGTCCTTCTTTCCATCCTCGGCTCAACAAGGTCTTCCCTCAGGAATACTGAGAGCCTTTTTGGCTGCGCGTTTCCCTCAAGTGTCTGCGGCGCCTCTTCAAGCACAAGCCTCTGCGCATCAGTTAGCTCTTTTGACAGAAGCCTGAAATGCCCTTTTCTTCCGCAGGTGCACCTTGAAGGCTCCTTGAACTTTGAATCAGTCTGCAAAATAGTAATTACAGTCCCGCATGACGGGCATTCAAACCTTGCTGAAACAACCTCCGGCCTTACATCAGATGACTGCCTTATTATGCCTGTTATGGATATCATCCTGCCAAGATGCTCTGCCCTTACATTTCTGATAAATGCCTGCTGGCTCTCAGGCAGATTCTTGAACCTTACCCTCAGCTTGAAGCCCATCAGCTTTGCAGCCTCTTCCATCGCCTTCATTGTATTGTCAGGGTCATCCAGCAATTGTTCAGCCGCCTCTGACTTGAACTTTGCAAGCTTGAAGAAATCAACAGATATTGCCTTCTGCCCCTTTGCAGCAGCCCCCTGCAGCTCTATTATGTAATATGATTCAAGAAATTCCTGAAAAAGGTCCACAAGGTCGCGAAGTTCTATTGCCATATTGTCTCTTTTCCCTCTGGTGTATAAGTTGTTAAATGTATTTAAATGTAATCACTTCCTTAACTACTCACCCGAGAAGTGTTGTGTTTTGGTGTAATATAAAGCTTTCTGATAAAAAAGCGGAAATTTTACGGAAATTCTGAAAAAAAGAAAAAAGCCGCCTTAATTCTATTATTTTCTTGGCTTTTGGTAAAGCGCTTCAAGCTTCGCTTTCAGCTCCTCTTGGTGGCATTCAGCAGTGAAACAGCTTGCAACAGCCAATACCTGCTCAAGCGTCGGCGCTACTAATCCTGTATTTCCAGTGGAAATTTTCGCGCTCTGGCGCCCTGCGGGCGCACCGGCGTGCTCCGCACGCCTCGGCTCGCTTCGCTCGCGTACCCCGAAAGCACGGCCGTCGCTGCTGCCGAGGAGGCTGATGCTGTTGCCGACAAGGGCTGAATCGTCGTAAAGGTTGCTAGCCCAAAGGGCGCGGCT
>JASEIA010000052.1 GCA_030018575.1 Nanobdellota archaeon | reverse complement strand
AGACATTCGGCGGCGTTGTCGGGAGGCAGGATATAGCGAGGGAGCTGCTTGACGAGGGCAGGCTTGCGCTCGTCTGCCCGGGCGGGATATATGATGCGTGCAAGCCTTTTTATGAAAGGTATTTCGTAAGAAGTGTGGGAGGATTTTCCCCTGAGCATTGCGGCTATGTGAAAACAGCTTATTACGCGGGCAAGCCGATTATTCCCATAGCTGTTGTCGGCGCTGAGGAAACATTGCTGACGCTTGCTGATGCAAAGCCGCTTGTCCTTGGAATTATGAAGCGGCTTGATAAAATGTTTGGCTTAAGGAAGAGCCCGAGGCTGGGCGAGCTTTACAGGCTTGTTGATTTTGCGAGGGTTGTGCCTTTGGTTATGAATCTCTTTCCTTTTCCAAGCAAGGTTGACGCGTATGCAGGAAAGCCTATTGATGTGCGGGAAATGCTTGGGACCAGGCCTTCACAGAAGGATTTTGCTTATGTGAACTCTGCTGTGATGAGCCGTTTGCAGGGGCTTATTGACAAGGGGCTTGCAAAAAGCCATGGGCTGACAAGGATTAGCGGAATGCTGAAAGACATAATTGAAGTGTGCTGAAAAGCCAGTTTTTTTGAAGCGAAACCTTTATATACTTGTTATTACCACGCAATTGTAATATTTTAGAACATTCGGGGGTAAAATGAAGGACATATTCGATATGAGTCAGGATGATTTATATGAGTGTATTGCCAAAAAGAGAATAACCGCACATGCGCCTCGTGCCTCAGAGGACAGGAGCTTTGGCGCAAATGCCCAGGCTTACAAATGGACAAATGAGGCTTTGGTTGAGCTTAAAACAGAATTTGGGCTTGACCTTGCAGGCAGGGACATGCTTCTTATAGCATGCTCCGGTGACCCTTCTGCTGTGTTTGCTTACCTCAATGCAGGCAACCAGGTTGCTTTTGACACATCACACAAGGCGGTGCTCTGGTCAGAGCTTAAAATGAGGGCTGTTGAAATCTTTTCATGGCAGCAGTTCTGCTGGTTCTTCGGGCTTGGTGGCCAGCCATCGGGCACAAGGCCGCAGTACAGTGATATAAGGCGGGGTATTTCCGAATATGCGGTGGCTGTTTTTGACGAGCTTTTCAAGGGCGCCGAAAGAGCAAGCGATTTGTTTGGAAATGGAAATTTTTTCAGGCAGGGGTATTCAGGGGCGTTTCCACAATCAAATATATTTACAACATCCGAAGAGGATTATGAGCGCGCAAAGCAAAACCTTTTGAGGAGAAAATTGCTTTTTGTGCCCGGCTCTTTGGAAGATGTTTTCAAGTTCAGCGACAATAAGTTTGGCGCTTTTTACGGCTCAAATGCCATGGACCATTTTACAAACATGTCTGGCAAGTTGGACTATTCGGTTGGAAACATAAAGCCGTTCCTCGAGACGATTGACACAAGGCTTGAAGGCAATGCAAAGATGGTACTGCAGTTTGAATGGTCGCAGGAGCTAAGGGATAACGCAATCGCTCTGTTAAAGGAAATGGGCTATGAGACAAAATTGGCTCCTGGAAATGCAACAGGCTACGGCAGGCTTTGTGTTGCAAGCACTAAAAAGCATATTAAGCCTAAGGTCGCAGAGCGTGCGGAAAAGAATGCGGAGGAATTAGTATGCTTGGAGCCTCAAATAATAGTCCCTCAAATTGTTGCTGCAGAGCCTAAAATTAAAAGAATAACAGCGGAGGTTAGGCGCTTATTTGGCCTATTTAATAAGGTGTAATAATGGGAAGGCAGATTTTGCATTTTAGGGAAGGAAACAGGAGCCTTGTTGACCTCATAGGGGGCAAGGGCGCTGCATTAAGCGAGATGATACATATAGGCTTGCCTGTCCCTTCAGGCTTTACAATAACAACAGATGCATACGCTGATTTCTTCAGGTGGACAGAAGACACGCCCATGCGAAGGGCAGAAAAAAAATTTTTTGGAAAGGACATATTTGCAGAATATGAAAAGTGCGAGCTGATGCAGAATATTGCCGCTGCGCTTAAAATGTTTGAGCAGGAAACAGGAAAAGGGTTTGGCATTCCTGAAAACCCCCTGCTTGTTTCAGTAAGAAGCGGCGCGTCTGTATCAATGCCCGGAATGCTTGAAACAATACTCAATGTTGGGCTCAATGACAGGACAATAAAGGCTCTTGAAGCAGCAGCAGGAAAGCAATTTGCAGAAGAATGCTATGAGCGCTTAAGGCAAATGTTCAACTCAACAACAGGGCATGCCCTTCCGCAGGACCCTTTTGAGCAGATGACAAAAGCGGTTGAAGCTGTGTTCCGGTCTGCAAGAGGGGAAAAGGCAATTGCCTATAAGCAGATACAAGGGCTGCCGATGGATTTAGGCACTGCTGTAAATATTCAGCAGATGGTTTTCGGCAACTTAAACAAAGACAGCTGCACAGGCGTCGTATTTACGCGAAACCCTGCAACAGGGGAGCGGGAGCTTTACGGCGAATACTTGCCGCAGGCTCAGGGGGAAGAGCTTGTTTCCGGCATAAGGACGCCTGAGCCGATTTCGTGCATGAAAAGCAGGATGCCTGCTGTTTATGATGAGCTGAGTGCCATAGCAGGCAGGCTTGAGGCATATTACAGGGACATGCAGGACATAGAGTTCACAGTTGAAAACAGCAGGCTGTACATACTGCAGACAAGGGCTGGCAAGAGGGCTGCGCAGGCTGCAGTGAAAATTGCAGTTGACATGGCAAAGGAAGGGCTTATTGGCAAGCATGATGCGGTTTTAAGAGTAAAGCCCGAGCAGCTTTTGTCAATACATGCCGAGCGCATAGACCCAAGCCAAAGGTACAGGGCTATTGCAAGAGGCACACCCACAGGCCCGGGCATTGCAGTGGGAAAAATTGCGCTTACGAGTGAAAGCGCGCTTGAGCTGAACCTAAAAGGCGAGAGGGTGGTGCTTGTTAGGAAAGAGACAAGCACGGAAGATATAAGGGGGATTCATGCTTCTGACGGCATTCTTACTGCGGCTGGCGGCGCATTGTCGCATGCGGCAGTTGTTGCCAGAAGCCTTGACAAGTGCTGCATTACAGGGTGCAGCGACTTAAGGATAAGCAAGGATTCAGTTGCAATAAAAGACCATACATTTACGGAAGGCAGCTATATCAGCCTCGATGGAGCAACAGGTGAGGTAATAGGCGGGCGCGTCAGGACAGTCAGGGGCGAGGTGTGCAGCGAGGTAAGGGAATTGACGGCATGGATTGGCGAGATGCAGAGCAAGAAAACAGCTGCATTCATAGCATCTCCTGATGAGATATTAGAAGCAGAAAAGTTCGGGACAGAAACATTCTATTATCAGACAGAACATCATTTTTTTCTTGAAGAAAGGCTCGGGATGGCGAGGGATTTCCTTTTGTCAACGGAGGCTGCTGTGAAAAGGGATGCGCTTAAGGGCTTAAGCAGGCGTTTTGCAGAAGACTATCAAATGCTGTTTGGAGCATTGAAGGGCAGGCAGGTCGTTGTCAGGCTTCTTTCTGAAACAAAAGGGCTTCTTCCCAGTGAGGAGGAGATGGTGCTTCAGGATGAGATGGATGTAATAAAAGATCAGGCGCAAAATCCGCATTATGCAAAGTATGATATCCAGTTAGGCATGAGGATTGAGGGCGTGGGGGTTTATGGCACCAGAAATCTTAAAGGAGTCTTAGGGATAATAACCAATACCTGCAATAACAAATTTATAGTTGAATTTGATGAAGAAGTAACCAGCGGGAATTGCTGCGGCAAGGCAAAGGAAGGGCGCGGCTTATGCCTTGCAAAAGATTGGCTCTATCAGTTTACAAAAGTCTACACAGGAGAAAAAAAGCAGGAACCTATAAAACAAAGAGGTATGGATGAAAGGCTTGCAAAACTGCGGAATTATACAGAAAGTCCAAAGGTTCTGCAGGCAATACATATAAATCAGGTAAGGGCAATTGCAAAAGCAGCCGCTTCTGTGCATGGCACTCATGTTATAATTGAGGTTCCACGCAGCAAATGGCTGGGAAGCCTTGAAAAGGCTGCACAAAGGGAGTTTGAATATGATGGAAGGCACGGCTCTGCAATAAAATTTTCAGAAGGTGAAGCATATGCTGTTTTTACTCCTGGCAATGGTTATCATCCAATAACTGCAAAGGCGGAAGGAGGACGCTGAATATGGGAATATATAACAGCTGGGAGAAAAAAATCCGCAAATTGCTTGGCAAGAGGCAGAAAGATACAGGATTAACCGCGCAGGAACAGGAAACTGCTTTTGAAATAAAGCCATGGGAGCAGCAGATTGTAAAATCCCCTGCACATGACGGTAAAGAGCCAATGGACTTGAGAAAGCGGCCGCCTATTGCCAGGGATTTCAATGAAGCTTACTGCAGGTTTGAAAGCCTGATAGAGGAAAACTTCAGGGCATTGGGAAGCCTTACTGTAATGAGGACAGAGCTTGAAAAAGGGCAGCCGATACTTACGCACTGCATTAATGCGTTCAATTCCATAAGGAATATGGCAGGGCACTATATGGCAATGAATCCGCATGCTAATTTTAATGATATAACTGAGCAATTAAGATATGTTTGGAATGAGAGTACAACGCCTGCTGTCAGGCCCGTTGATATGGCTATTAGGTTTGGCTACAGGCAGATGGCTGAACAAAAATCAAAAACACTTGCAAAGAAAGTGGAATCCCTCTCGCGCAAGCTTGAATACCCAAAAGGAACTCATTTTGAATTGGCCTACTGCAGGACACTGCACGACCTTATAAGGTATTTCCACCAGATGGGGCTGGACACAATATTCGCATATAACGGCCCCGGGCTTGCTAGTATAAACGACTACAAAGTAAGTTACACTATTGGAGATAGAGGCGGAATTTTTAATAAGAATGCAAAAGCCAGGATAGCCAAAGGCGGTAAGGTTACGAAAGAAGATGTAAATTCAAAGCCTTTGCTTGCGATTATGGATTTTTATGACCCGCAGAGAATCAGGGAAAAGGCGGGGTGTGAGCATTACAGGGCAATCGGTGGCGCGGACAGGGTTAAGGTACATTGTGATTTGGGCTGCCATTCGGCTGAGATTGATGCCCGGATAAGGCAGGACGGCAGCTTCATACATCTGCGGTTTTATGACACATCTTCAGATTTGTACCCGAATGCGGTATACAGGACAGAATATGTGAAAAAAGTCCTTGAACGGGCCGGCTTTATAATAAGAGGGGACGGCAGGCTGACAGAAGCTGTAATGAAAGGCAGGAGCGAAGCAGACACTTATGAAGCCCTTACAAAAGTTGCCGCCCTGATTGCATCAACAAAGGATTTGGATTTGAGATGCAGCCCTTTGAAGGGGCGTGTGGATGATGCTGTTGAATTGTTTTTTGGCGGGAAAATTAATATATATAAAGCATTGGGAGGGAATTAGATGGGAATCGTAGACATAATAAGGAAAACATTGAAACTGAGAAACACATTCTTTGTATGCACAGGTAATACCTGCCGCAGCCCGATGGCTGAGCATCTGATGAAAGCAATATCATTGGAGCGCGGGCTCAATATTAGCGTTTGCTCGCGCGGGATAGGCGCCTGCTCTGAATTCGGGTTTGCTGAAAGGGAAGGGGCTTACGCAACAGGGCATGCCTGTGATGCTGTTTTTGCACTTTACCCTGACGCAGATATATGGCACCATGTTCCAAAACCCCTTGCTTATCTTGATGTAAAGAAGGCAAGCCTGATACTGGCAATGGAAGAGCTGCACAGGGATAATATAATAGCAAACAGCCTGCGCTTTTATGGAGAGGAAGTTGCGCGCAAGGTTTTTACGCTTAAGGAATATGCAGGATTTACACAAGATTTAGATGTTGCAGATCCCATGGGCACAGGCATAAGAATGGAGTTCGTTAGCGGCATTACCAACTACAAAAAGGCAAGCAATGAAGAAGTGCAGGCTGTTTATGTTTCCTGTAGGGATGAGATACGAGCCTGCCTTGAGCGCATTCTGGATAATCCACTGCCTAATACTGCGCTTTTGCTTGAGGCAAGGGCTGAAAGGTAGAAGATAAAAGAGATGGAAGCGGCTAAACATAAGGCGGAGGAAATTTATGGACTTTAATAACAAATCATTGCTGTTTGTATGCTATGGCAACACCTGCAGGAGCCCGATGGCTGAGTACCTGATGAAAGAGATATGCCGGAGGAGGGGCATTGATGCACATATTTATTCGCGCGGCCTCTATGTCCATCTTGCAGCAAAAGACAAGACGCGTGCCAGCGAGGAGGCATGTATAGTGATGGAGGAGGTATACCTTTCCACGCAGATAAGACAGCATGTGCCTGTACATATGAATTTAAGCGATATATTATCAGCAGATATTGTGCTTGCAATGGAACAAGGCTTGTGTGATACTATAATTAGAACTTATAGGCGCAGGCGTGAAGACGAACTGCAAAGGAAGGTGTTTGCACTGAAAGAGTTTGCAGGATTCACAGAAGACTTGGATGTGGAAGACCCTATTGGGCTGGACTTTCATTATACGTATGAAACTGCCCCTGTTAATGGCAAATATAGACTTGTGCAAAAAATAAAGCACTCAGTGATTGAAAGATACAGGTCATGCAGGGATGAAATAAAGGCGGGCATTGAGCGAATTCTTGAAAACCCCGAACCTGATGTGGACGCTCTGCTTAAGAATAGGACGGGATGGGGCAGGTTTAAAAAAGCGATGCGCAGATTCCAAGTCTGAATAAAGCCCCTGTTGGGTTGAAGTCACTTATCGTGACTAACCCACCAGCGGCTTTCGCTGCGCTCAAGCCCCTGATGGGAGTTGAACCCACGACCTACTGCTTACGAGGCAGTCGCTCTGCCACTGAGCTACAGGGGCATAAGGGGTATAGCTATTGGGCGGTAGCCTGTAGCTACAAGCTAATGCCCAATTGATGCCAGCTATGTTGCCATTTCCTTCACTTTATCGCCGTACTTCTTCTGGCAGTTGTTGCATACCGCCTTTTTCCTCTTTCCTCTTCCGACATACGTGCCGAATATCTTCTCAAGGAAGTTGGCTTCTATCTTCTCTCCGCATATTGCGCATTTAAGTGCCATGCAAATCATACTCCCTCTTTCTTTATAAGCCTTTCTTGCCGCGGATTGTCTTTAGCAGCAATTCATAAGCTTTATAAAATCATATAAAGTATGATTAACCTAAAGGAGCGTGATTTACAATGTGCGAATACTGCAATGCAAACGATATAAACAGGATAAAGGCATTTGATATTGCCCGCGATTATATGGCAATGGAGATGGATTCAATTGTTTCCATTGATGCTGTTTTCGAGCATATGCTTGCAATTTACAACAATGTGCAAATGGCTGATTGCGCGGTTAAGCGCATTGAATGCAGGAATGTAAAATGCACGCCCAAAGGGCGGGCAGGGGTTCTTGCAAAAGATGTTCTTTCCGAGCTTGAGCAGTTTCTTTCATGCTGCGGGCATATGGCGGGCATTCTTGACGGCTAGGGCAAGGCTTAAATAGTTTCCTCCCACATATATTACTGGAAAGGAGGTGCAAAATGGGTATATTTGACCGGTTTAAAAAGAAGGAAGAAGCGCCATGCAGCTCATGCTTGCCTGCAAAGAAAGCATTGCCTCAAAAAAAGCCAAAGAAGAAAAAGAGGTAAAATAATTAATTTAAAGCAGAAGATTAATAAGGCAATCTGCATTAATTATTTGCATGGAAAAAGAGGGTTACCTGAAAGAGCTTGCTTTGAGAGTTATCGCTGCATTTGCAGTCCTGTTCAGCTATAATTTTGTTTACATTATTATCGCGCCATTGACACTGCATTTTTCATATTTCTTCTTCAGCATATTTGTCCCTTCTGCACTGGTAGGAAACAAGATCGCAACGCTTACAGACTCATTTGAATTTGTCCCTGCTTGCGTTGCGGCATCAGCCTATATCCTGCTTGCCCTGCTTGTCCTGCTTACAAAGGATATTTCATGGAACGAGAGGCTGCAGATGATTATATATGGCTCATTGGGAATACTTGCATTCAACGTATTAAGGATAGAGCTTCTTTTGCTTACTTTCTTCAGCCTTGAAACAGCTTATGACACCATCCATTTGTTTGTCTGGAAATTCATGTCTACCGCATTTGTTGTCCTGCTGTGGCTCGGGCTTGCAAGGCTCTACAAGGTTAAGGCAATACCTGTGTATTCTGACATCAAGGCGCTTGCAGGCATGATAAGAAAGAAGTGATTGCCTCCTTTTTGGCGGGATAATGTAATTCAGCGCATTTTAGCAATACTTGTCCACTTCGCTTTGCTCGTTCTCAGCCTCCCTCGCTGTTGCTCGGAAGATTTATATAGCAACAACCCTTTATTTTACCCATGGCAGGCGGATTATTCGGGCTATTCAAAAAGAAGAAGTCCAAAGAGGAAATTGAAAAGGAGAAGAAGGAGAAGGCAAAAGAGGAAGTTGAAAAAGCCCTCAACGACAATCCGCTGATACAAACCAAGCCGCTTCAGCCCAAGTATTCAAAAGACAAGTATGAGCTTGTTGTGGAAAGCATGGGCGCAGGGCTTGAAAAGTATTATTTTTGGGTTCTTAAGTTCATGCGCGAGCCTTTTCCATCAGGAATGGGATTTGAGAATGTTGAAAAAATAAGGGACTTGTTTGACGCTTCTGTCACAAGCAGCTTTCACGGGCATATAGGCTCAAAGATGTCTGCAATGCAGCAGCAGGCGCAGCAGTACCTTGCATTGATTGCACAGCTTGTAAAAACATTATTCCCCATCGTAAGGGAATTAAGGATTTCAGACGAAAGGCTCCAGTATTATGAGGACAGCCTTAAGGGAAATGAGAGCGCTGAGATTGCATTGAAATCAATATGGGTTGAGATGGTTGAGAAAGGCATGGAAAACCCGAACTCAGTCTACGGCCTGTCGACAAAAGTCGGATTTCTTTCATTGCCTGACCTGTTTTTCAGCATGAACCCAAAGGACGGGCTTAAGGGGGTTGATGCTGCTATAAAATCAGCAAAGGAGAACGGCGTAAACGAAAAAGTCGCGAATGTGCTAGCAAAAAAGCTTTATGCGTATTATGACTGGAAGGAAAAAACCTACACAGAAATGCAGCACACAAGGCAATTCAAGATTTCTTACCTCAGGCAGCACTACAATTCAATAAGGCTGTACATGAACTGGGTGCGCCCTTATCTCCAGAACATAAGGCAGCTTCAGATGCGGGGCGCTGTTAATGACGCGGATTTGGTAAGCGCGTTCGAGACAAGCAAGATTTATGTTGAGCTTCTGGCGCAGAAAAAAGCAGGGTATGAGTCAAAAGTTGAGGGATTCACTGCTTACTATCCTGTTATTGTTGTGAAGATGACTCACGTCACAAGGCCTGACCTGAGCTACACCCCGCAGGGGCAGAAGCAGCCGAGCCATGTCGGAAAAGCGCAGCTTGAGATATTTTCATATGCAGTGACGCAGGCGCAGATTGAGGCATACAGGGGAAGCAAGGACCAGGAGGATGTCGAGCTTCTTTCCTCTGTTGACGCCACAATGGGCGCAATCAAGGACGACCTGAAGAAATATCTCGGCGGGATGGGGGAGCAGTTCGCAGAAGACAGGAAAAACGAAGAGAAAAAGCCTGATGAGAGCCTGATAGGCATATTTAAGGACTTGTTTTCCGGATTCAAGGATATATTCCTGCTATTCAAGCCTGCAAAGACAGGAGAAGGGCTCTTCAGTTCCAAAAGCAAGAAAATGGCAAGGGAAGAAGAGGCGCAGAAGAAAAAGGCAGAAGAGTTTGCAAATAACATGGCTTGGATAATGTATGATGTTTTCAAGAAAGTAAACAAGATGTACAGCACGATATAAAATGGAAGCAAGGTCATTCCCTGAAAAGAAAGTAAAGGCGTTTCTTGATGCGCTTGTCCAGCGGGAGCATATTTCTGTTTCTGAAATTCAAACCACAGGCAGCGGGGATCATAGGATTATGGTGCTTGGAAAGCAGGTTATAATTGCGATAAAGCACCGTGGGGAAAAAGGAATAAAAGAGCCCTATATACGGGAAATAATAAATGCTGCTGCTGAGAAATACGGCCCTGTTGGCTCTCCTGAGTATAGTGCCGGAAGAGATATGCTGAAAAAGCTTGCAAGGAAAACAATAGGCTTTTGAGCGTTCTCCGGGCATTGTCATCTTAGCGAATGATGTTTGTTCTTAGCTTGTTGTTTCATTGCCGCAGCATTTTTTGCTTTGCATCATATTGGATATGGAGAATCTATTTCCCTTTCTCATATGGTTCCCCTGTTCATGGGCGGCATTATAATTTCTGCCATTTTTCGCATAACCAGGAATATACTCATAGTATGGCCCTTTTTTATTGCCACAACCGGCCTGTTATCCGACCTTATGAATTGGAATCTCAGACTGCCGTTCGAATCAGCCTATGGATATATTAGTGTTCTGGCATTGATGTGGCTATTCATCGCGGTTGTTCATTGGAAACAGAAGAAGAGAAATATTCGTTAATTAGCGCCGTACGCTTTCTTGTAACACACTGCTAAATGGCTATAAAAAGATATATAAGCCAGCAGAGCCTTTTTTAGGTATTAAAATGAGAGTGATAAAAGAGAACCAAATGGTTTTTGGAGGTTTAATCCTTCTTATAGGGATTTTGTTAGTGTTGCCTTTTGTGCTTGCCCCGCATGAGATTACAGCATCAACCGGCGCAACATCATTTTCTGTTAATGAAGGCATAGCTTATCTTTACAATATAAGCGTAAACAATACCGACGAAATTGCAGGAGCAAACATAACACAGGTGAATATAACAATCCCGAGTTCATTTACTTTTATTGCAAATTCAAACGGAACTAATTCTGGATACCTTACTTTTACAAATACAACCAATGTGTTAAGCTGGGAGAATAATAGCGGGCTTGTTATGAATCTGACAGAGAAATTCTTTTGGTTTAATGCAACAGCGTCCGCCCGCGGTTTTTATAATTTAACAGTCACAACCCGAAATGCAACTGGTTCATACTCTTCAAATATTTCTGTCAATGTAAACGCTTTTGTTTCCGAGTGCAATACTAATCTCAACATATCGGGCATTGTCTATACATTAAATCAACACATAAGCGCATGGAATACTGCCTGCATTGGAATAGAGGCGGATAATGTTGTTTTAGACTGCAACGGGTATAACATA
>JASEIA010000051.1:1357-11311 GCA_030018575.1 Nanobdellota archaeon | reverse complement strand
CGTACCCCGAAAGCACGGCCGAAGTTGTCGTTGAGGTCGCCGTAGTTGCCGTAAAGGGCTGAATAGATGTAAAGGCTGAGAGCCCAGAGGGCACGGCTGAATGCCCTGCGTTTTTCTTTTGCATATGCTGCGTCAACAACATATAATGAAACATTTTTAATTCCATTTTCCCTCAAGAATCTTCCGTAATTGTCAGCTTCATCTCCAAACAGGAATGAAGTGACTGCTTCTTTGCTGAAAGCATTCGTCGGTATTCCTGACGGAACATCCTTTCTCTTTAAAAGCAGAACCTTGTCCTTATGCTTTGAGCCTTCAATAAGTGACTCGACAGCCTCATCGTTAAGGAAGTGTTCGTTGCCTTTCCTGTGGCAGTCTGTCGCTATCTGCGCAGCAGAAGGATATTGCAATAGGGGATTGAATGCGCTTGAAGCAACAAGAATATCCCCAGAAGGCAGGTAGTTGAAATTCTCAGCAAGCCATGACCAACTTCTGCTTACAGCATGATTCGCTCCGCCAAGCATTCTTGCCTCGGCAAGCTGCTTTGCTGTTATGACTTCCAGCCCCTTGGCTTTAAGCTCATCAACACATTTGTCAAAAGCGCCGTTTGTTCCATAGACTTTAAGCGCCCCGCCTTTCGCTATTGTATATTCTTCCATTTTTGAACCCCCTAAATTGATTATTTGGCTAGAATCTGAGATATTGCAGGTATATAAATCTTGTGTTTTTGCTGTCACTTTGTAGTTTATAATGAAACCAGAAGAATATATCGGATAGCATCAAAAATAGCCGATACCGATACTATGCCTTCCTTGCTCTTGCAACATACTTTTCCAGGTCTTCCCTTGTTGTATGCCATACATTATTCAGCTTTGTGGCAGAAATCATGCCTCTTCTTGCAAGAAGGCTCAGGTATTCCTGCGAGAACCTTGTTTCTTTAGCCAAAACAGACAAAGGCAAAAGCTCGTTTTTTCTTGTTGTTTTGGACAATGCATTAATATAAAGCATAAGAGACTCTTCAAGCCTTAAAGCCAAAAAATCAGCAAATGCTTTCATATTGCCAAAATGGGCTTTTTCAAGGCAGGCAAAATACTTTTTCCTGTCCGCCTTTCGCACAATTACCGGCAGAAAGCCATGCCTCATTAAAACAAGGTTGCAAAGAAGCCTTGCCACCCTGCCGTTGCCGTCTGCAAAAGGATGTATTCTCACGAGCTCGTGGTGCGCAAAAGCGGCAAGCTCAACAGGATTATATCCTTCTGGATTTTTATTAAGCGCATAAACAAGGTTTCCCATTTCACTTTCAACTTTATGAGGCGGCGTTGTTTTCAGCCTGGAACCCAAAATCCTATTTTGCGAGGTTTTATACCTGCCTGCCCAATAATCTGAAATGCCCTTAAGCGTAATCCTGTGAAGCGCAAGCATGTCTGCTTCCTTGAGCTCCCTTTTTTCTTTTACAAATCCCTCAATCCATTCCATTGCTTCTTTCTGGTTTGTAACGTCAAGGTGCTCCCCCAGGCTCTTTCCGCCTATTGTAACACCTTCCTGAAGAACCAGCCTTGTTTCATTCAGCGTTAAAGTATTGCCTTCTATTGAAGTCGAGTCATATACATACTCTATTAAAAAATCCTCTTTCAGCTTCTTGAGCTGCAAAGAATCCAGCGGCCTGAGAGAATCAAGATATTTCTTCCTTTCCATTACTCTTTGAAATATCTTTTGCGAAATTATCATGCAAAATAAGAATATAAACGTGTTTATAAAAGTATCGGTTAGTGCCATTTTTAGCCGATACCGATACATTGATAAAACCCATCAAAAGTGTTATAAGCAAAGAGAACACCCAAAAAAGCATTGGGCCTATAGCATAACCCGGATAGTGCGGTCGGCTTCATGAACACAAATTCAGGCCAGGGACCGATTGATCAGGGTTCAAATCCCTGTAGGCCCATATTGCTTTTTATGCCGGAAAACAGCCTTAAAACAAGGCATTCCAGCCGCATTTTTCAGGGGTTTTGCGTCGATATTTTATCATTCCGCAACATTTATATACTCCAGTATATACATCAAAATCGCCCGCCACGAGAATACCTTGTGGAGCGCACGGGAAACCCAAGCTATGAATCAGGGGGTTAGTGTTGCGGGCCATATACTCACCTTAATCAAGAGTATTAGAGAAGGCAAACCTAAGAATCAAAGGACTATCATGTTTCACACAAAAGTGTCGTTAATTGGGATTGGACTTAAAGTGCGAATGGAAGAGCTGTTGAAAGATTAAAAAGCGGCTTAGAGAGTTCTTGGATTTTTGGGAAGAATAACAAACATAGGAGGAAGTAAAATGGGAAAAATAAGCCAGGTAGCGGCAAAATACATTGTCCACACTAAAATACAGATTGAAGGCGTGGTAGACAGGCCCGATGTCATAGGAGCCATATTCGGCCAGACAGAAGGGTTGCTGGGTTCAGACTTAGAGCTAAGGGAGCTCCAGAGAAGCGGAAGAATAGGAAGAATTGAGGTAAACACAGACGTAAAGGGCGGAAAAACAGACGGGGAAATAATCCTGCCGTCAAGCCTAGACAAGGAAGAAACAGTCCTTGTTGCAGCTGCAATGGAAACAATCCAGAGGATTGGGCCGTGCAATGCAAAAGTTCATGTTGAAAAAATTGAAGACGTAAGGATAAGCAAGAGGAATTTTGTCATTGAAAGGGCAAAAGAGCTTCTCAGGCAATTGTCTGATGAAGTGCTTCCGGATTCTGCAGAGCTGAGAGAACAGGTTGCAGATGCGGTAAGGATAATGGACGTTGTTGAATACGGAAGGGAAAGAATACCTGCCGGGCCTTCAATAGACGATTCAGAGGAGGTAATCCTTGTTGAAGGAAGGGCTGACGTAATCAACCTCCTGAAGAACGGCTTCAAGAATGCCATTGCCTTGGGCGGGACAAATGTGCCTGACACAATTGTTGACCTTTCAAAGAAAAAGATAATGACATTGTTTGTTGACGGCGACAGGGGCGGGGACTTAATCATAAAAGGAGTCATGAGCACGTGCGAAATTGACTTTGTGATTAAGGCGCCTGACGGAAAGGAAGTCGAGGAGCTTACAAAGAAGGAAATACACAAAGCCTTGAGGAACAAGATAGCTGCTGAGCAGGCTAAGATGGACATCAAGGATGTTGCAAGCAAGGGCGACATGATAAGGCAGATAAACAGGAGCCCAAGCTATCCGCAAAGAAGCGCAGTTCCGCCAAGGCCTGCAATGAGTGCAGCGCCTTCAGCGCCAGGAATAGCGCCAAGGCCATTGGCAAGGCCCGCTGTTGCGCCAAAGCCTGTTTCAGCAACGCCTGAACAGAAAGCCAAGTTCAAGGAGCTTCTTGAGGATCTTATAGGCACAAGAGGGGCTTACATACTTGACACAAACCTGGCTGTCTTGGGAAAAGTTCCATTGACAGAGCTGATAAGCACTGTGAGAAGCCTTAAGACAGGCATGTACGCGCTTATCTTTGACGGCACAATCACAAAGGACATAGCGCTCCTTGCTGAAAGGGCAGGAATAAGCTGCCTTGTTGCAATGGACACTGCTGTAAAGCAGGCAGAAACAAAGGTAGTGGTGCTTTCAAGCGCAGAGCTGTGATTTGAAAATACCTGCCTTAGGACAAAAAATGCCTGAAACAGGCATTGAAAAGGTTTTTATACTTTTTTTCATTTAAATAAGTAGGCAAAATAGGCTATTATGAAAAAAAAAGAGGCTGGCAACGGATTCAGGTTTACCTGGGCAATGATACTCATAGTTGCCACTGTCATACTTCTCACTGTATTCTTTGCGTATTATTTCGGGCTTGTGAAGAAAAC
This sequence comes from Nanobdellota archaeon, assembly GCA_030018575.1. Classification (GTDB taxonomy): domain Archaea; phylum Nanobdellota; class Nanobdellia; order SCGC-AAA011-G17; family GW2011-AR17; genus UBA9640. The sequence continues at coordinate 7,471 of JASEIA010000051.1, read as the reverse complement.
ATGCGGCACAGAGGAGTGCTTTCAGAAAGAGCTGCAGAAATGCGGCATGAGCACATATTCGAAAATCCATAATTACAATTATTACACTTACACAATAAAAGGCAGCTCAGGCGGAAACTGCAAGCTTAACATAAGGCTTGCGAAAATGGCAGCAGGAACCCCCCCTGAGAAGATTGCCCTGTTTGAAGGAAAGGACATGGACTGCAAAATACCTATGGCAGATGTTGCAGGCGCAACCACGGATCAGATAAACACAATTCTCAAGCACTGCACAGGCCCATTGAAAGAGGCTATGTATGAGCAGATTATTGAAAAGCTTTACACTGTTGTTATAAGCAACCTAGGAGAAATCATGGGCAGCATAGAAGACACATTAAACAAAGGGCCTTAGTCACTTAATTGTTATTGGCCCGAATTCACTTGCTATCTGCCTTGCAGTATCGAGCTTAAGCTTGCTCTGGGAATGTATTGTGAACAGGACGCTTTCTTTCCTGACCTTGCCCCCGCAATGCACCCTAAGATAAATGCCCGCGGCTTTGTCTTCAGGCGCGCCTGCGAGGCTTGCTATCCTTGCTATTACCTTGTTGTTAATCTGCTTTACTGTCCCTTGCTTTTCAGAAAGAACGTCAAAGAAGTACCTTGCCTTTGGAAGCTTTATGTGCTTTCTTCCGCCCTGGGCAACTGCTATTTTCCTGAACTTTGCATAGGCTTTTCCGGAGTCAAGCACTTCCAGCACTTTTTGTCTTGCATTCTTTTCTCCCACCATGCCGAGCATTTCAGACGCGAGGAAGATAGATTTTTCCCTCAGGTCATTTGGCCCTTCGCCTTTAAGCACATTTACAACATCATATGCCTCCAGAGCAGGGCCAATGCCGTTCCCAATGGGCTGGCTTCCGTCTGTCATGACAACCTTTACCTTCATTCCAAGCATCCTGCCAAGCTTTACAAACTTGGCAGCAAGGGAAGAAGCAGCCTGCTTTGTGGGAAACTTTGCCATATATCCATAAGGAATATCTATAAGGCAGTGCGTTGCGCCGACTGCTTTCTTTTTAGCCATTATGCTTGCAAGAAGCATCCCTTCCGGGTCAATGCTCATAGGGTGCCTTATTCTTATTAGCTTGTCATCAGCAGCTGCAAGGTTCATGTTTCCGCCGCCCCAAACCATGCAGGCGTTTGCCTTTGCAAGAACCTCTTTTATTTTTTCAAGGCTTAATGAAACAGGCGCAATTACCTCCATTGTGTCTGCTGTCCCTGCGGGAGATGTTATTGAGCGGGAGCTTGTCTTAGGCATTGTATAGCCCATGGCGGCAAGTATCGGGACAACAATCAATGTGGTCCTGTTGTTTGGCACGCCGCCAACACAGTGCTTGTCAAGTATCACTTTTTTATTTATATTAATCCTTGTCCCTGTATCAACAATCGCATTTGTAAGGTAAACTGTCTCTTTTATTGAAAGCCTATTGCTGTAGCATGCTGCGACAAAATAAGTCATTTCAACTTCAGACAGGTGGTTTTCCACAATGTCAGTCACAATTTCATATATTTGATTTTTAGAAAGCTCTTTTCCCTCAAGCTTTGCGGATATGTATTGTATTGAGCGCGGCCTTTCGCAGGGCATTACGTCAACATGCACTCCCTTTTCAACGCCGAGGAGCTTAAGCGGCTCTTCAAAAAGCCCTATCTCTCCGAGATGAATATGCTCGGAAGATATGTCTGCAACTGCAATCGCGGCTTTTCCTGTCCTAAGCCTTCTTATGAGAATCCTGTCAGACGCATGTATCCCTAATTTTTTAGCGTCATTCTCATTTATTATGGCTATTGCAGAGCCGCCTGTCGAAAGATTCACGTCAATTACTTTTAGTTTCATGTTACTCCTGCAGCATTACCTTGTCCTTGCCCAGCAGAACGCTGAGAAGGAAAATAAACAATGACAATACAAACGGACCTATGATTATCCCGCTTGCGCCGAACACGCCAAACCCGCCTATGACTCCGACTATTGCAATAAGCGGATGAATCTTTCCTTTTTCAGATATCAGCTTCGGCTTCCATACCATGTCAAGCAGTATTGTTACAAACAAAAGGCAGTATATTGCAAGCCCGAGCGCCTGCCCTGTCTTGCCTGTTGCAAAAAGAAAAATTGCCATGGGCAGCCATACTGTTGTCGGGCCGACAAAAGGAAGCATTGCAATTAAGAATGTTGCAAAACCCCAGAGCACAGGGGTGCTTATCCCGAACAGGTAAAAGCCGATGCCCGCCACTATTCCCTGCAACAAGCTAACGAAAACCATGCTGTACAACACTGCATCAACAGTTCCAGAGAACCTGTCTTCTATTTTTTTCTTAAAGCTGTCCTTTAACGGCAAAATTCCCCTTATGCCTGCCTTTATCTTGGCGTGATCCCTCAGCGCAAAAAATATTGTTGCCACGCCTATGAAAAGCATTATTATTTTCTCGGGTATTGACATTACGAAAGATGAAATCATTGCGAGGAAAACCCCCAATCCCTTGTCAACAAACTGCCCCACATACTGGTCAACCTTGTCGCTTGGTATGTATTGCTTGATTAATGCGCTAAGCCCTGTTATGTTTATTTTTTCATAAATTGTTGTATATTCTGCTGCAAGCATATTAACAACAAGCACGAGCAGCGCTGTGCTGAAGACGACAATAATCGTTGTAATTAATGCGGCTGATATGTTTGGCCCTTTTAGCCAGCCTGAAATCCTCTTATGGACAGGAAGCAAAGCATATGCAACTATAAGGCTGAGTATCACAGCGCCTAAGAAAGGCTTAACAAGAAGAAAAGCAAGATATCCAAGTATTATGAAGAAAGCTATGAATATGTATTTGGAAAACCTCTTTTTTGGGTCGTACATGCAGTTATAATGGGGGCGGATGTTTTTAAAGATTGTGCAATGATTGGCTGTTGGTTTGTGGCTATTAGTTATTTGTTCTTAGTTTTTGGTTCGCAGGAACACACTCATTTTATACAGCCCACAGAAAAGACGTGGTATCTTGTATGCAATTTTAGAGAGAGAATGTTGCCAAACGAGTTACCAAAAGGCATATAAGAGAATGCGCCTATTAGAAGTATTATGAAAAAAGAGGCTGGGTTTTGGTGGGCTTGGTTAATAATAGCCTCAATAATCTGTGCAAGCCTTTTCCTTATTTTTTCAAGTTTGGATGCAAATAATAAAGAAGAAATAGCAATGAAGGAATTGGATAAAACCCTGCAGAATATTCAGGAAAGCAAGATACAAACAATTGTTGGGGAAACGAATAAACCAGAAGTGTATATACAAAAAGAGCCAAGCGAAACTTCTGAATTAACCGTCACTTATGTTGTGGATGGTGATACTTTTAAAATCAATACTGGGCAAAGAGTAAGATTAATTTGTATTAATACACCAGAACGAGGAAACTATTATTACAAAGAAGCGAAAGATTATTTAGAAAATTTAGTTTTAAATAAACAAGTAAGCCTAATCAAAGATGTTTCAGAAAATGACAGTTGGGGTAGACTATTGAGATATGTTTATATTGGAAATACTTTTGTAAATTATGAACTTGTTGAAAATGGATATGCCAAAGTTGATCGTTTTCCTCCGGATACTTCTAAATGTGATGAATTGGAAGAAGCGGAAAATAAGGCAAAAAGCAATAACTTAGGCATCTGGAATAAGTCTGCGCAAACAACCATGCCAGTCTCTGAAGAGATTCCGCCTTTGGATTATATTTGTTCGTCTAATTATTATAATTGTGATGATTTTAAAACTCACGCTGAAGCACAGGCAGTATATGAAGGATGCGGCGGAGTGGAAAATGACATTCACAGGCTAGACCAAGATAAAGATGGCATTGCCTGCGAGAGTTTATCCTAAATAACCAGAAGCAGTCCTCTACGCCCTAATCAACATTCCATCAACAGGCGCCTTCAGCTCAGCCCCAATCCCCCTGCCGATAAGATAAGACGACCTTAAGGAGAATTCTGAAAGATAATCATACAGGGAGCGCTTTTGCTTTTCCCTTGCAAGCCGTGCATCAGGCGCTTTGGCAAGCTCTTTTGTAACATTAAAAGCAGTGTCCATATTGCCCAACTCGTCAACAAGCCCTATTTCTTTCGCCTCTTTTCCAAGAAAGAACTCGCCTGTTGCAATCTTCGTTACATCGTCTGTTTTAAGCCCCCTGTTCCTTGCAACATCTTCAATGAAATAATCCTGTATTGCATTCACTTTCTGCATAAGCAGGCCTTTTTCCTCTTCAGTCAGCTCCCTGAAAGGGCTTCCCATTTCTTTGTATTTCCCGGCAGAAATCTCTTCATAGGCAACATCATACTTTTTCATCAATCCTGAAAACTCAAGGTACGAGCCTGCAACGCCAATGCTGCCTGTGACTGAAAGCGGGTCGGCAATTACCTTGTCAGCGGCAGAAGCAATCCAATAGCCGCCTGATGTGCCAACCTCCCTTATCAATGCCACAACCGGCTTTTTCTGCTTCAGCTTTTTGACAGCGTCAGCAACCTCCTTGCTTCCGACGACAGCGCCTCCGGGGCAGTTTATCTCAAGAATCACGCCTTTTACATTCCTGTCATCGCCTGCTTTATCCAGTTTTTCAATTATATCGTCAGGCTGCGCATACTTCATAAGCAAAGGGTTGATGCCTGCAAAGCCGATGGCGCCTGTCACTGGTATCACTTTAATACTTTCTCCCGCAATGCCTTCTTTTCCTATCAGGGAAGAAACAGCAAAGCTCACAAGCCACAAAAGAGCCAAAAGCCATACAATCGTGCCGAACCTGCTCATATTGAAATCGCCTCCCGAGTTTTACGAAGGGAGGCCTGCAACGGAAGTTGCAACGCCTCCACCACTTCTGTGTTTGAAACCTTTTCAAGCCAGCGCTGGTGCGTTTTTGAAGTGTAAATATGGATGCAGTCAACCAAGAGGAGAATTGAGGAAATCTTTGTTATGTTGCGCATAATGCACTGCCTTAACGTCAGGTTTCCCTTTAAAGAATGCACATGTATTTTCATTATAATCTTGCCTATTGTCTGGCTGAATCTGAACTCCATGAAAGCCCAGTATATGAGCATTAAGGCAGCTATTGCAAAAACAACAAGAGTGATTTTGCCAGTAACCTCAAAGCGCGTGAAGTAATATGAAAAGCCGTGCTTTTCCATGCCCATGAAAAAGTTCTGGAACGGAGACGCGACAACAACGCTTAACACGAGAGAGTCTATAAGGTATGCAACAACCCTTTTCCATAAAGCTGCCGGAAACTCCTGCAGTTTAAACCTCGGAAACCCTTTTGGCATGAATGATTAAAGGCTTTGAACATATATAAAGCTTGTCGCTAACTATTTAAGTATATTAAGAGCCTATCCCATTAGGCTGGTAGTGAAAAACATGCTTCCTTGTCGGGATTTGCACCGAGATACCTAATGAGATAGGCTCTAAGCTTTTATTCATATAGCCTTAAGGGCATTAATTAAGCAAATAGGAGGATAGAAACATGAATAAGACAATTATTTTGTTGGCATTAATCTCATTGCTTGCCGTGTCGCTTGCAATGGCAAAGGGAGAGTCTTATACATTAACGTCCTGCACTGATTCAGACGGGGATGACCCTGCTGCCGCGGGAAGCGTTGAATGGGTGAATGCGGATGCTTCAGGAGAAGAAACAGGAGGCGGGACTCATCCAGACACATGCAGCGAAATCCATTACCTGAATGTGATGCTGTATGCAGGAGAAAGCTTCAGATGGGGAGAAGCTGTATTGGTTGAAGGAGTGTGCCCTGCGGTTGGAACTGTGGAGGAAGAGCCAGGCGATTTCAGGACAGCAAAATACTACAAGTGCAAGTGTGAGAACAGAGGAGGAGGCGGGGAGAAAGGCACAGAAGGCGCAATCGGAGTGTGCACAGGGCCTGCAGAGGAAATACCTTATGATAAAGTGAAGGCGGCTGACGAGAAGTGGATGGCAGCCGGAAAAAAGGACCTGCAACCGTGGCTTGCAAGGTTCCTGAGGCTGTTTGGATTGTGGGGATAGGCATATAAACTTCTTCTTTTATTTTTCCAAAAGCCATTTCCAGAGAGGAATATACCTTATCTTTCTGCC
>JASEIA010000051.1:0-1347 GCA_030018575.1 Nanobdellota archaeon | reverse complement strand
CATCTGTAATAACAAGCAGATTATTGCATTTTAGCTCGCTGCTTGCCTTGATGAGCGCCTTGATCTCCCTATTTTTAGTGTCATAATTGTCTATGTTATAGCATACCTGTATAAGCTGGCTCACTTTTCTTTTTTCCCTAACGACAAAATCCACTTCTTCCTGCAGGGCGCTTTTCCAATAATATACTTCCATGCCGGGAATAAAATACTTCTTTCCAAACAAGCTTATCGCAACAATGGTTTCATAATTCCGCCCGTAATCCGGGCTTGAGCTTACAGAAAGATGGGTTACAAACCCTATATCTGTTGCATATATTTTCTTATCGCTTTTTTCTATTTCAATAAATTTATTGGAAAACCTGCTTAATACAAAAAGCAAATATGCCTCTTCGAGATATAAAAGATAATTCTTTATTGTATGTTCGCTCCCAAGGTTATACTGGTTTTTTAGCTTGTTATAGCTAATGCTTCTCCCTGTATTGCTTATAAGGCTGATTGCCAACTCCCTAAATGTTTTTTTATGCTCTATCGCATGCCTGCTGATTATATCTTTTTCAATAATGTTGCTGTATAACGCCCGTATGTACAACCCTGGGTTCTCATTTTCCACAATAACCTCCGGGAAACCCCCTGAATGGATATATTTCTTTAATTCCAGCTTAATTTTTGTTCTTCCCTTTGTAGCATTAATATCCTCATTAAACCCCCTTGCTTTAAGATATTCGCTAAAACTGAATGGCTGCAACTCTATCTTTAAATGCCTGCCCGTAAGGTGGGTGGCCAATTCCATGCTGAGCAGCTTTGCATTGCTGCCTGTAACATACAGATTAAACCCCGCCCTATGCAGCCTGTTTACAAACAGCTCCCAGCGATCCATGTTCTGGATTTCATCAAGGAATACTATTTTTACATTCTCGCCGTAAATCTCATAGAAAGCAGGCAATATCTTGTCTGATTCCAGGCTGTATAGCCTTTCATCGTCAAAGTTCATATAGGCAAAATTGCTCCCTTCTAATATGTTGTATATCAGCACAGACTTGCCGCATCTTCTTAGTCCCGTTATCACTTTTATGAGCTTGGAATTCAATGCCGCCTTAAAATGCGCTTCAGCCTCCCTGGGCATTATACTCTTCTTTTTTAGCTCATCGTCTATGTCTTTTCTCTGGTCATTGAGTATATGCGTGAGCCCCATATATGAACTTGGGAGATTATAGCTTATAAATCTTTCGTTTTCTTATTGCGAATAATAACGTATTTTACGCACTACCATTGCGAAAAGTAAAGCGATATATATATATATATATTGGGAGCGCTTTGTATTCCATATCCCGAGAGGGAAAAGGAGGA
>JASEIA010000050.1 GCA_030018575.1 Nanobdellota archaeon | reverse complement strand
TTCTTTTAATGAACCTCCGTCACCTCCTCCAATTATTAAAACTTTTTTTGGATTCGGATGTGCAAATAAAGGAAATTGTACTAAGGATTCGTGATAAAGGAACTCGTCAAATTCAGATGTTTGGAAGTATCCGTCCAATCTAAGAACTTTACCATATAACTCGTGTTCAAAAAGTTCTAATCTCTGAAAATTGGTCTTCTTTTCTAGAATCTTCTCTTTTGGGATAATAAAAAATCCTGAGTTTGATTGGTGAAATTCCTTAATTTCTTTCATTTTATCTTCTCACCACTTTTGATTTAATTTTTGTCGGGGAGAATAAATTTTTCAAATCCTCAAATAAGCTCCTGGCTTTATCTTCATTGTTTCCTGAAACATTGCAAGTAAAAATATCTAAATTAATAGAATTATTTTTTTCTGGCCATGTATGAACAGAAACATGCGATTCTGAAATTAAGAAAATTCCAGTTACTCCTGCGTTCTTAAACTTATAAAAACATTTTCCTACAATCCCCAGTTCTAATTTTTTAATTAATGCTTGTATCTCTTTTTCTAGTAACTTTTCGCTCAAAAGAATCTCTTTATTTTTACAGCCATATAAATTTGCTAATATATGAATTCCTTCCATAAAAATAATAAGTAATCGGTTATTTATAAAATATATGTTCGAAACATTTATATATATGTAATAATTTATAGATTTATGGTTACAGATATTCAAGTTTTAGATAAATATGACAAAACACTATTAAATAAATTAATGATAAATTCTCAGGTCTCACTAAAGGAGTTATCAAGAGAGATAAATAGATCTAAATCATTTACTCAATATAGATTAAAAAATTTAAATGTTAAATTCATTGAAAAGATTTATCCATTAATTGATGTAACAAAATTAGGTTTTATCCCCTTTGATGTATATATAAAAACAAATATGAATAAATCAGAAGAGTTGAAATTTATTGAAATTCTTAAAAAGGAAAAAAAGATCTTTTATATAGAAAGATTGGTAGGGATATTCTCCATAAGAATCTCTTTTTTTGAAAAAAATATTTCATCATCATCTAATTTTATAAAAGAAATTTTAAAGGATTTTATTGAGAAAATAGATGATATTAAACTGAATATTGTTTCAAGTTTAATAAAAACAAATAATGGAATTTTAAATAATTCTATTGGAAATGCTTCAAAGTTATTTGAAATTAAGGAGGATAATTTTTTAGATAAAAAAGCATTAAAAATTCTTCAGATAATAAATAAAAATCCTCGACTTTCAATTGCAGAGATGTCTCAAAAAACTCAATTTTCAAGAGAATTCATAAAGAAAACTATCAAGATAATGGAAAAAAAGAAAATCATTGTAGGATATACTTTGGATGTTGATTTTGAGAAAATAGGTTTTACTTCCAAATTAGTAATTTTGAAAATTAAAATTACTGATAATGAAAAATATAATAAATTTATTACCTATCTTTGCTCTTATCTTTCAGTTAATACAATTACAACTTATTATCCTGACCAATTGATTTCATTAGAATTAATCATAAAAGATAATCAAGAATTTAGAAATTTTCAAATAGATTTATTTAATAAATTCTCAGATTTAATCCAAAGGATAGAAAGTTTAGATTATTTTGATGAACAAAAATATAATTATATGGATTCGTTTTTAGAGGAAATTCTTCCTGAACAAAATATTTAATTTTAGGAAGTTATATAAAAATATCGACCGTAAAGAGTGAAAATGTCCGAAGGACTAAAAGCCCCCTCTTAATAAATTTCGAACAACGAAGTTGTGAGTGTATATGTGCGTAGCACCTGGACTCCCCCCTTTTGCTTCTTTTTCTAAAAGAAGAATGAGATTTAGACTAGTGAAAATTTAATTGCGTATAACAGGTATTAAATGAAGTAAATTGCATTAAACCGCCGTGAGGACGGGGTTTGGGGCAAATGCGGGGCAATGGGCGGGCTGTTATCCCCAAGGGCTTTCTTTTTTGGGTTTTAAAGCTGTTTTAAGGCATTTTGCTCTTTCTTGCTTTTTTTGTCCGAGGAGGGGCTGGAGGTTTTCTGCTTTTTCCGTAAAAATCCCTGTTTTTTTTCAGAAAGGCATTTAAAGCAGGGCTCTTTTTGGGTTTGGGTGCGGTTATTGAGGTGGCTTTATGGACGCTGAAACAGGGCAAAAGCTGAAAGAGGAGATAACAATAAGGGGCTTCAGCAGCAGGACCCTGGAGTCCTATCTTTACCATATAAATGATTTTATTGAATATTCCAAGGGCAATGCCTCAAGGAAAAGAGAATACCTGCTCTGCCTTATTGAGAAGGGCAGGAGTCCAAACAGCGTCAGGCTTGCGTCTGCTGCTATTGATTTCTATATCCTTAATATACTTCATCAAAAGCCTGAAGAAGTGCCTCTGCCAAAGCGGGAAAAGAAGCTGCCTTATGTGCTTTCACGGCAGGAAATACGCAAAATGATAGAAAGCGCTGCAAACATCAAGCACAGGATTATCATTGAGCTGCTTTACTCTACTGGAATAAGGCTGTCAGAGCTTTTGGAGCTTAAGGTTGAGGATATTGATTTTGAAGGCGGCACAATAAGGGTAAGGCAGGGGAAGGGGGCAAAAGACAGGGTTACTATAATAAGCCCTGCGCTGGCTTCAAAGATTAAGGCGATAAAGGATACTGGAATAATTCTTGAAGGAAGGAAAGGCAAATATTCTGTTAAAAGCGTGCAGCTTGTGCTTGAAAAAGCTGCAAGGTGCGCGGGAATCAAAAAGAAAGTGACTCCCCACATGCTCAGGCACTCTTTTGCAACGCACCTGCTTGAGAACGGCACTGACATAAGATATATACAGGCATTGCTTGGGCATTATGAGCTCAAGACAACTCAAATCTACACGCATGTTGCTGCAAAAAAGCTGTCAGCCATTCCAAACCCGCTTGATATGCTTTAAGAGGGGGTTTAGCCTGCAGGAATCTTTTGCAGAAAACCATTAGCTTAATAAGCGGGAATTTTCAGTATTATTGCCATGCTTGACAAGAAGATAAAAGCGGACCTGGAAAAGCAAGGATACAGGATTGTTGGAAGCCATTCTGCCGTAAAGGTGTGCCTATGGTGCAAGAGGGCAATACAGGGCAAGGATGTTTGCTACAAGAACACTTTCTATGGCATTCAAAGCCACCGCTGCGTGCAGTCTTCTGTAACATTGCTTAACTGCCTTCACAGGTGCGAATTCTGCTGGAGATGCATGGAATACACGATTCCAAAAGAAGTTGAGAATCCTGATGAGCCTTCTTTTATCCTTGACGGGCTGATAAGGGAGCAGAAAGAGTATTTGCAGGGCTTTAAAGGCAATAAGAATTTTACTAAAAAGCTGTTTGAAGAGGCGATGAACCCAAGGCACGTTGCATTGTCTTTGGCAGGGGATGCTACAATGTATCCAAAACTGCCTGAACTGTTAGATGAAATCAGGAAAAGAAAGATGACCTCCTTTTTGGTTACAAACGGATTAATGCCGGATATGCTTGAGAAATTATTAAAGCACATGCCTACACAGCTTTACATAACCCTTCCTGCCCCTAATGAGGAAATATACTTGAAAGTCTGCAAGCCTTTAGTTAAAGGCGGATGGAAAAGGCTGCAAAAATCACTTTCTTTGCTTTACAAGTTCAAGAGAAGCACAATAAGGCTTACTCTTGCAAAAAAGCTTAACATGGCTAATCCTGAGCAATATGCTGAGATAATAAAAAAAGCAAGTCCGATGTTTGTTGAATTAAAGGCTGCGATGCCTGTAGGCTATGCGCAGTACAGGATGTCTTATGAGCAGATGCCTAGGCACGAGGAAATTATTTCTTTTGCAAAAGAGATATGCAAATATTCAGGCTTGAAGATTGCTGATGAAAAGCCTAATTCAAGGGTTGTCCTGCTGATGAAAAAGGATTTGAAGTCAAGGAAAATCAAACTTTAAGCATTGCCCCAAAAGGCCCCGGGTTTATCACGAATGTTTTTTCTATCATGTCCGTGTTTCCTGCTGTTTCATGTATGTGCCCGCAGACGCACAGCATGGGCTTTGCTTCCTCTATGAATTTTCTTATTGACCTGCAGCCGCGGTGCTCTGTGCTGGGAAGATAGTCAAGCGTTGTGCCGTATGGCGGGCCGTGGGTTATCAGGATAAGCTTTTTTCCTTTTATGTCTTTTTTCACCCTTTCCCCTATTCTCTCAAATTCAGGATTCCTCTCAGAGAATCCGCCGCCTCCAAACCCGAAGAATATATAATCGCCATATTCATATGCCGCGCGGTGCAAATAAATGCAGAACTTGTGCTTTTTGCATACTTCCGCTACTTCCCTCTCGCTTTCATGGTTCCCGTAAGTAAGAATCAAAGGCTTTCCTGCTTTTTCAAGAAATTGAATCCATTTTTCAGTGTCGCTTCCCCAGTTTGTGAAATCCCCTGCGCAAACAAGCAGGTCAGCATCCTTTGCCTTTTTCAAAAGCTCTTCAAACGCCTTTTTTATCCCGTGGGTATCGACAAATGCAAGTATTTTCATCAGAATCGCCTATTATTGCCCCGCTTTTATACTTTTGGCTTGCGCCATTTGCCCCTTTCCCTTGCTGCATTAACCAGCAAAATTGCAATTGATGCGGCAATGTAGGCATTGATAAACATGAATATCATTCTTGGAAAAGTAAACACATACAGCTCGGGGTTGAGGACAAGCCTGTAGCCTGCAAGAGGCACAATCCTGCTTGTGCAGGTTTCAGCGCATATTTTCAGCGAAGCAGGGACTATGAATGCCATGGCTGCATACAAGGCAATCTTTGGCACAGTGGGCCTGAACATTTCTTTTGCTATTTTTCCAAGCTCCATTTTATTCCGCTGTTATGCACTGCTTTTGCAGCCATTCCCATTCCCTGTCAATATATGCCTGCAGCTTTTCAAGATGAATCTTGTTTTCAGGCTCAAGCAAATGCCTGAACCTCTTCTGGTGCTTTAGGAATTCTGACAAAGGAAGGGGATTCTGCGGCTTGTAATTCAGCTTCCACACGCCATTTTCTATCTCATACAGTGGCCAGAACTTCGTGTTCACTGCTAATTTTGAAATTTCAATTGCCATGTCTGTTTTTGTTCCCCAGTTGAGCTGGCACGGGGATAAAACATTAAGGAAAGCAGGGCCGTTTGCTGCAAATGCTTTTTTCGCCTTTTCAAACAAGTCCTGCCAGTTGTGCACGGCTGCCTGCGCAATATAGGGGATATTATGGGCAGCGGCGACTTTCACAATGTCTTTCCTGAAGAGCATGTTGCCTTTTAGCACTGAGCCGACAGGGGTTGTTGAAGTGTTTGCCCCATATGGCGTGCCGCTGCTTCTCTGGTTTCCTGTATTTTGATATGCCCCATTGTCATAGCACACAAACACTGCCTTGTGCCCCCTTTCAAGCATTCCAGAAAGGCTTTGCAATCCGATGTCATATGTTCCACCATCGCCTGCAAATGCGACAAAATTAATGTTGTTCTTTATTTTTCCCTGTTTCTTCAATGCCTTGTACGCTGATTCCACGCCTGATATTGTCGCGCCTGCGTTTTCAAACAATGAATGTATGCAGGGTATTTTCCACGAGCTTCTGGGCCATTGTGTTGAAGTTACCTCAAGGCAGCCTGTCGCAAGGCTTGCCACTGTGTTTTTTCCTGCTGCTTTCAGCACTGTCCTGACTATCATCGGAAATCCGCAGCCTGAGCAGCTTCCGTGCCCCGGCGCAAAGTAATTTTCCATTTCCGCAAACTCTTTAATATTGACTGCCATTTTTATTGAATATAAACGTTTCCTCCTCTTTTTCCTGCGAGCAATGTATTGAAAACTTCCTCTATCTGCTCCTCAAATATATCCCTTCCCCCAAGCCCGAATATTCTGCTTTCAATCCTCGGCTTTTTCTTTGATTCAAATAATGCATTCTTTATTTCTGTGTAAAGCGGAGCTTCTGCGCCGAAATTTATTGCCCTGTCAAGCACACATACCGCCTTTGCCTTTTCAAGCGCTTTTGCTATTTCACTTTTTGGAAACGGTCTTAGAAGATATATTTTCAAAAGCCCAACTTTCTTTTTCCGCTTTCTCATCCTGTCTATGACTTCCTTTGCAGTGCCTGCTGTTGAGCAGTTTGCCACGATTATTGCGTCCGCATCCCTTGTATTGTATTCCTCAATAAGCCCATAGCTCCTGCCTGAAATTTTTGCAAATTCTTTTGCAATTTTCGGATATTCCTTTAACGCCTCGCTTATTGCCTCCTGCTGCTCAATCTTTGTTTCCATGTAGGCATTAGGGAGCTGCCATGCGCCGAATGTAAGAGGCTTGTTAGTGTCAAGCAAATATTCCTTTGGCTTATATGCGCCTACAAAACCCTTCACTTTCTTTTCATCGAGTATTTCAAGCATCTCAACGCAATGCGATGTTATGAAACCGTCCTGGCAGACCATTACAGGCACCCTTATTGATTCAGCAAGCCTTGTGGCGATTATTGTGAAATCATACGCTTCCTGCGGGTTTTCTGCAAAAAGCTGAACCCAGCCAAGGCCCCTTACATTCATTGTGCTGCACTGATCGCAGTGGATGTTTAATGGAGATGATATTGACCTGTTCACGACATTCATGATAATGGGAAGCCGCTTTCCTGACGCGACTGACAAAACCTCGTTCATGAGCGAAATTCCCTGTGAGGCGCTTGCAGTCATCACCCTTGCGCCTGCTGCTGAAGCGCCTACTGAAACGCTCATCACAGAATGCTCTGACTCTGTCAAAACAACCTCTGCATCAACCTGCCCCTCTGACTTGAAGTAGCAGAACTTTTCGATTATTGGCGTTTGTGGAGTGATTGGATACACAGGAACAACATCAGGATTAATCTGCCTCATTGCCTCTGCTGATGCATGCGCGCCTGTTAACGCCACTTTCTTGCTCATATGTACTTGTACTCCTCATCCATTTTTATGCATTTCACAGGGCAGACATTTGCGCAAATGCCGCAGCCCTTGCAGTGAAACAAATTGGTTTCTTCCCTTATCCCTTTTTTTGCAGGAATGCACGCTTCAGGGCAGTAAATTACGCAGAACATGCAGTTTATGCAGCGCTTCTTGTCCCACAATGGCCTTTGTGTTTTCCAGCTGCCTGTTTTAACATCGGCAGTTGTCCCTGCTTTCACTTTTGCGCCTTCAAGCTCTTTTTTCATGCCAGCTCGTACCCTTCCTTGACTGCTTCTATGTTCTTGAATGTCATTTCCTTTCCAACCTTGTGAAGGAATACGCATCCAACATGCTCTGTAACTCCCTTTAAGTCCAATACATTTGTTGCTTTGACAAAGGCTCCAAGCAAGGGCATGTTCGGGAAATTGTTTCCAAGGTGCTTTCTTGAGACGATTCCTGCATCAAAAGCAACAATCCTGCAATTGCATTTAAGCCCCTGCTTTACTTTTTCAAGCGGCTTTGTTGTGTTGATAATTAAAACACTTTTATCAGTAATATTGTTGTTTATATTAATTGACTCAAGCAGCGTGGGATCAAGAACAATCACTGCATCCGCTTTCCTTACAGGAGTATGCACTTTTATGGGATTTTTTGAAATCCTGACATAAGCCTGCACAGGCGCGCCTGTTTTTTCAGCCCCGTAGCTTGGAAAAGTCTGTATGTAGTTTCCCCTGAGCATGGCTGCTTCCGCGATTATCTGCGCCATGCTTTTTGCGCCCTGCCCCGCCCTTCCGTGCACTATTATTTCGTATATTTCACCAGCCATTGTTAATTAGCTTAAGAATAAGGCATATTTAAACCTAGCGAATCTAATCGAACCGCTCTTTGGCTTTCTTTATTATTGCAATCTCTTCTTCATTTAATGAATAGCTTTCGCAGGCGGCGTTTTGCGTCATAAGCCTTATGAAAAAAAAGCAATTAGGGTCAAGCATATGCTTCCATTCTTCAATCTCTTCATCATCAAGCCCGAACATGTGCCCTGCCTCGTGCGCAAGGATACGCCTGTTTGTAGCTGTGTCATTTGTCAGGTATATTAAGCTATGGCTTCCGCGTAAAAATCCCTTGCCGAGTACTATCTCGCTTTTCAGCCGCTCATATACCCCCAATCTCTGTGCGGGGTTTGTGGCAAATGAGATGTTAAACTCGGCTGTATTGTAATTTTCTTCTATAAAATAAGCAACATCATATATGCTTAAAGGGTCTAATTCAGAGGGTACTGCATAGACATTTTCTATCCTGAAATCATAGCCCAAATCTTCAAAAACCTCAAGCCCGCTTATTGCGCTTTCGACTTCTTTTGCCCATCCGCTGTTATCTTCCGGGTCGTTTGCATCATCATAGAAATATTTAAGCATTGGATTAACATACAAATTAAGAGATATTTCAACGCCGGCCTTATCTCTGTCATTTTGCTTAAGCCTTGATTCGAGAGCCTGCCTTTCATTTTCAAATTCAGAATAAAATTCCTTGTTAAGTTCCCTGTTATTTTTCCCTGTTATGCCTGCAATAACTACAGTCTGCCTTATTGCATTATAGCAGTTGCCGCTGACTACATAGCATAATGCGCCAAGAATGCCATAACCAGCCCATTTTGCAATCTTCCGCCTTAAACCGTTCGCCACGCATACCTAATCTTTCCTTAATATATAAACCTTTTTGAAAATAGCCCGAGCAATATAAAACTGCAAGGAATTATATAATAAAAGACAATAAAAAACTCACTTTGCCTTTGCTATCTTTATTGCCTGGACAGGGCAGATGTCCATTGCAGCCTTGTTCTTTTCGTAATCCTCTTCATTGCCAAGCACGGCAACTTTCGGGCGCCCCTTGAAGCCCTCGTCTGTTTCCTTCAGCTCCCAGTTGTCCGGGCATTCTGAAGCGCAGGCGCCGCAGCCGATGCACGCGTTGTTGTCCACTGTTATCTTGTACTTTGCCATTTTCTCACTCCTCCGTTGTTCGAAACCTCACATCACTTTGTTCCGTAAGGTTTTCTTCCTCGTTTAATGTCCGCAGCATCCTTCGCGCCCTGCTGTTTTCTTTTTCCTTGCAGCCGCATTCAGGTCTTTAAGCAGCGCGCCAACATCAACGCCGTGGCTTCTCGCGCCCTGCTCAACGCTTTCAAATGAGGCTATTGCGCAGCCGATGCAGTGCAGGCCGTGCTTTCCGAAAACTTCGACGGTATTAGGGTATTTTTGCACAACATCCCCTATTGCCATATCCTTTGTTATAAGCCCTTTTGCAGGAGCTTTTTTTATTGTTTTTTTCTTTGCTTTTGCAGTCATTTGTTTTCACCCACAGAGGGGCTTATTTAGGGGTTTTTATAATTTATGGTATTCTGGAACCTATCTCTTCTTTTTTCCCATTTTATCCTTGCCGGATACGCTTTTATGAAGCTATTTGCGGATATATAGAGCTTTCTGATGATTATACTACATCACAATAAAGCTTAAATGCTTAAACATCTATATATTTATGTATGAAAGACATTAAAGATGGCAGGAGTATTTTTCGTGAAGTATTAGAAGAATATAGATTCCGCGCACTTGAATTAAAAGACAAAAATTGGAAAGTCAATAAAATTGCTGAAGCGTTTGGATTACACCGAGGTACAGTTTCTAATTGGTTCACAACTTACCGCAGAGAAGGAAAAAAGGGATTAAAACAAAAAAAAAGCTAAAGGAAGAGAACCTAAATTAACATTGCAAGATAAATTAGCAGCCTGATGGCTGCTAATTTATTCTTTTTTTATAGATACTTATGTCATATAATTATCAGAATTATCTATAAGGCTTTTGTTTGCGCAACATGGTAACGCGGATTTCAAGCTATTGGCAAGATGCTTTACTCCAAAAGCCATTCGTACAACGGCTTAATTATAATTGTTTTGCCTTTAACCTTTAATTCTCCTGTCTCCTCTTCTGTAAGAATCAGGCCTTTCTTCAAGCCATGCGCTTCCATTGCCTCAAGCAGCCCCTTTTGCTCTCTTGTTTTAACTTGCTTGTCCTTGAGTGAAACAGACACCTGTATAGCCTGGCTTATCTTATTCCCTTTTTTTACCAAAAAGTCGCATTCTAACTTGTCTTTATGATAATATATCTCTTCTCCTGTTCTTGAAAGCGAAACAAAAGCAAGGTTCTCAAGCAGCCTGCCCCTGTTCTCTGAAAACCTGAAGGAAAGCGAATTAACAAGCCCGGTGTCTATGCAGTATGACTTTCTGGGGTTTATAATCTGCTTTTTCACTGAGCAGTCATATTTTGCAATGCTTAAAAGAAGATAAGTTTCTTCTGCAAAATGCATATACTCCTTTGCCGTATCCACTGAAATGTTGAGAAGCCTGGCAAGGCTGTTAAACGAAACAGGCTTCCCCACATTTGACACAATAAAATAAACCAAATCAAAAATATCCCTGTTATTCCTTAGCTTGTTAGGGTATATAATATCCTTAAGCAAAATTGTCTGGAAATAGCTTTTAAGCAAATCATGCTTGAGCCTGCTGTCTTTTTCCAGGACAACCCTCGGAAATGCCCCATATTTCAAATACTGCTCAAAATGGCGCTTTTTTTCTAAAATTGAGGGGCGGGCTATGCCGTTAAATTTAAGGCATTCCTGAAATGAAAGCGGATAAACAATGACGTGGAAATACCTCCCTGAAAGCCTGGAGGAAATAACGCTGTTTATCAGTATGGAGGAAGAGCCTGTTAATATTATCTTAATGCCTTTCTCAGTGTCGTATAGCGTTTTTATAGCCTGCGCCCAATGCTCATAGCTTTGCACTTCATCTATGAATAGGTATTTCAATTTTTTTTGCGCCGCATATTCGCCTATTATGCCCGACAAAAAAGCGGGGTCTTTTGACCGGCTTTCGAATAACGGCTCGTCAAGATTGACAAATAAAATGCTGTCTGCCGGCTCTTTTTGCAGAATATGCCTTATGAGCTGGTAAAGGAGAGTGGACTTTCCGGTTCTTCTGGGGCCAACAAGAAGCAATATCTCAGGGGCTGCAAGGTATTTCAGCAGAGAATTATAATGCCCCAGCCTGTCTATCCCCGCTTCAAACTCTTTGTTAAACCACCACGGGTTCTGCTTTTCCAGCGCCTGCCTTGTTTGTTCATCCATAGTATAGATTATAATCTACAACTTATATATAAAGTTATCGTTTGCAATCGACAAAATTAAGCACGTTTATGCGCGGCATTACAAGGGATTATTTAGCCGGAAAGATGCAATGATTTATGGAAAAATGGACACCATTTCAGGAAGACATTGGTTAATTATCGTCATCTCCAAAATTTTTAAATCTTGCAGTTAATTCAATCAGACCAAGCAATTT
>JASEIA010000004.1 GCA_030018575.1 Nanobdellota archaeon | reverse complement strand
AACCCTGCTTTTTTTCAGGTTTTTTGTGGCTTTGTCCTCGGAGCTTAATACATACTTCTTTAGCTCATTGTGACAAGCACAACTCCTATGAGAATCACGAAAATGCTCAGCCACCTGTATCTTGTTATTTGCTCTTTAAAGAAAAGCTTGGAAAGCAGCGAGACAATCACAAAATTTGCGCTTACCAGCGGGTATGCATAGCTTAAGTCAAGCTTTGAAAGAACAATTGTCCATAATCCCAATGAGATTATAAACAAAGAGCCTCCTAAAATAATATACCTGTGGAAATAGAGATTGAACATGTCTTTGTGTATGCTTTTTAAGCTCATATTCACATGCCCGTGCCTTGCCATGCCTTTCTTAAGGAAGAGCTGTCCTGCTGCCCCAAGCATGATTCCAATGAATAAAAGTATCTTATAGCTTATCATTTCAACTCCTTGACATCATTACTACTCCCGTGATTATTATGGCTATTCCGATTATTCTTGTAATTCCCATTGCCTCATTGAATAAAATCCATGAAAGAAAAGCAACCAATGCATAGCCTGTTCCCAATAATGGGTATGCAAAGCTGAGCTCTGCCTTTGAAAGCCCCATGAGCCATAGTGTTGAGCTTGCCAATAACAATGCAACAGCTATTAAAACCTGCCATGATGAGAATATTGCAGAAAGCATGGCTAATGCAGATGCATCTGTTAATGCTTTTGTCGCATTCTTTATGCCGTATTTTAAAAGCAGCTGTGCAGTTGAGATTAGCAGGACTGACGCTAATATTATTAATATTGCTTTTCTCTTGTGTTCCACTTCTTTTTTGTATATTGAATGATTTATAAATTTAAAGGATGAAACGAATTATTCCCTCCTTAGGAAATAATATCAGGATAACACATATGGGAAAAGACATCGCCCTGCTTTTTTGCATGAGCATGTTATTGGCTTCTATTCATAAAGCTTTCTGCTGGAAAAGACTTGTTTTTTCATTAGAATTGGAAAAGTCAATGCTTGAGATGAAGGATTTGCGGGAAAAGAGGATTGGACAGGGGTATTTCCGGATTTTGTGAAAGGCAAAACAGGAGAGCGTCGTCAAGTTAGAAAAAGAAGGATGGACTCGGCGGGAGTCGAACCCGCACTCTCACCATAGCCAATGGTGTGTGTTGCCGTTACACCACGAGCCCATAAGGGGTTCCTCTTATCAACCCGAGTGGGCATGCTCACATTCGTTCGCAGCCCACAAGCACTTTTCACTTTGCAGGGGGTTACACTTTCAGCAAGCCGCCTTTGGCGGTCATGCCTTAAGGGTACACAAACAAGTTATTCACTGATTTAAAAAGCTTTTCTATCTGCTTTTTGCCATGAAATTAAGCACTTTGCTCGTCAGCTCCATTGCCTTTTTGCATTGGCTGCCAAAGTAATGCTTTGACTCAAGAAATATCCTTTCAAAAGCTGTTTTATCCTCTTTTTCAACAGTATTTTCAATCTCTTTAACAGCCTCTAAGTAAGCTCTTGCAGTTTCCTTTGAATAAGGGTTTTCCATTTCAATGTCTGAATACAGCTTTTCATCCTGTGCAAGTATCCTGCCTGCTGTGTATAATCTCAGCAAGTAAACAGGCGATGAAAGCTTCTCTGCCTTGCTTAAGTCATATCCTATTTTCTTTAAAGCATATCCTAATGAGATGTTTGAAATATGCGTAAGCCCCTGTATCACCGCCATCTGCCTGTCATGCTCGTCAGCAGTCATCTCAATAACATTTAATTTTAAGCTTTTTAGGAACTTTCTGTACCATTCTGAATTCTTGTTTTCTTTTATTGGGCAGAGTATAAAATTTTGGTTTTCAAAGCCGACAGAAGAGTCAAACAAAGGATGCCCGCCAAGTATTCCGCACTTTGCCTTTTTCATTGCTTCTATTGGCTTTACCTTGACTGAAGTGAAGTCAGTTAAGAGTGAATCCTCTTTCATGCAAGGCGCTATTTCTTCAATAACTTTCACTGTTTGCCTTATTGGAACAGTTATGATAACAATATCAGCATCTTTCACAGCTTCTAGATTATTATTCTTGCTTCCAGTGAGTGTTAATTCACACCCCTCTTTCTTAAAAGCTTCTGCAAACATCAAGCCCATCTGGCCTTTTCCGCCGATGATTGCTATTTTCATTTCACAGCCTCTTTCTGGATTTCTTTTGATTTATTCATTATGATTGTGAAAAGCCCTCTTGCGAATTCTTCATCATCATATCCTTGTTCTTTCAGGTTTTCAATGGCTTTTTTTATGACTTCTTCCTCCCTTTCATTGTTTTGTATTGGAAGGCTTTGCTCTTTCTTGATTTTGGCTATTTCTTTTGCAATTGAAAAGCGCCTTGCAAGGAGCTTTATTATCTCTTTGTCAATATTATCTATGTATTCCCTTGCTTGTTTTAGCTCCATTCCTATTAAGTTTAATGTTCAGGTATAAATATATTGCTTTTTATGCGGTTCTCTTCAAACTTCGGCATATCCTACTTTTGGCGGTTCTTGCGCTTGGTGCTATTCCACGGGGCATTTACGCCCAAACCGCAAAAATCGTTTAAGAAAGGCACCATCTGCCGATATTTGAACAATATCTTTTTATGCATAGTTTTATAAACAACCTGTTTTACCTCTTTTAGCTATGATAGTAACACTAAAAGGAGACATTACTCAGGAACAGTACACGTCTCTAATTGACAGGATAAAGGGCAAGGGGCTTGAGCCTAACATTGACAAGGGCACTTCAAAGACAGTTATAGGCTTAAGAGGCGATACAAAAGGCATTGAAACAGGCTACTTTATGGTTGACGGGGTTGAGTCAGTAACAAGAGTTTCCAAAAGATACAAGCTTGTTTCGCGTGATTTCCATCCTTCTGATTCTGCCATTGATGTTTCAGGAGTGAAGATAGGCAGCGGATATTTTGCAGTAATCGCAGGACCCTGCGCTGTTGAGAGTGAAGAGCAGCTGTTTGCAGCTGCAGAGGCGGTGAAGAAAGCAGGCGCTTCTCTCTTAAGAGGCGGAGCTTTCAAGCCAAGGACATGCACATATGACTTCCAGGGGCTTGGAGAGGAAGGGCTGGAGCTTTTGGCCAGGGCAAGGGATATGTTTCATTTGCCTATTGTTACGGAAATTTTAGATACAAGGGATCTGGAGCTTTTTGAGAAATATAACATTGATATGTATCAGGTGGGCGCAAGAAACATGGGCAATACTGCGCTGTTGAAAGAGCTTGGAACAGTGAAAAAGCCAGTGCTTTTGAAAAGAGGCATGTCAGCCACAATAGAAGAACTGCTGTCAAGCGCTGAATACATTGTTTCTAACGGCAACCCGAATGTTGTTTTATGCGAAAGAGGCATAAGGACTTTTGAAACATCCTGCAGAAACACGCTGGATTTAACTGCAGTCAGAATTGTGAAAAGAGAGTCGCATCTTCCAATTATAGTGGACCCGAGCCATGCAACAGGTGTTTTGGATTTAGTAGGGCCAATGAGCCTTGCTTCTGTTGCTGCAGGCACTGACGGGCTTTTGATAGAAGTGCATCCTGACAGGAGAAAAGCATTATCTGACGCTCATCAGCAGCTGCCTCCTGAAGAGTTTAGTGCTTTAATGGTTAAAATAGAAAAGCTGAGAAAGGCGCTTGAGTGATTAGCGATGCTTAAGGCTTTTAATATCATTGCGCTGCGAATGCTTGCCGCCTATTCTTGGCACAAATACCTTGCCTTCATATAATATCGTTTCAATAAGAACTTCTCCTGCAATTATAGTATAATCAGAATATGCGGAATTTCAGTTGTTTAAGCTCAAAAAAGCCGTCTCCTAAATGCTTGCCTTGCTTATCCGGGTTTGCTTCAAGCCTTCTTATCTTCTTTGCAATACTTTGTCAAGAGAATGGAATTTCTGCGTTCTTACTATCCTTGAAAGTTCCTTTAATAGCTTTTCATTTTTCATGTTTATTTAAAGGCAGATGTGGTTTATAAGCTTTTTCTTTCTCTTCCTTCTCAGGCGCTTTCGCTACAACGGGAGTTCCAGCTTTCTCAAACGCAAGCTCCCCTGCAATGACTTTCTTCAGCGTTTGGATTAAGTCATCCACCTTTACCCTCACCTGCTTCATTGAATCCCTGTCCCTTAGCGTGACTGTGTTGTCATTCAATGAGTCATAGTCAATTGTTATTCCATAAGGCGTCCCTATCTCGTCCTGCCTTCTGTATCTCCTTCCAATGCTTGCAGAGTCGTCAAAGAACACCCTGAATTCCTTTCCTAATCTCTCATATATTTCTGTTGAATACTCCGGTATATTGTCTTTATTAACCAAAGGGTATACTGCGACTGTTACTGGAGCAATGCCAGCAGGGAATGCGAACAATGTCCTTTCTGTTTCCTCCTTAAAGAAAACATCCATCAATGCCCACACATCCCTGTCAACTCCAAAGCTAAGCTCCAATACATGCGGTATGAATCTTTTGTCTCCAATCACTACTTCCAGCTTTTCCTTTGAATGCTCCTGATGCCCTCCCAAATCATGGTTTGTCCTGTAATGCACTCCAGCCACTTCCTTAAAGCCTCCCAATGTATCCATGTTTAATTCAATGTCAAAGTGCAGCTTGTTGTAAAAGGCGCGCTCTTTCTCGTCCAATTCCCTGAAGCGGAACTTTTCTTCAGGTATTCCCATTTTGCTTAAGTAGAACTGCTGGACTTTTGCCATGTTGTATGCGCAGAGCTTTGGAATCTTTAATTCCTTGTTTGCTTCCTCGCAGGTTATTTCATTGATTTTTCCCTCTTTTGCGTCTTTTGCAAGGCACAGCCTTAATTTGTAAGCTTTTACAAAGTCCCAGTTCTCTGCTTCATTGATTTTGTCAGGGTCAAAGAAGATTTGCAGCTCTGCCTGCGTGAATTCCCTTAATCTGAAGAAACCCTGCCTTGGGGATATTTCATTCCTGTAAGCTTTTCCTATAACTGCCAAGCCGAACGGGATTTTCTTTCTTAAGGCTTCGAATTCTCTCTTGAATGCTAAGTATGGGCTTTGTGCGCTTTCCGGGCGTAAATACATAATGTCTTCGCCTGTTGCGCCCACTTTCATCTCAAACATCATGTTGAACCATTTGACAGGCAGGAGCTTTGAGGCGCACCTTGGGCATAAGAGCTTGTTGTCATCTAATATTTTAGTCATGTCTTCTGCAGACACCCCGCCGACATTTGTGTGCGTTGCATCCTCTATCAGCTGGTCTGCCCTGAACCTGAAGTGGCATTTTTCGCACTCTGTCAGCGGGTCATTGAAATGTGCCAAGTGTCCTGAGCCTTCAAAGACTTTCTTTGGCATTATGTTGCAGTCGTCTATCTCGAAGTATGATTTGGACAAGCCTAAAAAGTAGTTTCTCCAGAGGCTTTCCCAGCTTTGCTTTAGCCTTGTGCCTAAATGGCCGTAAGTCCAGAAGCCTGCTTTTGCCCCGTATATCTCAGCTGAGGGATAGAAGAAGCCTCTTTTTGAGGCTATTGTCATTATTATTTCTGTTTTATTTGTTCCTTTTGGATTTGAAGGCTTATCTCCCATAGGTAAGAATGGAGTTTATAGGTGTTTATATAAGTTTTGTTTATAAGTAATTGTTCAGCTTTCTGAAGCATTTTTGATGTATATTCTGGAGTATCGAAATGCTTTTATACTTGTAGTTACATTATAACTACAATGGCAAAGCCAATTCAGGTAAAAATGGAGGGGTATGGAGTAATTGAGAAAGTTCCTAAAAAAGGAGGAAATAGCGCACGAATTTACGTCCCAAAATCTTGGTTGGGAAAAAAAGTTCGTGTAGTCCTTATTGAACCATGAATGAAAAAGAAATAGAACTATTAAAGAAAGAAAATCGGCAGTTAAAAGAAGAGAACAGAAAATTAAAGCAAGAGAAACACAAGATTGAATATGAAAAACACAAGATTGAAGATGAAAAACACAAGATTGAGAAGGAGTTTGAGGAATTCAAACTCAAGCATGCAGGAACAGTAGATGAACTTAAGAAGGCAATGCACCTCAAACCAAATCTCGCTGTAAAAAAGAAGGGACGGGGGGCACAAAAAGGTCATAAAGCTTATACGAGAAGAATTCCAGAAAGAATAGACCACATCAAAGAGCTCAAAGAAAAACACTGCCATTTATGCGGAGAAAAACTTTCTGACGAAGTTCAGGAAGTACGCTCACGTTACGTTACTGATATATACTTTGTTGCAAAAATAAAAACTACTCGATATAACATCCATAGAAAATACTGCAAGAAGTGTAAGAAAATCATAGAGCCTGAAGTGCCAAATGTTCTTCCCCATGCCAGGTTGGGTTTAAATTTTATGCTCTTCATTATGTACCTGCGCATAGGAATGCGTCTTCCAGTAAATAAAATTCAAGAATTCCTCCAAACTGTTTTTGGTATTCACATTAGCCAGGGAGAAATCATACTCATTGGTTATCAGCTTGCGCGCGCGTTCGGTCCATACTACAAAAATCTTGAGCATATTCTCAAAATTGCCAAAGTCAAATATACTGACACAACAAGCTGGAGAACCGAAGCCAAAAACTATACTGCTTGGGTATTCATCACAGTGGGAGTTGTGTTGTATAAAATCACAAGAAGAGGAAAAGCCGAAATTCCACTCAAACTTTTTGGAAAGAAACAACAAGGAAATGTTCTTGTTGTAGATAGAAGTTCCACAAACAGATGTTTAGCAAAAAAAGCAGGATTTACTTTACAGTTTTGCTGGCCGCACATCCTTGATGATTCTCGAGGTCTTGCTAAAAACTTTGGAAGAGAAGGAAAATACATCCATAAAAAGCTCAAACTGATTTTCGCAGACGCGAAAAGCTTGGAACATCAAGGAACAGAAGCGCAAGTCAAGAAACTCGAGGGAAGAATCATAGCACTTACAAAGAAAAGATATAAACATTCAACAGTCCGCAAGTGGGTGAAAAATCTCGCAGTGCGAGATCTGCATGGTCTTTTTATTTTTGTTACCAACCCAGATGTAGATCCAACAAATAATATTAGCGAACGAAAATTAAGAAAGCTTGTCATGCATAGAAAGACCAGCAACGGCTCAAGAAGCGTTGCAGGGGCAAATAGCATTGCAGTCCTTTATTCAGTAGTAGAAACCCTTAAACATCAAGATAAACCTATTTTCCCGGGTCTTAAACAAATCTTAACTTCAAGAACCTGAACAATTACACCCCTTAGATAAATTTATATAGGGGCTTACACCCTTAAAACTTAGGGGTTGCCCAGTGGACCTCAGCCTTCAGGTTGAGCACAAATCTGGCACTAAGCTTCGGCTTCAACCCCTGACTTATTTTTCTTCAAAATCCTTCCACAGCTTTGACGACGGTTCTTAAAAACCAAGCGGGGTTTTTGGAACACGCGAAAGCCATTAGCTTTCGGTGTATTCGAGAGCCAAGGCTCTCGGATAACCGGAAATTTACGATTTCCGAATACACCGGGACAAAGTCCCGATTGCCCCGTCAAATCTCTGCAGAGATTTGACGACGGAAGAATAAAAATGTCTTCCAAAGATGTTGGAAATTCTCATGCGAGTTGTGTTTTTTAGCCCTTTTTTTCCGGCTGAACACTTTGTTTTTTCGGAAACTGCCGGAAATCTTGCGGATTTTGAGCCGAAGAGTTTATGAATAAGCTATATACAACTCCCTACTACGGAATAAATTCCACAAAAGAGGAGGCGCAAAAAATAGCGTTTGCATATGCTTCGTGTAATATTTGATACAACAATCTACGGGTTCATAGCAAAAGAGAACAAGGAAGATAGGGATAAGCTTATTTCTAGCCTAAAGTCCGATAGGGGGTTTATTATCTATGGCTTCAGTGAAATAAGGCGGGAAATCAAGCGTGTAAACAAGTGGATAAGCTGGGGGGCAATAAGCACTATTCTTAGCTTATATCAAACACTTATTGCGTCTGAATATCAGAATGACCCCAGAATTGAATGCTTGGCAAAAGAATATTTTTGCGAATATTCCAAACTTGGCGGCAAAAAGCAATGGGCTGATTTGCGCGTGGATTTAATGATAGTGGCATGTGCCAGCATAAAGGGCATGGACATAATTTATTCTGGGGATAGGGAAACCATGTGCAGCTACTCAAGATGGTGCTGGCCTTTTATAAAATCATACGAAAAGGTTAATCTTCAAAGAGGGCTTAGGACTCCTTATTTCCTAAAATACAAAATGCTTAAAATGAAAGTGGGAATTTACAAAAAAATAAGGCTTTAATTTACCAATCTTATGAACTTATTTATTTCTTTCTTGAAACCAGGCGTTTTCCTTGCTTCTTCAAGCCGGGCAGACAGCTTTTTTAGCTGTATTTTCTCTTTTTCAGTAAGTGTTCTTCTTGCCATATTGTTATTATTACCCTTGATTGCTTATTAATCTTTTGTATTTCAAAGCCCCTTATTTATCCTTTCCAACTCTAGAATCAATTTCAGCTGCTCTTCCTCAAGAGGAGACAACGCCTTCTTCTTTTTCTTCTCAGCAGGCTTTTCCGTAATCTTCTTCAGCTGCGCAGCCCTCTTTGCCTCAACTTCCTGCCTTACAATTTCTGCCTCTTTTGCAAGCTTTATCTTAAAGCTCTCCTTTGGGGCAGCCTGCCTTTCCATGCCGACAATCATTGAGCTGAGCTGGTTCTGCAGCTCTTCAAGCGAGTCAAGGCTCTTTCCGTGCATTGACTGCTTCCATTCTTTCTCTTTCTCAGCCCTTATCTTGCCTGTTTCCTTCTTTCTCTTGTCAAGCTCAGCCCTTCTTCTCTCCCCTTCCCTCTTTAAGAATTCCGCTTCCTTTTCCTTTATTGCCCGCTCGTGCCTTATCTGCTTCTGTATCTCTCTCCTCAACTTTCTTTCGGCAATCCCCTCTTCCCTTCTTTTCCTGAACTCCTCAAGCAAGGGCTTTGCCTGCTCCTTTAATATTGAATCAATCTTTGCAATTTCAGGAACTATCTGCTGCTGCATCTTTCTCTTCTCAATTGTCTCAAGGCGCCTCTTCTCAGCCTCAAGCCTTCTCTCGCGGGCTAAATTCTCCTCCTCAAGCTTCTGCCTCTGCCTGAAGAGGCTGTCAATCTGCCTTAATGCAGCTCTTGCTTCCCTCTTCTCTTTTAATGTGAATGCTTTTGCTTCCCTCTCTTTTCTTTCTGCCTCAAGCTTAAGCAGAATTTCCTCTTCTTTCTCAAGCTCTTCCTTTTCAGCGCGCTGCTTTTCAATCTGCCCGGCAATCTTAAGCGCTTCCCTCCTCTCTTTCATGCGCTTTCTTTTTTCAGCCCATGAAAGGAGCTCTTCCTCTTCTTTGGCAAGCTCTTCCTGCTCTCTTGAGGCTTTCAGCTCTTCCCTTCGGGCTTTCCTTCGCTTTCTTTTTTCCCACCAGCCAAGCAATTCATCCTCTTCAGTATCAATCTCGTCCTGCTCCTTGAACTTTTCCTGAACCTTCCTGAGAACGCCCCTTATCTCTTTCTGCTCCCTTGCAATGCCGGCTTCCCTCTCCTTTCTCTTCCTTTCCTCTTCAAGCTTAAGCAGAATCCCTTCTTCTTTTTCAAGCTCTTCCTCTTCAGTCAGCTCTTTTTGTATCTCGGCAGCCATCTTCATGGCTTCCTTCTGCGCTTCCTCCCTTTCCCTTGTCCTGATGCCTGCCTGCAGCATCTCTTCAGCCTTTCTTTCCTGCTTTCTCTTTTCATCTTCCCCTGCTTTCAGCTCAATCTGCTCTTTTGCCTTTTCAGCAGCATCAAACAGGTTGCTCATGCGCTGCTGCATCACTTCCTTTTCCCTGCCGCTAAGGTTAACGTAATCAAGCTTTATCTGCTCATATAAAGAATCAAACGAATCGAAGTCAGCCGCCGCTATCAGGTTCCATCCCTGCGCTATCTTTGCCTCAACTTTCTTCATGTAGTCAACCTGCTCAATTGCAGGCGTTTCCTCAAGCATCTTCCCTATTTTTTCGATTGCTGAGAATGTCTCTACACTCGGCTTGGGCACAACAAGCTCTTCTTTCTCCACTTTCACAGCCTTTGTCGGTATCCTGCTGAAGAATTTCTTTGCAGAATCCTTCAATGCCCCGAGCTTCTCTGCAATCGGCTTCAGTGTAGGCTCTTCAAGCTTTACTTTCGGCGCTGCTTTGGCCTGTATCATCTTCTTTGCTTTTTTCTCAGAAACTTCTTCAGGCCTGAACATGCCTGTCAGTTTTTCAAAAAGCGGCTTGATTGAAGGCAGCTCCTCTTTCGGCGCTTCCTTTGCCTTTACTTTTGCCTTAACCGAGGGTTGCGGCGCAACCAATTCTTTCTTGGGCTTCCTTCTTGCTTTCTTCTTTATTGTTTCTTTTGCAGCTGACACAGAAGCAGCAAGCCTTGCAAGCCATGGCTCGTGCTTTGGCATCTCCTTCAGCTTCTGCAGCTCCTTTACAAAGTATTCAAGCTCTTTCTTGCTTTTCTCGCCGTAAACGCTTGAGAATATTGCCTTGTTTGCATTCTTGTAGAACGCAATAAGCTGCGGGTAAACAGCCGCCTTTTCATTTGGCGTAAGCTGGACATACATCCTGAGAATCCTGTTGTATGTCCTCTTCATTGAGCTGATGTTTCTTGTAAGTATTTCCTGCTCGTCTTCAAGAAGCCCCTCTATCTGCCTCTTCCTGCTCTCGCCCCCAAGGAACCCCACATACTGCTTTACATTGTCAAATATCTTCTTGTCCTGCTCTGCAAGCCTTTCAACAACCCCCCTTGCAATCCTTTTAGGCTTCCAGCCTGTCTCAACATACCTGTGCACAATCCCCTTGAACTCCTTTACCAGCGCCTCTGCCTGCGCCTCGGTGACTTTTTTTCCGCTGAACTTCATCTCCGAAATTCTTTGCGCAAAATCAACAAGGTGCTTTTTCTTCTTTTCAAGCACGCCAACCATTTCCTCATCAGTGAACTCATAGTGTATGCTGAGCAAAGCCTTGAAGAAATTCTTTATTACAGGGGAAAGCTCTTTGAAGACAGCGTCCGCATCCTTTGTTTTAACAAGCTTTTTCTCAATTGCATTTATCTTTTCAATGAAAGGGGTAAGATCCCTTGTTGCTTCTTCCGGCACTTCCTTCTTTTCCTCTTTTGGGACTTTACCCACAATTATTTCTTTTTCCCTGATTTCCTCTTTCAGCTTTTTAAATCCAAGTTTCAATCCAAGGCTGAAAATGAATTTCCCCGCATTGTAGAAGAAAAGCGCAATGCCCCTGAAGTGCCTGAAAAGCCACCTGAAGAATATTATAAGCCAGACAAAGGCTATCAAAGCCAGAGGTATGAAGATGAAAGCAGGGTAAGGCCTGCCTGCGATGTTAATGTCCAAGGCAAATGCCGGCAAAGCCAATGCGGAAAGCATTATAGCAAATAAGCAAATCCTCTTTTTCATGTATTTAAAAGGAGGTTTTGAGATATAAAAATGTATTTATTGGCAAGTAGGCGGTAGGGATGTAGTAAGTGGGTAGTAGGCTGTAGGATTGTAGGCAGGTAGGCTAGTGGGTTAGCGGCTATTGGCGGGCAGAAAGGGGGATAGGGATTAATGGTTTGGCGTTAAGGCTTGCTGTTTGCGGAATAAAACTATTTAAGCAAAGCAAGCGTTATTTTTAGCATGAAAACACATTATGCTGTTCACATAAAGGCGGTTTTTGCAATTGTTGTCTTAGTTGCTCTTGACCAGCTTTCAAAATACTTCCTTGCAGGAAAGAATTACATGAAGTCCTGCATTGGAATTCAGTATGCTGAGAATACAGGGGCTGCTTTTGGCATTCTGCAGGGCTGGAACCTGCCTTTAATTATCGTGAGCGTTATTGTGCTTGCTTTTTTGGCATATTTTTACTTCAAGGAAAAGAATAAGCTTGAGAAAGCCGCCTTTGTCCTAATCTTCGCAGGCACCTTGGGTAATTTGATGGACAGGATTGCATTAGGGTATGTGAGGGATTTCATAGCAGTTGGAAGCTGGCCTAATTTCAATGTCGCGGATTCCCTGAACGTGATTGGTGTTTTGATTCTCGTGTATGCGATGGTGAGGAGGAAGTAGAAGGCGGCAAGGGGAACCCCTGAACCACTCGTTAGCAGCCCTTCGGGCTGCAGGTGTTAAATCTTTAAAGAATTAATAGGCAAAATTCATTTATTTTTTATCTCAAAACGGGATAAGAAACCAAATTTTTAATTCTAATGTAAACTTTCTATCTATCTCGGAAAATATACTAGCCACTTGCCACGTTTGGACAAGGTTTATATACCTCTCTGCTATTTGTTCTTAATGAGAGAGGGGGTGTTGCATGATTAAACAAAGTGGGTTTAGCAATACGTATCAAGAAAATCAAGTATACTCAATGGCTTCTTCACCTTTAGAACAAAAAAAAGAGCAATTTTTAGATTCAATCAGATCTGAGAGTAAGCTGAATAAGTATAAGCGCGTTGCACTTTCGCCGATTAGGTATGCGGGAGGAAAAAGTTTGGCTGTAGGGCATGTTATTGAATTATTACCTCCCAACATTAAGCGTGTTATCTCTCCTTTTTTTGGCGGCGGCTCTATTGAAATTGCCATGAGCCAGTGTTTGAGTTTGGAAGTTATAGGCTATGACATCTTTGATATTTTATGCAATTACTGGAAATTCCAGATAGAAAATCCTAGGCTTCTTTATAATGAATTAAAAAAATTAAAGCCTACGAAGGAAGAATTTGAAAGGATAAGATTAATCCTAAATGATGTATGGAAAGGCAAAACCAAATTAGACCCTTTGACATTAGCTGTTTATTATGTTTATAACTTTAACTTGTCTTATGGGCCTGGATTTATGGGATGGAGTTCTGATATTTATTTGAATGACAAGAGATATACAAAGATAATTGAAAGGATTAGGGATTTTAATCCTAAAAACCTTAAAGTAAAATGTGCTGATTTTCAGAAAGTAATAGAAGAACACCCTGATGACTTCCTATATTGCGACCCGCCTTATTATATTGGCGAGGATTCAAAGATGTTCAAAGGCATTTACCCTATGAGGAACATTCCTGTACACCACAAAGGCTTTAAGCACGATGTTTTAAGGGATTTATTAAAAAAACACAAAGGCGGATTCATACTTTCATATAATAATTGCCCAACAATAAGAGAATATTACAAAGACTTTCAACAGCTTTTTCCCAGCTGGCAATATACTATGGGGCAAGGGGAGACAAGGATAGGAAAAAACAGGATAGAAAATGGAGATGACCATATCAAAGAGTCCCATGAAATCCTCATCTTCAGCCCGCCAAGAGTTTAATTCAAAGGACAGTTACGAAATTTGGCACAGGGGCCAAAGTAGACTGCCCAAAAGAATATCTTGGAAGAAAGGCTTACCTTTTGATTAGGTAAAGATAGGGGTAAGGGTCAGGTATATCCCTGCATATCAAGGGGGAGTAATAGATTTCCTGCCATTATTAAAAGAAGTTTTTTGGGTAACTGAATTGGAGCAGGCTATTAATGGAAAAAAACCGAAGCATTCATTTTGTGGAATTGTTAAGGCAGTTGATAGCGGCCATATTGCTTACGCTGCCTTTGAACTTAGAAAAAAGATAAATAGAACCAAAGCAGAAGAAAAGAGATTTATTTCAAGATTAAATGGATATTTAACTGGATTAGAAAGTCAGGTTTAAGCATATTTTTGCGGGGTTTCAAGGGCGCTCCCTTGCCGCCTTTATCTCTCCATCAACAACTCAGAACTCTTCCGTATCCTCAATGCCCTGCATTGTGATTATGTCTTCAGTCGTAAGCTTCTTCTTGGACCTGAGCTTCTCCTTAACTACATTAGCTCTCTCCTTAAGCTGCTTTCTCTCATCGTACTTCCTTTCCCTCTGCTTCTGCCTTCTCTCGCCTGCCTCTACTTCAGCAACACCTCGGGCAGCATCCATCTTCTCCTTCAAAACCTTGCTTGCTTCTGCGTATTCCTGCTTGAACTTGATGAAATTGGCAAAAGCCTCTTCCTGCGTCTTCTTCAGCTTCCCAATATCCTTGGATAATTGTATGAATGATTCATAGCTTTCCTTATTAGAGCCAGATCGCTCGCGCAATTTATTATGAAACTCATCTCCCTTTTTCTTGGCTTCAGTTATCTGGTGAGAAACATCATTTATCTCTTTCTGAACATCATAAATGCACTTCACAGACTCATACTGCTTCTTGAGATTGTTAATCTCCTTCATTATTTTTTTCTCTTTGTCAAAAGTGAACGCCTGCGTCTCAAGTGATTCCTCAAGCCTGTTTATCCTGCCTTTCACTTCAGAAGGTATGCCTTTGAACTTTGACTTGGCAAGCATGCAGTCTTTCTTCTTATTAAGCCCCTTTATCTTTGCAATAAGCTCTTTTACCTGCGCATTAAATTCATCCCTGCTTGCCTTGAATCCTGAAATATCCTTGTTAAGAACGTCATTTTTGCCCTTTGCGTCTTTTATCCTGGCAATAGTCGTGGCAATCTCAGCCTTGAGCTCTTCCTTCTTCTTAAACCACTCTTCCTTTTTTTGGTTGAGTTCGTTAAGCTTCTCCCTGAGCCCCTGAACTTCGTTTTTCAATCCTTTGTTTTCTGGCGTTTCTTCTGCCATTACGCAGCGTACCTCACATTTAACCATGGTTTTTGGCCGGTAGGCTGTAGCAATTAGCTACGCGCCGCCAACTCTCAAACCTAAATAAAATAAAAAATATTCTTATCCGAACAGCGCGCCAAGCCCTGCCGCAGCCTGCTCTTCTGAAACCTTTTTCTCTTCTTTCTTCTCTTCCTTCTTGGCTTCAGAGCCTGCGTGAGCTGGAGCTGCCGCTGGCGCAGCTGACACTACTGCAGCTTCCTTGATTGCAGCGTCTATGTCAACGCCTTCCAAGGCTGCCACGAGAGCTTTTACCCTCCCTGCGTCTACTGCAACGCCTGCCGCCTCAAGGACATTTTTCACAGACTCTTCTGTGATTTTCTTTCCTGCCTTGTGCAGCAACATTCCGGCATATATGTACTCCATTTTGCTTCCCTCCCTGATTCTTCCGGGAGGTCCGGAACGCTAGTTCCGATACCTCCATATGTTAAATTATAACCCCGCCTTGTTTTTTACAGCAGAAGCCTGCATCTCGGCTTTTGCCAAAAGCTCCTTTAAGTTGTCGCTGGTCATTATGTCCTTTGAATTTGCAAGGCCCTTTGATTCCCTGTATGCCTTTGCAATAAGCAGCTGTATTGTGTCCTTTGACAGGTATGCTGCATACACAGCAAGATTCATTGCCTCTCTTGCAAGTTTGGTAATATCCGCCTTTGTCTTTGCATCGTCTATGAACAATACGTCCTTTGTGAGTATGATTCCGTTTTCAAGCACTGCAACAAGGTTAAGCCCGATTTCCATAGGCTCAATACCGAACTTTGCAAGAAGCCCCGCTGTCTTGTCGTCAACAGCCTGCCCTTCTTTTGCAACAAGCTTTTCAGCCTTGACAGCAACCTTGCCGCCTTCAATGCCTGCCTTTATTCCCATGCCGCCAAGCTCACTTAAAATAGGGCCTGGCGCAAATGGCGTTACACCTGCAGGTATAATAAGGTCAAATGGGGCTTTCTGCCCTGGCTTGATTTGGACATTGCTCTTGCTTTTTCCCATTGCCTTGCATACCTTGAAAGGGTTTTCCCTTGTAAATATCAGTGCAGGCATGCCTGTGATTTTCTTTTCAAGCTCTTCAATGCCTTTTAAGTCTGCTTTTACCTGCTCAAACGCAATCTTGATGAGGTTTGCCTTGCTCATCCTGACAACCATTATGTCCCTTAGCTGCTTCCTCATCTTCTGCATCTGCGCAGACGGAAGGCCTTCAATATTAACCAATCCTATAATTGGGTATTCCTTCAGGAGCTTTACAAGCTCCTTGACTTCCTTTTTCTTTGATTCAGAAACATGGGCTTTTGGCTTGCTCATTTCAGCTCACCTACCTTTGCAGGCGTTCCCATTGTCAGCTTCAAAATCAGCGTCTTTATGTTATTCTCTTTCTGGGGCAGGGCAGTGACAACTGCGTTGTATACAGCCATTATGTTGTCAGCTATCTGCTCGTCAGCCATCTTCTCGTCGCCAACAGCGCATTTTATGATTGCATCATTTTTTGTTGAAAGCCTTACTGTCTTTCTCAGCTTGTCAACAATAGGCTGCAAAGGCGCCTTGGGAGGGACGACTGCTCCTGACTTAGGGTTAGGCATTTTTCCCTTTGTACCCAGTATCTTACCAAGGTTTGCCGCCAGCTCTTTCATGAGGTGCGGCTGTGTTATGAAAAAATCAATTTTTCTTGCCAGTTTCTTCATTGCCCTTTTCTTCTTTGCCTCTGCTGCAAGAGTTTCAAGGGGAATCACCATATCGCAGACTTTTCTTGCCTCTGTTACTATGGAATCATCAACAATTGCGCAAATCTCTGATTTTTTGCTTCTTGAATTTGGCAATGGAATGAAAATATCCACCTTGTGGGCGGGGTTTTTCAGGTCAAGCCCTTTGAGATTGAGAATAAGGTCAAGCGTCTGGTTAAAGCCCCTTTTAGGAGACTCTTTCCGTATTTTTTCTATTGCAGTTAATATTTGTTTCTTGTCCATAATATCCCCTTCTGCGCCCAATGGCGTAGTAATGCGGGTATTTGATTGGATTATGATAGACGGGGGTTATTTATAAGCCTTTCGGGCTTTCAAAATACTTCAGAAAACTGAATAATTACAGGCTTTCTTTCTCTTACACCATGCAGGGCGTAGCAGCGCCGATGCATGCGATTCTTTCCTGTATCTGCTTGAGCGCAGGCTCTGAGAATGTGTCGCCTCTTCCCTGTATAGCACTTTCAGGATCATCAGGCAATATTATGTTCTTGCCTGGCTCATTCATTATTGAATTAAGCCTTGGCCTTAGCAGGTTCGCGCATCTGCGGTCGCAGTTTCCGCCGCAGCCTGTCCATCCCTTGCTCTTTGCCTCGTTTGCAAGCTCTTCCCCCCATAATGTTTTTGCGCTGTCACAGCCAGCCCTTCCTTCGCAATCATAAGGCACGCAGTTTGGCTTGCCATAGATCCCTCCGCTTGCCGGATTAAATGTATAATATTCATCCCGGACTCCTCCAAATGAATGCCCAAACTCATGCACTGCAATAAGCGATTTTCCATGGCTTACGCTTCTAAGATTTTGCTGTGCTATGAATGCAGTCCCGCCTCCGCCCTTGGCATAGGATAAAAACGCTTTTTTTGAAATAACCATTATATTTTCTGCTGTTGCGCACTGTTTCACAACTTTTTGCATATAAACTTCCGCAGGGTTATGCCCTATGGTAAATATTGTAGGCATGTATCCGCCATTCATCATGTAAAAATTGAACTTGCCTATATTTGAAGAAAACGGCTCGATATCAATAAGCCCTTTAAACTGCGCATCGCCATTTAAAACCGCATCTATATTTGTCTTAAATTCAGCATTGTCTTCAGGGTATTCATCTGAAATAAAGAGCATATTGAATCCGTTGCCATTATAGCCCGGAACTTCAGTGCAAGCTGATTGTATGACGCAAAGCCTTTCAATGCATTTTTTTCCTGAGCCGCAGTCATCATCTGAAGCGCACCTGTAATTGGTTCTTGCCTCTGTAAATCCCGCAACCCTTTCGCCGTTAAGGTAGCAGTCTTTTGTTGTTGTGGGATTTTTGCATTCAAACCTGTCATAAAAGCCAAGCGGCTGTTCTCCTGAGACTGCATTATCTTTTGGAAGGATGTATGACTTAAAGCTTATTCCAAGGTCAAACCAGTTTCCGCCCTGCGCAACAATTATATCATTATTATAGAATGCAATCTGCGTGCGTGTGCCTTCTTTATTGAGAGTTACAGCATTCATCACAGCATCGCCTGCAGGCGCGTCAAAAGGCTCCAGAATCACTTCTTCAACATATGATGGCAGGTTTATGCCAAGCCGGAAAGGCATTGCATTGCTCCCGGTTGTTGCCCTTGGCTTTATGTGCAGCTTTTTTCCGGGCTCGTCAAAATAAATGCACCCCATGCCATTATAAGGCTCTTTATTTTCCTTGCATTTTGGATACAGGTTTCCGCCTATGAAAATAAAGGCGCCGCCGCTTGTAAGCATGGCAATATTATTTCTTGGGGGCATATTCTCAACATTGGCGCTGACAAAGTTGCCGGGTCTTTTTACAGTCATTCCGTAATTCTCGAAAGGCGATGTTAAGACTGCATTAGCCCCTTCAAGCACAAGCAAAGAGTAATCATCAGAAACCGCCTTCATTTTTACTTTTAGCCATGAAGTAACGGCTACCGATACTATATCCCCTTTCCTGCCGAATGTTTCCGGCTCGCCAGAAGGACGCGCCTCTATCTCAAATTTAGGCAATGTCTTAAGCGCTATCTCGCGCATATCTGTAATATTCTGCGCCAATTCACACTTGCCGGGGTCAGTTTCCATGCATTTATCAACAGCTTCCTGCATTTTGTCAAATCCATTATTGAGGTATTCGCGCAGGTTTTCTGCCCCTTTTGAAATAAACCCTTCGCCGGTAATATTAAGGTAAGATTCTGCCGGCGCGGAAATTAGAACCATGTCGCAGATAAATTTGCAGCCGAAGAAATAGCTATCCTGCATATATGCCCCATCTTCAATTATAAAGAGTGCCCTTGAAGGATTGCTTGCGTCTATTCTAAACTTCTTTCCCAGTATTTTAAACCTGTTTGCATTTGTTGCAGGCGGATTATATTCGCCGTTTGTTATTTCAAGCGAATATCCTGCAGAATCTGCAATTATCAGCCCGCTAAGCGTTCCAAATTCCCTGAGCTGCCCGCCTTGCATATACTTAATCTTCAGGAATCCCGCCCTGTCAACTTGAATAAAGCTGCCGTCGCGGAATACGGCTCTGAATTCTTCCGGATTATAAGCAAGATAGAACTTTCCGCTGTCAACTCCGTAATAAGCAACCATCCCGGGATATGGGGCAAATATTTCATGCCTTATTTCCTCTGCAAAAACAGGCATTGAAATGGCTATAAGAAATACAAATGCAAGAATCACGCGTTTCATGGTGCTATAGAAAGGCAATATACTTTATAAAAATACCGCCTACCGCCTTCTCGGATACCTCTTCACAGGCTTGCCCATCTCCTTAAGCTCGGAAATATATCTCTCATAAGCCCCCTTTGCCTTCTCAAAAAGATGCACAATCTTCTTCCTCTTCCTGTGAAAGACTACAGCAAGAGCGACAATTATTACAGACATTGCAATCGAGACAAGCGCAAATGCCTGGCTCCTTTCCTTTTCCTGCCTTGCGCAGTCAATGTCAGAAATGCAGTCTGGGTCGCAAATGTCATCCTCTTTTGCAATGCAAACGCCGTCAAAGTCAGAAACAGAGCAGTCAGAAGGGCAGGACACTGCATTCTCTTTCTTGTCGCATTTTAAATTATAATCGCAGACATCAAGGTATTTCCGCAATACAAGTTTATTATCTTTGTAGAATGCTATTTCATACATTTTTTCATTATAAGGAATCTTTTCAGTTATTATTTCATATTCAGCCCTCCTTGGAGGATTAGCCAGCAAAACAAAGCCAATATCATAATTCCTTCTCCACAAAGGAGCCCCTGATGCGTCATTCACTGAAAGCATATAGCTTCCTGTTTCATTTGAATAAGAAGAAGCCCTGCCTTCAGTTACCTTGTATTCCATTGCAGCTGCATTGCTTTCAAAGACAAGCATATTGACTTCCAAAACCACCTCTGCTGAAGCCAAGGGAAGGAGCATTAGGGCTATCAGGATTGCCGTCATTATTTTTGTCTTTAATTTCATGTTATCACGTGCACTGCAGCATTGGGTTTGCTTTCATCAATAAATACTCATCAATGCTGAAGGCAGCTGCATCAATGAAATTGGACATTGCTGTCCTTTTTCCTGTATCAAGCATTCCATTGCTGTCAGTGTCCTTTGAATTTATGTCCAGATTGCCCGAGCACCACCTGCATTCCGGTAAGTAAGGGTAAAGCTGTTCTGGCTCTACGCAGCACTTTTCCCCGCAGCCAAGCTTCTTCCTCAGCGGATTGGGCTTTGCAGCATAGCCGCACAGGTTTTCAGCCTTTGTGCCGCTGCAGTCGCAGTACTGGTCCTTTAGCCCGAACTTGTGCCCGAGCTCGTGCAGCATGTCAGCCGCGTTATTCGCTTCCAGGATTGTAGCATCAGAGTTTTCAGACGTCCATCCCCTGTCTGCATAAATGCATTCAGGATAGCCTGCAATGTCCGAGTCTTCAACGCCAACAACATAATCATAATCCTCGCCTGTCCTTTGCCTGTACTCCTCTGCGCAGGTTTTTATTGCTGCAAGCGCATCGTTAAGGCAATTATTATTTCCAGGCACTATGCAGCTTCCTGTGCTCCAATGAGGGCCGTAATCAGTGACTCCGTCAGCAAATATTTTCCTGAACCTGTAAGGGCAGTCATTCAGGGGAGATGCCATTAAAAACTTGTCAAGCGCTTCATTTGAATACATGAGGTATGAAAGCTTTCTCTCCCAGTTTACAGGCAATACGAATATCTTTAATCTTACTTCATACTTGGGCGTTTCCTCATTGCCGTAAACATCGCATCCCTTGAATGGTGTTTCGCATTTATTCGGGTAAACAATTGCGCTTCTCACATTGTCCTTGAAATAGCATGCGGGATTAAGGTAATGCACGCCGTACCTGAACACTGATATTGCCATTGTCTTGTTTTCATACTGCCTGCAGATTTTGGATTCCTCAAAAATGCCCGCATTTGCTGTGCTGTCTGACAATGAATAAACAAGGTAAGATTTTCCTTTGGCTATAACACCTATCTGCTGGGCTTTTGAAACTGTTTTTTGCGCTTCAATCCCCTGAAGCGGATTGGCGTTTTCATACTGCGTCCTTATTCCGCGCTTGTGCTTCAGCCTTATTGTGCTTCCTGTTGAATATTCAACAATTCCGTCCTCGGCAGCATACACAGGGCTTCCTGGCGCAGCATAAATCTCAATGCCCTTATTGCATTCTGTTTCACCAGAACCAAAGCATTCTGAGATATAATTAACATTGTTCGTCTTTTCAACAGGCCATGCAAACTCATACTGCTTTTGCATTGTGCACGGCTCTAACGAAGCCCTGTTCTGCCTTGAATCCCCAATCCTTATTATGCCTGTTTCGCGGGCAACGAACCCTGCCTTTGCGCCGCTTTCAAAGAAAACAGCTTTTTGCACCAGCTTTATCCTGTTTTTGCAGCTGCTTCTTGCTTCTGCTCTTCCATCCATAAATGAAATGCAGATTTCTGCTTTTGCAAATTCAGGCAGGTCTTCTGTTTCAGCAAGAGGCTCTGCATCAGCTTCTATCCTGAGCATTTCTTTTGCCTCTTTTCCTTTTTCCGTGTATTCAAGGGCAAATGCCTTTCCTGTTTCAGATGAAACTTCCTTTATTGCATATCCTTCAGGCAGGCTGATTCTTGAAAAGCTGCACATGCATATCCCCTTGGACGCCCTGAATGCGCATTCATTGTATTCCTCAACAAATTTCTTGAATGAGGCAAGCGCAAGCTCCTGTTTTTTCTTCTGCTTGAAAGTGCATCTTGGCATTGAACTGAAGTAATCCTCAATGCTCTGCCTTGTTTCGTTGCCTGAAACAATAAGCGACTCAGGCACAATGCACGCAACACCCTGCTTTGGCTTGTATAATTCTTCTATTGAATTCATCAGGTAATGCCTTTCAAGGCTGTCGCCTTCAAGCATGTACCAGTCTTTTTTGTCAGCATATATTGCCAGCTGTTCATCGCTTCTGCAGCTTGTGTCCTCCTTGTTTTGCATTATGCCTGTTGCCATGCCTGTGATAGTTTCTGAAACCAAGGGCTTGCTCTTTTCCATAAGCGTGAGTTTCAGGTCCCTTCCCTGATTTTCTGCTTTTATTGAATAAGAAGCAGGAAAGCGGAGCTTGTAGATGTCGCACATGCAGTTTTCCTCGCTGCTGCAGTCCCTGTATGCCTTTGCAAGGTTGTGGAACGCATTTGAAATTTCCTGCCTCTCTTTATAATATTCATAATCCTTTTCTATATGCTGTTCAGGATACATTATCTGTATTGCAAGAAAAAGCCCGCAGGAAAGAATTGCTATTGTAAGAATGATGAAAACAAGGTTTGCAAAAGGGAATTCATCCATGTTAGTTTACCTTATGCAGGGAAAGGTTTCGCATATTCCCAAGGTACTGCCGGCGCGCTGAAGCCATATGTCCCTGACGGTTCTGTCTCCTGCATTTACAGTGCCCCTTGCAAACACCGGCTGAAATCCATAAGGGGGAAGCCTGGCACAGTAGCTTCTCCTTAAATCGTAAGTTTGCCTTTGTAATTCTGTATAAGACGAGACTTCCTCAATCCTCTGCTCGCATATGCATGTTTCGCCTTCAGGGCACCTGTGCGGCAAGTCGCAGGTTGCTGAGCGCGGGTTTGTCACTGTCTCACAGGTTCTGACCCCTTTGTTTGTCATGCATCTTTCTTCTGTTGTTGCCTCGCTGCAGGGCGCGCCCCTGTCCTCGCTGTCTTTTTGAATTAAAACAATCCTGCAGTTCTTGCACATTGGGAACACTATGTGTGCCGGCTCGCTGTTTTCTTCCATGGCAGACGCCTCATTTGCAAGCTCTGCCAGTGAAGTCCGGTCAATGCCCTTGCATTCGCTTTGCATGTCATAACTGCCTGTAGTGCATGAGCCTGCATAATATTCAGCAGGCAGTTTTGGAAGCAAGCAAAGCAGTATGTTGCTTGAGCTTATTGCTTTCTGTATATTCTGTTCTGTTCTTTCTTTGCCTATATACGTTTTTTTGCCTATAAACCTTTCAAGGTTCTTTATTATCCAGTCATCCCCGCCTTCAACCTCATTGTTTCTCTTGTAGGTTTCCATCATTGTAAGGCTTGATGTTGAAGCGCCGATTGTGTCGCCTGCCTTCAGGACAGCGCCGCCTGTAAATCCTGTTGTTGTCACCTGCGCCCTTGCCTTGTATGCCCGGTCAATCGTCTTAAGCCCTGCAATCTTCACAACTCTTCCGACAAGTCGGTTTGCTGAAGGGAATGTTTCATATGCGCTGTGCAGCTCATATATTGTAACGCTCTTTCCCTCATCCCCGCAGTTTGAATCGCAGTAATCTGTTACAACGCCGTATGCAATTGGGGAAATAACATTGTTATTTTCCTTTACATTAATCTTTACCCAGCGCGAAAACCTGTTTTGCGCCCCTTCAAAAGTCCCGCAGGAGTTGATTCCTGTTATCTCTTCAACAGCGGCAGGCCATGTTATTGAATAATCCATTCCTGCAACGCCTTTGCATCTCGGCACCTTGAAAAGCTCTTCCATTATCAGGTTCCTTTCAAAAGGGCTTGATACGCCTTGCTCTTCCGCAGCGAACTTTACAAGCCCTGCTATGTCCTGCCTGCCTGTAAGGTCTCCAAAATTAACCGATTCCCCATTTATTGCTTCTGTGACAAAGCATACATTGTTTCCAAGCCTGTGCATCTGCAGCACGATGCCTTCATGGTAAAAGCTGTAAGGCCCGTATTTTCCCGCCTTGAAAACTATCTTTCCGTCCTTTTTTTCAATAAGCATATTTTCAAAGCTTGCATCAGGCGCCACGCTTTCCTGCCCGCCTATTGCTTGTATTGCCAGTTCATAAGCATCCAGCGGCCTGCACAGCACGCCTTCCATATTTTTTCCGCTTTCCCGCCATTTTGCGTGTAAAGCAAGGCTCAACTGCAGGTTGTTCATGCGCGAGGCTTCGCCGACAGGCGCGTCATTCATGTCAAATGCAGCCACAAGCAGGTATCTCTGCCCTTCGCC
The DNA here is from genome assembly GCA_030018575.1 of Nanobdellota archaeon. Classification (GTDB taxonomy): domain Archaea; phylum Nanobdellota; class Nanobdellia; order SCGC-AAA011-G17; family GW2011-AR17; genus UBA9640. The sequence goes on along the minus strand of JASEIA010000004.1, from coordinate 5,026 downwards.
TTCTGTTTTGTCAAGCCTGTTCTGCAGGAATACCTTGTATCCTTCGGGAAGCTTTGCCATCTGCTCCATGTTAAGCTCGCAGCCGCAATTGTCCAGAGATTTTTCAAGGCAATCCATTATTGAATGTATTGTGCTTGCAGTGACAATTTGCAAAGCCTCTGATTTTTTTGCATCCTCCCCGAACTTGAAAACTTCCTCTGCAATCTTTGAGATATCTGAGAATGTTTCTGGATAAAACTTGTAAACCATAATCCCGACTACCAAAAGCACTGCAAGTATAATCAACGCATACGTAACCCAGCTTGTACTCTCTTCCATCTTTCTTACCTTCTCCCTATTGTTGAAAGGAAGCTTCGCCATGCATCCACTGCCATGCCCCTGAGCTTCCCGCTGAATATGAGCATTACAACAAGCACGATTAATGCAAGTATTATGATTGCAAGATAATCCAGGGCAAGTTTTCCTTTTTTAAGTTTCATAAACCCAGCGCTCCCGCAATCCTGTTTGCTATGAATTTCCTGTCTCCGCCATAGGGTATTTGAAGCAGCTGCGTCTGGTCTACCAATGAAAAGCAGTAATAAACTCCTTCCTGCTTGAGGTTTGGCTTTCCTGCAATTACTATCTTGTCCCCATATTCCGCGCCCTGCCCTAATATTTCTGCATCATCCCAAAACATTATGTAATAATACCTTGGCCTTCCTTCCCCATCAAGCTTTTTTAACACAGGCCTTTCCCCTGCGCCTCCAGTGCCGTGAATCTGCTTGCCAGTGCATATTGTCCTGCCCCGCGAGCCTTTTTCCAGGTATGTATAATCTGAATTCGATGGATTGTCAACAGGCTTTCCGCCGCTTGTGGCATAAAGATAACTGATAAATTGCAGAACATCTATGTCTTCTGCAACACTGAAGTAAAACACCATTGTTTCGCTGTTTCCTGCCCCATAGTCCCAGTCTCCCTTGCCGTACATCCACCATGAATCCTTCATCATTGAGGCAAGCTCTTTCATGTCAACAGGATGCTCAACATTGAATATGTCGCATGCAGAAGGCAAAACCATCTTGAAGGCAATATTGCTTGACCTGAATCCGTTTGAAACCCAGCAGCCGTACTTCTTCATGTCGCTAATGCCAATATCCCCGACAACAGCCCACACAATGCCGCCTATCACTACAGCAGCCGCAATAAGCAAAATTATTGTCACAAGCATGCTTGTCTCTATTTCTCCTTTTTTGTGATTCAATTGAATGCACCTGATTTTAATTTAAGCGCTATTGCAAGTATCAATACTCCTATAAGTATTGCAAGCACCAGCATAATTACGCTTCTTGTTGCCATACATATCTCTTTTTAAGCTGCTCCCGCTGTCAATGCCTTCTGCGCTATCATTGCAGCCAAAGCATTGAACACGAGCATTGTAAGCCCGGCTACTGCTATATAAAAGACAGTGCCCTTATATAAGTTTTTGCCGAGCGAATATTCCTCGTTAAGCTTGTCAACGCCGTTTTCTATGCCGTTTCCAAGGATAGTCAATACGTATATGACTTCAATAAGGTAAATCCCGACAACAATCTGCAGGTAATATGGCGGCATAAGCCCTGACAAGTCAAACATGTCAATTGGTATCCCGCCTAATGCAGCTCCTTCTTCACCGCCCTGCATTGCAAGCGTGCTTGCCAGCCCGCCCATTATTGCGGTAATCATCGTGCCTATGCCCACAACAATGCCTGAAATTACAGGCGACAGGAATGAAACCTGAGCTTTCATTGAGCTTGCTGTCTCTGCAAGCAAATCCTTCAGCCTTTCATTCACCTTGTTAATCCTGTCAAGGTATGTTGAGATGTTTATCATTGCCTTTGAAACAACATTAGGGCCCTTGGTTGAGGTTTCAACAAGAACCCTCATTGAGCTGTCAATCAATGAGCTTGGGTACTCGTTTATTGCGCCGATTTTCTCGTCAAATATAGCATTCCTTACGCTCATCCCGCCCCTTCTTATGTTGTTGTCAACTATTGCAAAGAAGTTTCCTGTTGGAGTGCCGTGAAGTGTTTCAGCAACAGAGCTGAATGCCATTTCAGTGGGAATTCCGGAGCCGAGCCTGTTGCCTAGCTGGAACAATGCGCCCTGGAATTCGTTCTCAAGCTTTTTTGTTTCGTTCCTTACAACCATGAGCCTGTTTGACCTTATCTTGTAATACATTCCCAATCCTACTGCGACTCCAAGAGTTACAAGCAGGCTGAGCAATGACGCCCCTATGCCGAAGGGGCCTGCTGTTTTTGTGACCTTTGACTCGCCGCATGCAATTTCAACATCCTTGTACTCAAGAACCCAGCCGAAAGGCTGCTCAGCATTTCCGATTGGGAAATCCTGCCCCGGCATTACCATGTGCATAATCAATGGCAAAAGCCCGATAAGAACTATCATTGAGCCGTATATCCAGGCTATCTTCTTGGGGCTTACTTCCCTTCCGCCTGAAATATACATTCTCATGCTCCTGTATTTTGGATGGTTTTCATAGATGTTTGTCTGCGCATAGCCGACAGGCCTTTTTGCCATTATCCTGTATCCCATGAAATAAACCCCGATTGGAAGCGCGATATTGTAAAGCAGCGCAAGCTGGTACCATTTGACTCCCATAAAAGCTCCGACAAGCGGGAGTATTATCAATCCCAATACAGGAAGAATTACGCCAAGCATGTGCAGTGTTGTTATGGGTCCTTTTGTTTCCTGGGCATAGTGCATCATGTTGTTGTAAGTGCCTTCAAGCATCACTTCAAGGGCTTTTTCCAAAAGCTCAACCCTTCTCTGCTCGTTTCCCTCAAACAATGACGACTCAATAAGGTGGAATGCCTCTATGAATTCCATGTTATAGTCCTTCCACTGCTCAAGGTATATGTCAATTGCTGTCTTTATGTTTGAATATTTCTGGGTTTCAACATCCCAGACGATTTTCCTCAGGTCCAAGGCAAGAGGATTTCCTATATGCTCGCCTGCAAACTTTATTGCATGCTCAAGGTTTGATGTGTGCCTCATGTACATCACAATATACAATATGCAGAGAACCATCTGGTTTGATGCCTGCAGGCGCCATTTCATTGCAAGGTGGTTTGGATAAGTGCTTATCGGCTTGACAGCGCCTATCCCTCCGAAGATAAGTATGAGCGGAAGAAGTATCTGCGTTGTGCAGGTTACTTTTGCCTCGGTAAGAAAGAATGAAATTCCCAGTATTGCAACCCCTAATATTATCAGCATAATCATCACAAGAGTTCCGAGGGAATAAGCTCCGGCAGGGGTGATTCCCAGATGGCAGCGCTCTATTGAATCCCGGAGCTTCGCAGCCTGCTCAGGCTTTGGCTCCACTTTTAGTATTTTTTCTGAAAAATTGCATGCCTGCTCATAAAAGCCGGCGCTTGACTTCAATGCCTCATCCCTGAAGGTGGTATAATCCTTTGAGAAAATCTTGTCAGGGCCCGGCTGGTCCATCATGTTGGGGCCGAGCTTTGTGTCTATCTTCAGGCCGTACTTGCCCATTATTTTTTCAACGTTTGCGCCTGAGCCCAGTATAGCCATAATTCCTCTTTTATATAGTGCTAAATATGTTATTTTATAGGGTTTTAGGATTTATAAATGTAGGCAGTGGCAATGTTGAAAGCAAAAAAGGCAGAGCTCCGCTACACTTCTTTTATTTTCTTGTTTTCAAATCACAAGAAAGCTTCGCTAATTCGCTCAGCTTTCTTTAGTGTATTCGAAACGCAAAGCGTTTCGGATATCCGAAAATGCTGCGGCATTTTCGAATACATAAAGTTATACTTTATACACCATTAAAAACATCTAATTTACGCCGGAGGCTGGCCTTCACTTCTTCCTTGCCCTCAAATCTTCAACAATCCTTCCCAACTCTTTGATGTTTGAAGTTAATGGCTCCAATATCTTCTGCATTACCTGCTCAAGAGCTTTCATCTCAGTGCTAAGGTCTTTCATTGAGGTTTCATACTCGCCTACTTTTCCAACCATGGCTGCCTGCATTGTGTCAAACCTTGACTGCAATCTCAGGATTTCCTGCTTTGCAGCCTCCATGTCATCCTCGAACTGCACTTTCCATGTTGTAATGTCGCCCATGCTTGTGAGCATGTCTTTCCATTTCTCTTCGATTATTTCCTCAACAATTGACTGCATTTCATCATAGCTCATTGAAGGCGAAGAAGGCATTTGCGGCATTTCTGCAGAAGGCGTCATTGAGGGCATTGCAGCAGATGGTGTCGGAGCCGGCACTGGAATATCTTCCTCAACCTGGTTTATTGCAGAAACCTGCATGTTTTCATTTGAGTTTTCTTCAGGCATTCATCTTCACCTCTTTCTTTTGCACTGGCTGTTCAGGCGCTTTTGGCGCAGGAACAGGCTCCAGCCTGCCTTCCTCAATCCGCCTTAATTCCCTCTGCACGATGTTTTTCACATCGCTGTCTGTCACAAAATTAAGGGGGTTCCACAGCTTAATATACTTTTCCAATAGCTTTACCTCGTCCTTTCTCGAGAAATTTGCAGCTTCCTCTGACAGGTGCTTGAGTATGTTCTTCACCTTTTCAAGGTCGTTTTTCAGGTCGCGGACAACCCCTTCATTCACCTTTATTTCCTTTGTAAGCTGCTTGTGGTGCTCTATCATGTTCTGGTTTACAACCAGGAGCCTTTCGCTCATCAGGGTGTATTTGCTCTCAAGAATCCTTATCCTGTTCACAAGCTCGACTATTATGTCCTGGCCTTGTTCAGCCTCTCCTTCCATGCTGTAAATTAAGGGGAATTGGATTTATATAGCTAATGGTGGGGTTGTGGGAAAGTAGGGAAGTGGCGGGCAGAGAAGGCAGGCCTCTGGCGTGAAATTATTGGCACGCAGCCATTGCTTTCTGGTTATTAGCTGGCAGAAAAGGAGGCTTGGGAATTAACATAATGCCGTCAGTTGGCTGTTGCTTTCTCTATGCTTAATATTATAGTGAAAGACATAAGTAATTATACACTGAATAGTGTTATGTCTTTC
>JASEIA010000049.1 GCA_030018575.1 Nanobdellota archaeon | reverse complement strand
ACAAGGCTTTTTCAGATGATGAAATCTCGATTATTGATGACTTGCGCATAAAGAGGAACAATAGTTCTTACGAGGGGAAGCCTATAGATGTAGTGTATGTTGAAATTAAAAAGCAGAAATGGATAGCTGTGATTCAGAAAATGAACAATCTTATAAAAAAGAAGCTTGAAAGCAAGTAAATGCAGGATTCCGCCGCAAGCCTCCTTTCATATTTTTTCCATAAAATCAACGCTTTTTTCCACGCAATCATAACAAATATTCAGCAATAACATCGATTTCTTCAGAAACATCAACTCCATCACAGCATACGCTGTAATCAAAAAGATGAAGAATTTTATAAAGAAAAAGATTGGAAGCGAATAAAAGGCCGGGCTCCGCTGAACTTAAAGCAATGAAAAATAAATTAAAAAGAAAAAATCTTAAAACTCAAAAGGAACCTAGTTAAATTCGCCTCTTTCCCATTTGTCTTGCAGCTCTTGGCAATTAAACCTTTCGCATTGCTTTTGCCATGCCTTCCTTGCTCCGCTGATATAGGATTCAAATCCTGCATCTCCTTCAAAAAAGCAGCCGTCAAAAGGCATGCATATAAAGTATATATCCGGGTTGGTTAATGTGCCTTTGGCATAAATTGAGACTGTCTCTTTATTGTTGTTAACCCAATATATTAAATGATTCCTTTTATTTTGGCACCATCTTATGCTGTCTTTTAATATCCCATTCTCGTTTACTGCTTCTTCTGCTTCTATGCAGGTTGGCGAAATAGTTACAGTTCTTTCGCTGATATGGTTCTCAGGCTCTGTCTGCTGTGATGTTGATTCCCTTGGTATAGGCTCTGATTTGCATCCTCCAACCAAAGCCGCCAGTCCGGCAGCAGCAATAATCCCTAGTGTTCTTGCTTTCATTTTTTCCTCCTTAATAAAAATCAACCAGTTTTACATATTCAGGCTCTGCAAAATTGCCTCGCCCGTCATTCCTTGAAACATACTGCTTGACATAAGTTGTGGCTGAGCCAAAAAAACCAGACTTTTTGCGGATTGACTTGTTAAAGACAAGGTCCAAATCGCCATCCCCGTCATAATCCTGCAATCTTGCAGTTTCGCGCAAAAAATAAGGGAACCTTCTTGCAATTCTCGGCTCTGCGTAGGTGCCGTCAGGATTTGACAGTGAAATTTCCAGGGCATAATCATAATAAGTGTGGTTCCATTCAACAATATTTGCCTTGTCCGGTCTTCCATCCTTGTTAAGGTCAGCATATGCAAAAATTACAGCATTCCATTTTTCAAGCGGGACTTTGCATCCAGAAATCAAAGCCGCCAGTCCGGCAGCCGCAAATGTTGCTAGTGTTCTTGCTTTCATTATAATAGTCTCCATTAAAATGCCTTCTTGAGACGAATATTCTCGGGGTTTATAATGCTTTCGCATTCCCGCCGCCCACCCGAAACCTTTATATACATAATACGTAATATTACGTAATATGGTAAATGAAATAATCGCAAGGGTAAGCAGGGGAAGCGTTATGGACCAGGTGTACCTGCCGAAGAACCGCCCTTCAGCGCTGGGCATAGGGGAATACGTGGTAATAGCCCCTGCACTCAAAAAAAAGCAGATAGCGCCTTACTATTACAACGTGCAAAATATAGAGCCGATAAAGGCTGAAATAATACAGGGAATTCTAAGCAATATAGATGCTGAGAATATAATCATAGCGGGCTCTTTCCTTGAAAAAGGGTTTAGTTTTGATGACATAGACATAATCGTCATAAATGGCGAAGGCAAGGCAATAGAAGAATATGCAAAAACAGCTTTCGGGCTAAAAGCGCACATAATCAACATGAAATACGGCACATTAAGGGAGGGATTAAACACAGACCCGCTTTTTCAGGTGATTTTAAGCAGGTTTGCATCAAAAGAGAGGCTGTTGCTGAACATAAAGCCAATAATAAACTACAAGCTGCTTGACATGCACTTGTTAAAAAGCAAGCTTTTGCCTGAGCAGTTTGAGCACCTGAACGGGAAAGAAAAATATAAGCTAGCAAGAAACATGGTTGCAATAAAGCTGTTTATTGAAGGGAAGACAGCTACGATAGAAAAAACCAATAAAGAAATAGATAATTTGTTTGGAAAAGACGCAGCAAGCAAGCTTCTCGAGAATACAATTGAGAAAGCGCCATTCACAGCAAAATATAGAGACGTTTATAGAAAAGTATTTAATGCAATAATGGACGGCATAAGCCATGCAAAACAAAAGCAAGCTGATTAGAATATTCATAGGAAACATAGCAAATGCAGTAGTGCATGAAGTCCTTGAAAATGCAATAAAAGAGCAGAACTTGCGTTCCTATTACGGCAAGGAAATGCAAAACAGCTTCTTATTGGCAAAAAGATACAGGGAAAAATTAAATCCTGCAAACAAGCCTCTTCCGAAAAGCTTAAAAATAAGAGAAAAAATCGTGAAAAAAGCAACGCAAGAGCTCAATATAAGGATAAAGAAGGGCTATACACATATTGACATTGATTCCACAGATAAGATTACCGAAAAGTTTCTTAAAAGACTGAAAATATAGGATATTTTTCTGAAATCGCCCCTTAATGCCCATTCCAGAAAATAATATGAAGTAATGCCGGAAGCCTTCCTTTTTTCCATAAAACCAGCGCTTTTTTCCACGCAATCATAACAAATATTCAGCAATAACATTGATTTCTTCAGAAACATCAACTCCATCACAGAAATCTTAATAAAGCAAGAGAAGTTTCTCCATCCTATACTTATTCAAAAAGAGGGTGAGGCAAATGGCTGCAATGACTTACGAGCAAATCAAGGCAAGTATAAAAGACACAACAGGGCTTTCTGAGGCTGACATTGACTTAAAGGTTAATGACAAGCTGAGGCAGCTTTCTGACTTAATATCAAAAGAAGGAGCCGCGCACATTGTCGCAAACGACCTGGGCGTGAAAATATTCCAGCAGAGGCAGGGAAGGGTAAAGATAACAGAGCTTATGCCGATGCAGAGGAATGTGGAAGTTCTAGTAAGGGTTGTAAAAAACTACGGCATAAGGAATTTCAAGACAGAAAAGAAAGAAGGAAGGAATGCAGCATTCTTGGCAGGCGACGAGTCCGGGATAATAAGGACAACAGTCTGGGACGAGCCAGTGATACAGCGGCTTGAGCCGTTAAAAGAAAATGATATTTTATTAATCAAAGGAGCGTATGTCAGAGAAAATAATGGATTTAAGGAGCTTCACTTGGGAACAGGCTCTTCAATAGCATTAAACCCTGCCAATGAAACAGTTGGCTTTTCAAAAGCCCAGCCTTCAAACAAGTCAATAGCGGAATTAAAGGACAAGGACACTGCGGTGATTGCAGGGACAGTTGTCCAGCTTTTCGAGCCGCGCTTTTATGACGCGTGCAATATCTGCAGCAAGAAGCTTGTTGATGAAGCATGCCCAATCCACGGCAAGGTTGAAAAAAGAGTAACTCCAATCGTGAACATAATACTTGATGACGGCACTGACAACATACGCGTCGTCTGCTTCAGGGACTCTGCAGAGTCTGTCATGGGCAAGGATTCTGAAACTCTTTCGAAAATCAGGGAAAATCCGGGCTTGTTTGAGGAAATAAAGAAAGGGATTGTGGGAAAACAATTGCAGGTGACAGGCAGGGTTAACATGAATGAGATGTTTGCAAGGCTTGAGATGGTTGCAAGCACAGTGAAAGAGGCGACTCCTGCTGATGTTGTCGCTAATGTGAAGCACGAAGAACTTGTAGCATAAAACCATGATGTTTAAGACGCATTTGGCAATAGGCGCTTTGGCCGGAATATCCCTTTTTCATTATTACATGCCTGAGCAGCCGTTTGCATTCGCGCTGGTTTTTCTTTTCGCCTCCATTCTTCCTGACATCGACACAACAAAAAGCGCCATTGGAAAGAGGCTTTGGCCTGTTTCATCAATACTAACATTATTCACAAGGCACAGGGGCTTTTTTCACACTGTATGGATTCCCTTGGCTGTCTTAGGAATAGGATTTTACCTGAAAATAGCCCTGCTTGCTGCATTCACAATGGGCTATCTTGTGCATCTTCTTTCAGACGCAATCACGGAAGAAGGGGTTTCGTTATTCTCTCCGTTAATTAAGCACCATACGAAAGGCTTCATAAAAACAGGCGGAAAATTGGAATACGTGTTCCTGATTCTTGTCTGCGCTGGAATAGGCTTGCAGGCAGCGCTTAGCCTGTAGCAATTAGCATGTAGTCCGTAGCTACCGCCTAAAGGCTATCAGCTACAAGCTAATTATCAGCGTTGCTGCAACAGGCTTGTGGTCTGAAAGCTCAATATCAACAACATAATAATCCTTTATCTCGATGTTCCTTGTGGGAATGATGTAATCAGCAGTCCAGTAAAGATTTTCAGTGTCTGAAGTGAAATAAGAGGTGTCATTAGGCTTAACGCCAAGCATGTATATGCTGAAAAGCCCGGAATCGTCAAGAAGATTAATTGCATCTGCGCTTCTCCACATTAACTCGGGCGGCACTTCATCTCCTGCCGGGATAACCAGATGCAGGGTTCCGCCGAATATAAATGGCATTTCGCTTTTGCTTGCCTCTTCAATTATCCTCTTAGTTTCAATCTCTCCCGAACTAAAATGTGTGGAGATGATTCTAGTCTCTTTCCCGTTTATGCTGATTACAGCGTCAAGGTATTTTTCTTCCCCCGCAATCCAGTCAATGAATTTTCTGCGGTCAAACGCCTTGTTTTCGGCTGAGATTATGGGATACCTGCTTAAGATGGCATTCCCAATGTTAAAATGCAGCTCATCCCACCCCTTGGTGCCGCCATAAGGATAGCCTCCCCACAAGAAATCATATTTTGCCCCATATGCATAATAATTAAAGCCTGCTTTTTCGGCAAGGTAAGGCATAAAGTCAATTTCAAAGCTCCACGTTGCATCCTTGTCAACTTCTTGCAGCAAAACAATGTCTGCTTTTTCCTTTTCCAGCATCTCTGCAACATCATCAAGGCACTTGTAAACCTGTGCAGGAGATTCTATTGTCAAGTCCATTTCAAGGTCGCTCAGCCCGCTGTGTTTGCCGTAAAAATCATAGGAGCCCCTGCAATGCGCAATATTATAGCTTATAATTTTTACTTCCGTGCTTGCCTCGCAATAATGATGCCTGTTCTCATTAAGGGTTACAATCTCTGCTTTGGTGCTGCTTAAAGCCGCGTGTATTGCAGTTGGCGCAACCATTCCTGCAATCCCTAGAAATCCCGCAGCTGCAAATGCCGCGGCAGTATTCCCCAATCCCCTGGTTCTTTTATTATTTACCATTCTGTCCCTATTTTTTTATTGAGACTCATTAATTATCAGCGTTGCTGCAACAGGCTTGTGGTCAGACAATTCTGCATCAACAACATAATAATCCTTAATATCAATATCTTTGGTGGGAATTATGTAATCAGCCGTCCAATACATGTTCTCAGTGTCTGCTGTGAAATACTTGCTGTCCAATGCATCAACTTCTGTCATGTAAATATTGAAAAGTTCTGAGTTAATAAGGTTCTGCATTGCATCGGAATATTCCTCATTGCACCATGAGCAGGTTTCTTTTGCATCAGGCAGCAATATGTGCAATGTCCCCCCAAACACCAATGGCATTGTACTTTTCCTTGTCTCTTCAATAATCTTCCTTGTTTCTGCCTGCCCCCTGCCAAAATGAGTGGAAATTATCCTTGCCTGCTTTCCCTTGATATCAATCACTGCATTAAGGTATTTCTCCTCGCCTGAAATCCAGCTTGTGAAGGTTCTTTTGCCAAACCCCTTGTTCTCTGCGGAAACAATAGGGTATTTGCTTAGTATTGCATTGCCTGTCTCAAAATACAGCCAGTAAATCCTGTCTCCGTTTGCCTTCTTCCGCGTATAAGGAAAGACTGCAAAATCGTGCTTTGGGCCGTAGGCATAATACCCCAACCCTGATTTCTCGGCAAGGTAAGGCATGAAATCAATTCCAAAGCTCCATACAGCATCCTTGTCAACTTCCTGCAGTAAAACAATGACAGCTTTTTCGTTCTTAATGAATTCTGCAAAATCATCAAGGCACTTATAAACCTGCTCAGGGGAATTTATTGTAAGGTCCATATCCAAATCATCCATGCCGCTGCCGTCGCCGTAAAAGTCATGCGAGCCCCTGCAGTGCGCCATGTTATATGAAAGCACTTTCAATTCAGTTGAAGGCTCATAAGAATTATCAAAAAGCGGATTGACAACTTTAATCTCTGCTTTTTTGCAGCTGAAAGTGGCGTTAAGCAAAGGGACAGCTGCAATTACAATAAGAACAGCAGCAATTCCATAATAGATTTTCAGCTTAACTCTCTTTTTCATCAATTAAGACAAGCAAAAGAAGTTTTTAAAGCTTTATTATTCCTCATCATTCTTGCCAGTCTTCTTTGCCCATTCCTGGATTATGTTAAGCTGCTCTTTTACTTTTGCATGCACATTGGTGGCTTTCATCCTCATTCCTATCTCTATTGTCTCATCAATATGGGCATGGGTGTACACCTTGAACCTTCCTGCTTTTATCGCTTCCTGCACTTCCCTGTCAACAAGATGGAGTATGTCCGCGTTTGACCTTGGAATGACTACTGTTGCCTGCTTAATGTCGAGGTCCCTGCATGTATAATAAACACCCATAACTTTCTCATTTATTCCGCCGACAGGCGTCACTTTTCCTGACTTGGGCTCTATCCCGCCTGTGAAGAACACGTAAGGCTGTGTAGGCACATTTGACAATGCTGAGATGCAAGCAAGCGACATCGCCGCTCCTGCGCTTGGGCCATCAAAAGGCGTGTCTGTCTGCGATTTGCTTGCCTCAAGGTCAAAGCTGAATTGCGTCTCCATGCTCATGTACATCTCTTTCAGCATGCTTGCAACCTGCAGGAAGCTTTTTACAGACATCTCTTTTGCAAGTTCTGCTTTCTCATCAATGTTGACAAACCTTCCAACGCCTTTTTTATTCGGGCGGACAGTAACGCCCATTCTCACAGGCATTCCAAATGGAATCTCAGCGCCCATGTAAAACAAACCGTTTGAAACCCCGACTTCCGGCTTGTCCCCAAATATTATGCTTCCTTTTTCCATATATTCCCTGACCCTTCTTTCATAATCATTCTTTTCATGCTTGTAGTTCGTGTAAGCCACCTCAATGTCTGCCTCTGTCGCAACCTTCCTTCCCGCATTCTTTGCAGAAATCCCTGCTCTTATGAGAATGTCCCTGTAGAATGAGACATCTGTTGAAAGCTTGTCCTTGCCAAAAGGAAGCATAAGGTATTCTGCCAGCCTTGCGACAGCATGATTGTCAAAGTCAGGAAGATTTGAGTCAGCAACCTCGCCTTTCACAGCCTTTCCCAGCTTTGCAAGGTTTTCCAAAGTCATTGGCATTCTTGTTTCAAGCGTTATCCTCTTTTTGAAATAAGGCTTGACAAGCCTTTCATTCTCCTCAAACAATGAAAAGAATTTCCCTGCGTCAGACACAAACAGCATAAGCTTTGCATTTGCATCGCATTTTGCATCAACCTTGTCAAAAATAGAAAGCCCGCCTATATCCACTTTTCCTGTTTCAAGAGCCTGCAGCAGCTTGTATTTAATCATTCCGCGCGGGTGCAGCCCCCAGTCAGCATGCGCTATTGTCAAAAGCCCCCTGTTTGCCCTTGCAAGCAAGCCTGCATTAAGGCGCATGTGGCTTGGCTTTATGCCATATTCAACGCCCCCCAGCAAATTTCCAGGGTCAGGGTCTGTCTCAACAATTGAAATAAGCCCTTCCCTGCCTGTATTGTCAACAATTATGTGGGGCAGTAGTTCAGAAATTCCTTTTTCCGAATCAGGACCCATTCCCATCATCAAAAATGGCATTCCATGCGGCTTTTCATCTTTCAGCTTTTCAGGATGCTCTGCAATGTATGTGAAAACATCAGTGATGTATTCCTTTATAGCCCCAACCATGTCAGCCGGAAGCGTGCCTTTTTTCACCATTTCATCATATTGCGCTATAATGGCGCTGCCTGTTGCAAGTATATGACTCCTTATGATTGGCGCCCTGTTTTGCTCCATGAATTCATTAATCCCGCCCATTGTTTCCTGTAGCTGCTCGCTTAATTTTTTTTGTGTCTCCCCGCCAATCTCTGCAACTTTCTTTTTTTGCTCAAGGGTAAGGTCTTTCATATTCTTGATAGTTATTGCGCCATCTTCTGTTCTTTCCACTTCAATGCCTGCTTTTTTAAACTTGTCAAACGCTTCCTTCTCTATTTTTTCTACCATCTCTGTTTTTTTAATAATATTGTTTGTCATGTCAGCCATGTGCTCTTTGAATCCGGGAATCTCGTCTGCCTTTAGTTCATACTTTCCAAGCTTTTCTAGCTCTTTCTCGATATAATCCCTGAATACCTTTGCATACCCCGCGGGCACAGAGCCTGTCTTTGGCCTTAGCGGCTCGCTGAAGTTCTGCCAGGATATCTGGTCTGCATTTGCAACATTTGCAACATTTGCTGTTTTTGCATATTCCTCAGTTACAACCTTAATCAAAAGAGGGATGTCATGCTCCGAGCCGCACTGGATTATCAGGTTATAGTCAGGTCTTTGTATTGCAAGCCCTTCCATTATTGCTGAAACCTGCTCATCCTGCCCGAGAATCCTTTCAAGCCCTTTTGGCGCTTTCAGCTCTGCTGTTGTCTTGAATCCAAGCTTGTCAGGGTTTATATGCGCATAAATCCCGGGCTTGCCTTTGCTTTCAAATAATGGCAGCCCATATTTGGCGTCAAGCTCGTCAAGAGAAAGTGAATTATCTTTATTTTCCATTTTAGCCCCCTACAGATGGTTATGGGCGCAGACTATATAAACCTTTTGTGAGCGCGGCGGGCAGGATGCTAAAATTCAGTGCCTTAAGAACATCCACGGATACTTCTTCCTTGTTTCCTCTATGAACAAGTCAATGCTGTACACGCCAAGCTCTGAGATTATTGCAGTGACATGCTCAGGGCTTACCCTTTCAAATGCATGGTTGCTTACCCTTACGCCTTTCGGCGCCTTGTCCCAAACCTCTTTCGGGTTCCTGTTTTCAATGACTTCCTCATGCCCGAATATTGCCTCGGGGTCGAATTTCCATGATACGGAGCACACATAAACAGGCGTGTCATATTTTCTTGCAAGCTCTGCAAAAAGGCTGCTTCCAATCTTGTTGTATACGCCCATTGGGGTTATTGCATCGGCGCCGATAAGCATTATGTCCGCTTTCTTCAATGCAAATTTCACAGCAGAATCAACAAAATGCGTCACAGGAATCTTTGCTTTTGCAAGCTCTGCGGCAGTAATCCTGCCCTGGAACATTGGCCTTGTCTCTGTGTTGTAAACCTCAAACTTCTTTTCCTTCGCAGCCTCTTTCAGTATTCCGGTGACAGTGCTTGCATGGCAGTGGGTATAGACAATGCTTCCTTCCTCTATTAATCTTGCCCCTATTCTTACTATCGCTTCTTTTGCAGCTGCCTTCAACATCAGGACTTCTTTCGCAGCCCTCTTTGCCTCTGCCTTGACTTCTTTCACATCTTTTCCAACAGAAGCCCTTGCCTGCACGAAATTAAGAAAGTTTCTCATCATCGGCTCTGTCGCCCTTAATCCAAACAGCTTTTTCTTTCCAGTCTCAATATCAGAAAGCAGCTTTGCTTTTGTGCCTGCCTTTGACTTTTCTATCAATGAAGAAAGAGCTTCAACAGCAGAAACAGCCACGTTTGTGGCTCCCTGTATTTTCAAATTCTTTATATTTTTGCACGCCGCATTGAACTCCATCGCTAAAACATTGTCAAGGAAAGTATATAAACCTTTTCTGACACTTGAAATATATGCTTAATGTGCAGGTTCTTGAAAAGGATAAGATAATCAAGGGCAAGTTTGCTGACATGAAAAAAAAGGCCATAATATGGGCTGATTTTATTGAGCCTTCTGCAGCCGAAATCAAGGATGTTGCTGAATTAGTCGGCATGGACGAGAAGGAAATACACGAGCTTCTCGAGCCGCGCACAAGGCCTGTTCTTACAAACATAGACAAGTATTCCGTGATAGTTGTGCAGACTCCTGCTGAGCATGAGGAATCAGCGACAATGCCTCTTTTGATATTCATTACCAAGAAAAGCAATGATTTGATTACGCTTCACACCCATAAGATGCCGTCTATAGAAAGGATGCTTGCATGGAATGAAAAAAGGAGAGTAAATATCTTCCAGAAAGGCACGACTTTCATCCTTTTCAGGCTGATTGATGAAATTACATCTTCATATTCAATCATGCTTGAGGCAGTGGATGACAATATAGATTTGCTTGAAGAGGGGATATACAACGAGGAAAAAGAGCACAAGGACATGATGAGAAATGCATTTGATGTCAAAAAGAGGCTCATCTTCTTTTACAAGGCGCTTACTGCAAACAGGGATGTTGTTTCTGCAATTGAAAAGGAGTATGGAATGTTCCTTAACAAGAAGGACCTGTCAAAGTTCAGGCTTTTGACTTCAGATTTCACGCAGTTAATAGAGCTTACAGTCACATACAGGGATATTCTTTCAACAACAATTGAAGTTTACTTGTCTGTTGTTTCAAATAATCTTAATATCACAATGAAAAAGATTACAGCATGGGGCGCGATTATCCTGCTCCCGACAATCATAACAGGGCTATATGGCATGAATTTCAAGCATATGCCTGAGATACCTTGGGTTTACGGCTATCCGTTTGCATTGGGCCTGATGCTTGTTCTTGTGTTTTCTGCGTATATTTATTTCAAAAGGAAAGAGTGGTTATAGCTGGCGAGTGGCTGGTAGTTTGTGGTAAGTGGTTGCTAGTAAGCGGTTGACAGAAAAGGCGGTTGCTATTTGCTTGATTTCAACGTTTTCTGCATTTTGACTGCAGTAATTTCAAACCCAAACTTTTTGGCAAGCCCTATTGAAGCAAAGTTCTTTGCGAATATTCCTGCTGAAACAGATGAAACTTTTTTGCCTTTAAGCCAGCCGAGAAGAGACTTCATCAGCATCGAGCCTGCGCCTTTGCCCCTGAAAGCTTTATTTATGTATATTTTAGTTGCCTCTGCCTTTGAATTGTCATCTTTACTGATTATTGCTTCGCCAAATCCTATTATCTCTTTTTTGTCTAATGCTACAAGAAGAATGGCTGAGCCGGAATTAATGCCCTTCCTGAATCCCTTTAATCTTTCGCTTTTATGCTTATCCAAATCTGCCTTTATGGAAGCTAATGGCTTTTTTGGAAATTGGATTTTGACTTCATAAATGCTGCTGTTTACATAAATCTCATCTATTTTAGCCAAGTCGCTTGTCTTTGCTTTTCTTATTCAAATTAACGCCTAAGACCCAGCTTTAGCTT
>JASEIA010000048.1 GCA_030018575.1 Nanobdellota archaeon | reverse complement strand
CCCATCCCAAACCGTAAGATTGCTTGTAGCGCCCGAACTGCTGCCTGACTGGGCTGTGTATTCAGCATAAACAATGCCCAATAAAAGAACAACAAAGAAGGAAACCATCAGTCCTGCCTTTTTCCATTCCCCGCTTTTGTCTATACCTAAGTATTCATTAATTACCTTGCCGTTTACCCTTTTGCTGTTATACAAGTAAGGTCCGTATACTTTGTTCCCTCTTCTAACAAAACGCTTGTGCACCATCCTCTTTATCCCTACTACACGTGTAGTACAACAAGAAGAAGGGCTGGCAGATTTATAAATATATCCCTAGGAAAGCCCCTTGATATTCACTTTCTTTTTCTCGGAATCAGGGAGCTTTTCATAAATCTCCTTTGCCTGCCTGTAATATACTTTTGCCTTGGCGTGATTCTTTGCCTTTATTTCCCTGTACGCCTTTGCCAGCAGCCTGTTAACCTGCCTTACCCCTGGCTTGCCTTTCTTTTTCCTTAATCCTGCAATGCCCTCTTCCATCTCCCTCTTTGCCCTTATGAGGGTAAGAACCAATATTGAAAGCAGGAGCCAGAACAGCCAGAATAAGTTAAGCTTTGCTATAATCTGCCTTAAGTCTATGGGAATCTTCCTTACTTCGGCAGGGGCAAGAAGCTCCTTGCAGACAGGGCACGGCCCTCCGCAGTCTATGCTGTCTTCACCTTGGTTTTTTATTCCGTCATCGCATGTAGGGCAATCCTTGCACGGGCCGCCGCAGTCAGCCAATATCTCATCCTGGTTTTTTATGCCGTCAAAACATGTTGGAAACTCCGTGTAAATGCACGCCTGAGTTTCAGCCGGCTTTCCTGTAAGCTTTCCGCAGAAGTTTTTGTCATAGCAGGTTCTTACTTGTATGCTGCCAGGCTGGCACCAGTTCCAGTCAGTGCATACCCATCTTGGCTCGCAGAACATTCCAGCTCCGCCCGCGCCTGCCCCGCTTGGTGTGGTGCTTGGCGGTATGTAAGGCGGTCTTTCTACTGCATTAACTATCCATGACTCCGAGTCATTTGCAATGCCGTCTGTAATTGTTACTGTAATGTTGAAAACCCCTGCATTTGGCGGGCAGAAGTTGTAAAAGTCATCTGTAATGCCGGAATCTGTATTATTATAAGTCCATGCAACAGAAGGTATTGTCCCGTCCAAATCCTCTTTTGTAATATTAAATAGCTGGCAGGAGCCTGTATATACTGTAATGAATTTTTCAAGAGGATAATACGAGGTTATATTGGGCGGGTGGTTGTATCTAATTAAGGTGAAGCTTATCACCTCTGAATCAGACGCTCCTTCTGTGTCATTTACTGTTATGTTAATCGAAAATGTCTTGTTAATCCATGAGCTGTTTGTTATAAGCACGCTGAATGTATGCTCTGCCCAATTGGAAACTGTTGATATCACGCCTGAACTGTCCAGGAACCAGCTATAGTTTGAGAAAAATGTAAGCGAATCAACAGCGTCCTGGTCATATGCGCGCAGGGTAATATTTAATGTTACATTTACCTGCGCTGTCTTTGAGCCTATTGCCGAAAGCACCGGCACATCATTTACGCTGATAATGCTGACAAGCACGTCCTGGAAGTCAACAAGCAAGCCAGGGTCGACAACAGTGAACCTCACTGTGTGGTTTCCTATATGCTCATCATCAGGCGTCCAGTCTATAATTCCTGTGTCCTCACCTATTACAAATCCGGGATAGTTGTCATAGTATTTTAGCGGGTCGCCGTCGGGGTCATACGTGAAGTTGCTCATGTTAAAGTAAAACGGCTCATCCTCATACATTGTCAGATTGTAAGTTAAGTTTATTACCGGCGCATAGTTTTGGTCAGCAACATTTATCCAGAACAGCATTGAATCGTCCGGTTCCCTGCATGCATTGTTGCCGACTGTAATGTTGACTATATATTTCCCAATCTGCGAGGAGTTTGCAGTGAAGTTTATCACTCCCGTAGTGCGGTTTATCTCAAACAGGGTTGTATTGTCTGTGAAATTTAGGTAAGGGTAATATATGTCTTCCCTTTCAGTCAGGTTTATGTCTATCCTGTATTTAACGCCGTACTTAACTGTCTGCGGGGTTACTTCTGAAAGATTGATGTACCAGTCAATGCACAGGTCAATATTTCCTGCCATTCCCCGCCCTGTGAATTTTTCAAGCATGCTCTGGCTTGGACCGTAAAAAATTGCAGAGAATATAATAACAAGATTGAGCATTATACCCACTATAAGCCCTACCACAAGCGCCTTGGTACTTAGCTTCATCCTCTTTTTTCCCTTGGAATGGCTATGGAATTAAATAGTGTTTATACAATATATAAACTTAACCTAAAAACACACGATTAACTGTCATTATCCAAGGCATAGATACATTTAAATATTTGGAATGCGTCATAAAACATACCGCAAGGTGATTATTTAACCGATGGGTATAGAGGCAAAAAGAGGATTGGAGTTCATGCTTGCTGACCAGGCAAGGCTCTCACGAGTCATGGCTGGAGAGGAGCATGACGTAAAACTGCAAACCGCGTTTGAGAAGATGGTTGAAGATATGACCCTTATAGACAAAGGGCTGTTTTCAAAAACGCAGGATTTTGCATCAGCATATGAAGATAGAACGTATTAATTGCTTAAACTGGCATAAGTCAGTTTGAGCTTAAAAAATACCGAGCAGCTTGCTGCGTAGGGATTTTTTATTCTGCCTTTAAAGAGCGAATGCTGGGAATTAAATAGTTGAATTGCTGTTTATTAATTTAGAAAATCTTTTTCCTTTTTCTTTTGCGAATTCCTTTGAAATCACGAATGAGCCGCCCTCTGTTTGTTTTACATCATTTAGGTGTACAAAGAGCCAGTCTTCCCTGTTGAAGCGCATTGCAAACCAAGGCTCTGCCCCCATGAAAGCCGCAAATTGCGCCAGCTGCTCTATTTCTTCAGGCTCAAAGTATTTTGCATTGTCGCCTATTGCCTTGCATTCGATTGCAAGTAATCTCTTTTGTTCCCTGTTTGCGGCAATCAAGTCAGTTGAAGGCTTTTGAGTTGAGCCGGAGCCTGCTATCCTCGCGCATCCCCAGCCGCTTTCCCAGAATAAGTGGAATAATTCCCTTTCTGCTTTTGTCCCCTTTCTTTTCGTGCCTATTCGCGGCATAGTGAATTGAAAGCAGAAAGGAGTATATTAAATTGTTGGTTGCAAATAAAACAAAAAAGAAAGCCCGCCTCCTGCGTTAATTCTGTCATTGCTCGTCCTTGTGGTACAAGTCCAAAAAGACAATCTTGTCTTCCTGCTTTAAATAAATGTAAGACAGGCTGAAAGGCGGGACATAAACCTCTCTCGTGCCGCGCCTGTTGTATTTCATTGGCTTGCCGATTTCAGGGTTTTCTATTATTTTTATAATATGCTTTTTTAGCTTTATCTTTAGCAGGCCGTCGCGGATTTTTCCCACTCCTTTCTTAAAATCAGGCTCGTATTCAACATTCACCATTTCTTAAGCTCTTCAAGAAAATCTTCCCCGCTCATCTCAATAAACCCGCCTTTCTCATATCTTTTCATTGCCTCTTCTGTCCTTTTTGCAAATTCAAAGTCTTCCTTGAACTTTTTTGCGGCTTTTGTGGCTTTCTCCAGAATGATGCGGCCCTCACTCCTGATTATTACCATGTCTTCGCCTTCTTCTATGCCTATTCTCATACCAGCAGGTATTACAACCTGCCCCTTTGAGCTCATCCTTGTCACTGCTATTTGCATGTTTATCACCAAGTAAGACGTATCTTACCTCTTATATAAAGGTTGTGGAGAAGGCAAGACTACGGCATTACTTCTTTTGCTTTTATGCTTGAGCATTATTTTCTGTATGCTTTGCTGACGCTCTTTAAGTAATCTTCAGCGTCTTCTACAAGCTCCCCTGTTATTGAATGAAAGACTATTTCATTATCTACTATTCCATACTGGTGGGCAATAATGTTTCTCATGCCTTTTGCATTTTTTAACCGCTCTGCAAGCTCTTTGCTGATTATCTTTTCTTTTGCAAGAGCACCAAACGCTCCCTTGTCGTCTTCAGGCTGCTTCAGCCCCTTGTCCGTTATTATAAGAAATGCCAGGTCAACCATTGCCTCTGTTATTTTTTCAAAATACCTTTCGCAGGCAGCCTTTGTCTTTGCATCATGCAGGTATTCATCAATATCATCAGGCATGAACTCTTCAAGCTCATCAAGATATCCTTCAATTTCAGCTATTTTCTCTTTTATCCTGCCCATGGAGCATCCTGCCTTTTTCATCAATCGCTTTCTTGATGTTATTTGGCAATACGTTGTAAACCTGCAGGTCTACTCTTTTATTAACTTTTCCAAGAATCCTTTTCCTGAACAATGTTGCTTCTGCTGCGGTTATATCCCTGAATTCAACTGAAATATCTATGTCTGAGCGCAGGGTTAATTTGTTTTCAACAGCAGAGCCGAAAAGCGTGATTTGCTTGATTTTGTTTGCGAGAATATCTTCTTTTATTGCCTCTTTTGCGTCTTTTATGATTTCCTTTATTTCTCCGCCCTTCTTCAGCCTGAACTCATCTTCAAACCTTGCTATCTTTTGGATGAATTCCAGCTTCTTCCTTATGCCCCTTGAAAGGCGGTTCTTCTCAGACTGCGTGAGGCTTACTCCTAATAGCTGCTTCTCAATTATCTTAATCTCTTTCTCGCCGAAGATTCTCCTTGATTCCCTGCTTTCTGTTATGAATTTCAATAAACCCATTATAACCTCCATAAGGGTTATAATAACCATAGTAAAGGTTATATTTAAAGGTTGCGGAGAAGGCAAGACTACGGCATTACTTCTTTTGCTTTTATGCTTGAGCATTATTCTTTCTCATTATCTCTTGTTTCTTCTTTCGGAACTATTCGAAATTTTTGAATAGTTGACAATTCAGATTTTTCACTTTAATTTTAATTTTTGGTTTTTTAGATTATCTGAGTTTTCAACTAATTTGTCAAAATCTGACTCAAATAATTGATCTTGATAAATTCGGTATTTTTCAAATTCACTTTCAGCAAATCCTTTTGCAATCTTCATTGTTATTTTGCCCGCATTTTTTAATACTTCTCTCTCATCAAATTCTAAGAATAAATCGAGCCTTTTTGACCAATCTTCCATAGTCATAGGTATTCTTCTTTTTGCTCGTTCTTCTGCTAAATCAAGATATGCACTTACTATTCTCCCTAAAGATTCTAATTCTTCCTTTGTTAAGTAATTTTTGGCAATAGATACATCTGTTTTGATTATTTTACCTCCGGGTGAGTTTTTCCATGATGTTAATCCCATATGCTCTTTTTTGCTATCCGCTCTTTTTACAATTAATTCAGGCGCAGTGTGTTTATGTATTGCGTAATGAAGCTTGTTTTGAACTTTTGCAAAGAATTCTTTGGTTGTTTCTGCGTTTTTATCGTAATCTAAGCTTATTGCATAAATATCTGTTATTTTCTGGTAAAAATTTCGTTCACTTAGCCTTATTTCCCTGATTTCCGCTAAAAGTTCATCAAAATAGTTTTGATTTAAGAAATTTCCATTTTCTAATCTTTTTTTATCTAAAACATATCCTTTAATTGCAAATTCCTTAATCACTTTTGTCGCCCAAATCCTGAATTGCGTAGCACGATATGAATTAACCCTATAGCCTAATGAGATAATTGCATCTAAATTATAAAAATCAATATCTCTTTGCACATTTCTATTTGCTTCATTTTGAACTATTCGGAATTTCCTAATAGTTGAATTTTCACCTAATTCTTTGTTTTGATAAATGTTTTTAAGATGTTCATTTATTGTGGGAATAGTTACATCAAATAGTTTTGCCATCATTTTTTGAGATAACCACACCGTCCCCTCTGCATATTTTACCTCAATACATTCTTCTCCAGAATGTGCAGTAAATATTAAAAATTCTACGGTTGAGTTTCTAATAGCTAAGTCTTTTGTCATTTTTCAGCTCCTATTTTAATCTATTATTTTCTGTTTATAAATTTATGGCGTGTATATGGCAAGTGCGTCAAGTGGCTGTCTATCGGGGTTGATAAGGGGTTTTCCCTTATGGGCTTTTTATGCATTAGCTTCTTTAGCCAGCCCTCTTTCTGCGCCTTAAGCTCTTTCCTGTCCATACACTTGATTCATTGGCGGAGGTTTATATATTTTCCTTCTTATGCGGCTTTTCGCCTTCATTATCTTTTTAAACCCCTGCCTTCACTAAATCCTGATGCTTAAAGCTGCGCTTCACAACCATACGAATTACATACAGAAGATAGAGACGAACTTCTCGCCCAAAGAGCTTATAGACAAGGCCGCTTCAATGGGATTTGACGTGCTGTGCTTTTCAGAGCATTACGCGTTAACAAAGTTTGGCGACTATTTCCCTGAGTACAGGAAAGAGCCGTTGGCTTCTTATACGGCATTCAAGGGTTATGCAGAATCAAAAGGGATTTTATTGCTGCCTGCTGTTGAAATGAGATACAGGGAAGGGGAAGTGCTTTTGGTAAATTTTAAAGGCAATGTAAAGGATTATCCCGCAATTGAATCATTGAAGAATCTTCCTAAAGATGTTTTTGTTGCTGCGCCTCATCCTTTTTTCAAGGGGGGGATGTGCCTTGGAAAGAATCTTTACAAACACATTCATTTGTTTGATGCAATCGAATATTCGCATTTTTACACAAGCTTGTGCAACCTTAACAGAAAAGCGGTTATTGCGGCTGAAATGCACAATCTTCCAATGCTTGGCACTTCTGACACGCACATGCTTTCGCAATTAGGGCATACTTACACATTGATTGACGCTGAAAAGAATGAAAGGTCTGTTGTTAATGCGCTGAAAAATGGCAAGTTCAAGCTTGCGACAAAGCCGCTGCCTTTATGGCTGTTTGTTGCAGTAGCTGTTAATAGCATGTATAAAATTTCTTCAGGCCCTTTCAGGATTCTATATAGGATACTTGCTGGAAAGTATTAGCGCACTTCAACAGCCTTCCTTGCAGAGCGCAACATTTTTTTTTCATCTTTGATTTTTGCAAAAATCATAAATGAGATTACAAAATAAATAATAAGAGATCCCATTGCTATACGCTGGTTTGAAGTAATAGAGGAGATAATGCCAAAAAGAAGAGGGCCGGTTGTTGCAGCTACTTTGCTTGCAAACCCATTAAATCCAAAGAATTCACACATTTTCTCTTTTGGTATGATTCTGCTAAACCATGATCTTGCAATTGCTTGGCTTGAACCGATAACAAGTCCACAAAGTATTGCCATAGCATAAAAGAACAGTTTTGAGGTAGCGAAGGAGATTCCCAATACAATTAATGCCCACAAAACTATTGTTGTTAACAATATTTTTTTAGAACCCTTCTTATCGCTTAGCCACCCGAAAAATATTGCTGCTGGAAAACCTATCAGCTGAACAACAAGTAAAAGGGCAACAATTTCAGAAAAAGTCATCTCAAGCGTTACCTTTGCATAGATTGGCATGAATGCGAAAATAGTAACCAGAGCATCGTTAAGGGGTTGCTATGAAATAATAAGCAAATGCATCAAGCGTAGCCTTATGTATGTTAGGGGATTTGGTCTTTATGCCGTTTGTCAGCAATAACGCTTTTGTTGCAAAAAAGATTGCATAGTAAGCATGCGCTATCGCCCCGCTATAAAATGTATCATCCGGCAGAATATCAATCTCGAGCTTAAGCTTTTCTCTAAGGGAAACTTCGAACAATATCTTTGCCTGCTTTAGCTCGTTCTCCGCCCTGTTAAAATGCAAAATTATCTCGCTTTCCGAGACTTTTGTTTGCTGGATGCTTTCTTTTGCCTTATGCCTGGAAATCTCTTCTTTCAGCTTTGCATCATTAGTGAGGTATTCATACTTATCCCTGAAAACCATTTCTATGCGCCCACATTATTATTGAATAATAGCTGTCCGCTCCATAAATGGTTACGTGCTTCCTTGCCATCTCCTTGCCCAGATTTTCTTCCTGCCTTATAAGCATTTCCTTAAATTCCTGCCTTGTAAATATATATTCATCCACCTCTATTTCTGAGATTTCTATGGCTGCCTTTAGGTATGGCTTTATTGCTTTTTTGGCGTCTTCATTTTCAACAATAATAGCAATATCTATGTCTGAGCCTTTCCTTGCAGTTCCTGCTGCATAGCTTCCGCCAATCATTAAGATGAAAAAAGGCGTGCATTTAGCGAGCGAATCAACCAGTTTTGCAGCAAGCAGTTCCGGAATTGCATTGCTTCCCGCAAGATTCTCAGCGTAAGCGAGGTGAGCGATTGCGCGATGGCTTCTGAAATTGAAGCTGCACAGCAGTGTTTTTCCCGCTTTCCTTACATTGATTATGGATGCTTTCTGCAGCTTTTTAACTGCCTTGTGCGTCCAATAATATGATTTCTTGCTTAACTTCTTCATTATCTCCTGCAGGGTCAGTTCTGCAAATAAATTGCTCCTGTAAAGCCCTATTATCTTCATTTCTTCTTCATAAATCATATATATCTACCTCAGTATAATATTATACTCTATAAGGTATATAAATCTTTCTCTTTACCTAACTTCCACCACATTATACCCCGCCGCCTTTCTCAGCCTGTTCATCACAGCCTCCCCAATGCCTTTCTCCTCAATGCCTTCCGCGATTATTACATGAATGTCTTCCTTGTCAAAATCCCTTAATGCCCTGAAGAGCTTTTTGGCAACCTCCTTTTCAGTGCTGCCTATGAATTTCACAACATCAGCTTCATAGCCGTGCTCTTTAATTGCCGCCATTACCCCAACCTTCTTTCCTTTTAATTTGTATTCCTCGATGAGCTCTTTTGTCTTCTTCATTACTTTCTCCTTATTGCCTTCAACAACAATCACGTCTGCATTAGGGGCATAATGCCTGTATTTCATTCCAGGAGCTTTTGGTTTGTCTGATTTCTCCTCCTTTCCTATATTCTTCAAAAACTCTTCCAGTTCTTCCTTCGGCAAACCGCCGGGCCTTAACACCAAAGGAGGCTTCACAGTCATGTCAATTACAGTGGATTCAACGCCAATGTCTGTTTTTCCGCTGTCGATGATTACATCAACCCTCCCCTTCATGTCCTCAATAACGTGCCCTGCATCTGTGGGGCTTGGCTTACCTGACAAATTGGCAGAAGGCGCAGCTATCGGAGTTTTTGCTTCCTTGATTAAAGCCAATGCAACCTTGTGCGAAGGCATTCTGATTGCAACGGTATCTAATCCTGCTGTAACAATATCAGGCACGAGATTTGATTTTTTTAATATAATAGTCAAAGGACCGGGCCAGAACTCTTTCATTAATAATTCTGCTTCTTTTGGCACTTCTTTAGCCAGCCTGTAAACATCTTTTTTGTCAGCAATGTGCGCAATCAAGGGGTTGTCAGCAGGCCTGCCTTTTGCCTCGAATATCTTCGCAACTGCTTTTGGATTCAATGCATCAGCGCCCAATCCATAAACTGTCTCAGTGGGGAATGCAACAAGCCCTCCTTCTTTTATTATAACAGCAGCCTGCTTTACCAAAATCTTTTCAGGGTTGTCCTTGCTTATCTTTAATATGATTGTCATAGCTTGTTAGAAACACAGCTTATTTATAAAACTCACGATAAAACTTATTAATGAGCTCATCCTTATTATTGCTATGACTTTGCTTAACCTTACAGAGGCTTACCTAAAGCAAGCGCAACCTTCTCTTTGTGACAGGGTCAGGATGTATTTCAGCCCTGAGGTTTATTATGCCAGCTCTTTGTCTGCCATTGAAGAATTTAAGCAATCTCCGCCTAAAAAGAAGGATCCTTATTTTGAAAGCTTATCTGCTTATGTTATTCTTGACAGCCTGGAGCTAAAGCTCATTGACAGCAGGCTTTTGACAAAAGCAAGGTACGCCCCTTTAATATTTTTAAATCCCTTCTTCAGTTTCCCTGCATTTCATATAAGGGATATTTCTGCCGCAAGGGTTGCCTTATGGGGCGCAGGAAACAGGGCAAGATTCAATGAGGCAAGCAGCGCACTTGCCTTAAATACTCAAGGTTTTTCATGTCCATGCAAGGTTTATCTGCAGTATATGCACAGTGACCAGGGCGGATTTCTCTTGATAAAGGGCTTTGGCAATTCCATTACAAAGCCCAAGAAGCGGCTTTTTGAGAGGCTGGCAGAAATATTTCCTGATATAGGGGAAGCCCTGCCTCATGAATGTTAGTGAAAAATCTACTGCTCTATGAGGGCTTTCAATAATTCCATTACTTTTCTGCCGTCCGCTTTCCCGCGGAACTTCTTCTTTGCCTTTCCGAAACATTTATATATTTGCACATATCATATATAAACATACATAATTGGGAGGAAGCAAGAAAATGACAACCATGACACTGGCAGTGCCTGAAGAGCTTAAGCATAAAATGGAATCTTTTGCGGAAATAAACTGGTCTGAAGTTGCAAGGCAGGCATTCCTGCAGAAGATTTCAGACATGGAGTTTTTGAGGAAATTCAAGTCCAAAAGCGCGATTACAGAAAAAGAAGCGCTGCAGCTTGGCGCGGGCCTGAGCAGGAAGCTTGCAAAGCGGTACAGCTCTTAAAGGTGATTTAATGGACATTGTTATAGACGCAAACATACTATTTGCAGCCCTGATTAGGAAAAGCATAACATCAGAGCTTTTATTCAGGGAAGGCTTGCACCTCTATGCGCCTGAGTTCCTTTTTGTGGAATTTGAGAAATACAGGGAGCTGATAAAAAAGAAAACCGAGCGCACTGACGCGGAATTTGATGAGTTTTTTGGCATACTTGAAAGAAGGATAGCGCTTGTTCCTTATGAAGAAATAAAGCCTTTTGTTGCAAAAGCAGGGCGCATTTCCCCTGACAGAAAGGATGTGCCTTATGTAGCGCTTGCATTAAAGATGAATATTGCAATATGGTCGAATGACAAGCCATTAAAAAATAAGCAGAAGGCGGTAAAGGTTTATTCCACGGAAGAGATTGCAAGGATATAAGGATTAATTTTGCCTGCTTATACCGGCATATTCCTGCAAACTATTGGCAATGGCTCTTCTTCCGGGGGAGCAGGCAGCAGGAATGCCGCTAACGGCCTTTTGACAGCATTTGACAGGATTTCAAGTTGGCGCAATGTGGGCTTTGCATTTCCTTCCATCCAGCTGTTAAGTATTTCTTCAGTTACTTTAATCCTTTTGGCTAAATCTGTGATTTCCCAGCCCGAGCTTTTAACAGCCCAATCCATCACAGAAGGCTCAACCTTTATTTCAAATGTCCTGTTGGAGCGCATGCTCTGTTAGTGTGCTTGGTTGTTTATAAGATTTTGCGTGGGATTTTTGGAAAGTTTGCGAATGTTTTAGAAAGTGGTTTTTTCTCAGAACAAGCCTTACGCCTACAAGCATGATAATCCAAACGAGCA
>JASEIA010000047.1 GCA_030018575.1 Nanobdellota archaeon | reverse complement strand
ATTCAGCAGGCTGCAAGAAAGACGAGCCGGTGGTCGTGCATCCAAGAGTGAGTTGCTGCCACAGGGACCGCGGTAATGATAATACATATGTGAAGCCTTCACAAGGCCTTGAGCCGAAGTATGGCATCAGGAAAAGGCCCCAGCTTTCAAGGCGCAACCCTTTTGATGAGAAAAATGCAAGGGAAAATGCAGAAAGGCTGATAGCGGCAAGAAGGGGCACGCAGTATGTATTACAGCTGCCTCCGGGATACAGGGCAGTTACTGTTGTTCATGGCGGGCCTGTAATCACCACAAGGTTCAGGACAGTCGAAGGCAGGGCAACGCCTCCGAAGCCGAATGGAAATGGCGCACAGAGTGGGGGTTCAGGATGCAGCTCAAACACAGTTCCTTGCTATGATTCAAGCAGGACAATGCAGGAAAGAGGAAGGGCTTGCGCAGAAAGGCTTCCGACAGCTGATGAAGTGTTCGGGCCGGAGCAGTTCCCAAGCCTTGAAGAGAGATTAAGGGAATGCGAAAGGCTGAACCGGGACCTTGAAACCCAGCTTGATGATGCCATGACTCCGGACCACGGAAGGGGCTAAAATGGGCTTTTTCAAGAATGCTATTGCAACTGCCGGGCTTACATTAGCGCTTGCCGGAGCAGATTATGCATGGGGAAACCAGTCTCTTGTAGAGATGTATAACCTCAACGCTCATGCTCCGCCAAATGGAAGCCCTATAACTGCTTTTGTTTCAAGAAACTACGACAATGCAGGCAGGCTTTCAATCTTTGGCTGGGGAGCGCTGTTAACGCCTCCGTGCGCAGCTGCAGGCGGAATCATAGCGTATGCAGGCAGGAAAAGCGAAAAGAAAAAGGAGAAGAAGTAAAATGGGCTTGAAATTTTATGCAGGCTTGTTGTTTGCTTTGGCAGCAGCAGAAAGAGGTTATAATTATGCAATGGAGGAGATTGGATACTCTCCAAAAGAATATATCCAAGTGCGTGAACCGCTTCAGACAGAATGCCTTGTTGGCAGTGAACACGGCTGCTTAAGGCACAAGGGAGAAAAGCTGGAGATGAGGATTCCAGAGTAAGGAGGAAAAATGGAAACACAAACAAATAGAGACAAGCCAATGGCAGGGGATTTTCCTTTTGTTCTTATACAAGGGCAAGATGGAACATATACAATACAAGCAGGACTCGCTGCAGAAGATGCTGTAAGAAAGGAGAAAGAGGGCTTACTTGAAGGAATTTTAATGGGTGGAGGCACTCTTAACATAAGCACTGTTCTCAAGATGATTTTTACTGTCCCATTCAGAAATCTGGATGGCAATGTGCTGTTGCAGATAGAACGGATTATGGATAATTATGCCCGCCAAATAGGATACAAAAGCTGGATGTATGGAAGTGATTAAAATGGAAAAGCAATTCAAGCCAAGCAGGATAAGCATTGACGTGAACATTACTGACAAGACTAATCCAGAGCAGCTTGCAAACAATGTGGAGTTCTTCCTCAATGAATTAAAGCAAAGAGGCATTGTGGCATCTGTCGGCGGAGTTTCGACTCAGTTTAACGGGGATGAGGAGTGAAATGAGCAGAAACAGCTATCTCCACGAGGACAGGCACAGCCTTACAGACAAGGTATTGTTTGGCGTGGCCTTGCTTGGGTGCGCAGCATACGCTTCCCATTTTTTTGGCGGCTGCGAGCTTGCAAAGCCTAAAACAGACAGCAATGCAGTGCCTTCAGCAAATATGGTTTATAGGGATTTTGACGGCGACGGGGATTTGGATTCAGCAGTAAGGTCAAAGAGCGGAGTTTTGTTTGAAATTAAATATGATGCAAGCGGCAATCCTTATCTTGACAGGAACGCATTTGCATTTGAAGTTGACTTAAGCAAGCCTTATCACGAGCAGAAGCAGAATGCATTGAATGCAAGGAGCAGGTAAAAATGGCAAACTGGGACAGGACTATGTTTACAGAAAAGCGCCTTGAAGACGTGCTTGAGGAAGGCATGTACATGGGCAGAAGAATAATCCACAGGGATACCCCTATTGACGGCGGTGTTTACATTGGCGCAGGAGAAAGGGAAGCGATTGTTGTTGATTCTGACAAGTATCCTGCAATAAGAAAGCTTTATGAAAAGGCAAAGGAAAAGGCGCTCGTTGATAAAGTGGATATCAGCGTTGCAAAAGTCCTGATATTGAACGCAGTATATGACACTGTGAAAGAGGCAATGAAGTATGATGAGAAAGCGGTTGATGCGCTTGTCAATCTATGCCACTCAGGAAAAGATGGAAAGATTGCTCTTGACATGTTCATAAGCAGGAATATAGGGGTATGCAGGCACATGGCTTTGACCTGCGGCGCATTGTTAGAATTATTCAAAAAAGAAGGTTACTTAAGGGGAGATATCAGTATTGACAGGAACACTGATGGAAGCGGGCATGCGTGGTGCAGGTACACGAATTCAGGAGGGGAAGTATACATACTTGATGTTGCCCGGGATTATATTGGAAGAATTGAGAAAGCAGCGAATTGGGATTATAGGAGGCCGGATGAACCCAAATGAAAAAAAGCCGCTTGAACAAATGGCAAATAAAGATTCTGCTTAAATCCTTTGAGAAAGGATGAAACAGGAAAGATAATTAATCCGTATATTGCTCCTCTAATTGGAATTGATGAGAATACAGGACAATTCATAGTGCCTGACGAATGGAAGCATGGAAGGAGGTATTTCCTATGGTAAGCAGAAAAATAAAGGGGATTTCAAGATGGAGCATGGTACCCGTTTAACAGCCTAGTATTGCCTGTTGGTGGACAGGACCTTGTTTTTGTCGACAAAGAAGCAAAGTCATTAAAAAAGATTTTATCTGCCGAAGGTATAAGATACAAGGATGTCGGAACGCCCAAAATACCCGGGCTTCTGGCAAAATCCACTGCCAGACTAACACTTTTAATCTTGATGATATTGGCAGGATGGAGAAATTGTTTGAATTGCGCTGAAAAAGCAAAGAACTGAGATTACAAAAGGTCGGCTGATAATTAATCCTGCATAAGGAAACTTCTAATGTATTCTTTTATCTTCGCAGAATGTTCAATATTTATTGAAACCTGCACGCCGTAGCTTGTATGCTTTTCAAAGATATTCCTTCTTTTACAAGCTCTTTAACAGTATCTTTTACTCTGCCTGCCATGTCCTTTGGAAAGCCCTTGTGCAGGTTTTCAATTGCAGTGTGGCTTGCCTCTATCTTGCCGGCTCTCAGCAATTTATGCAGTATTTTCCCTTTTATTTGATTATTATCCATTTTTTAGTATGTTCATACTTTTGAACGTTGAAAGGAAAAGTATTTAAACATATACTATTTCCTTCTTTTTGAACAAAGCACTGCTTGTGCCGGAGTTAATAAGCTTTGCGCCAAGTTTTGAAAATCCTCCGGGCGAGGCGAAAATTCAATGGAAAAACCTGAAAAGTTTGCGGAAAAAAGCATGTTCCTGAAGCTGGTGGGGGATTCTCCGCTGATGCGGGTAACAGATTTTCTTATTGAGAACAAGGGCGCTGATTTCTGCAAAAAAGCCATTGCAGAAGGCGCCGGAATATCCAGGACTTCGCTGTTTTACTGCTGGGGTGAGCTTGAAAAGGCAGGCGTAATAAAACAAACAAGGAAATTCGGGAAAACCTCATTATACACTTTGGACACAAAAAGCCCCATTGTCAAAAGGCTTCTTGAGCTTGAGATGGCGCTTATAGAAAAGTTTTTGGGCAGGGAAGCGGAAAGGCGGGTTGCCAAGCAGATAGCTGTAATAAAGCGCTAATTTCCTGCCAGTCTACAGGGTGGCGGGGTTAGGAACGTAGCAAAGCGGAGTGACTTTACCCCACAACCTGCGAATACAGCGTCTTCTTCTGTCTGGGCTTTTATTATAACCCTGTCAGGAAATATTGTCATTGCGCTGAGCCTGAAGCAGGCGCCCAATAATCATTAATTATTTGTTTTCTTTGGAAACGAAAAGGTTAAATATTAGTTTCCATATAAAACAAATATGCAATTACAGGATTTAAGCCACTGGTGGACCGAAAAGCAAGTAAGGGAGAAGTTTGCGCCTGAAACAAAGAGGGAATTGCTCCGGCAAATAGAAGGGGATTTGGGCAGGCGGCAGATACAGGTTATTGCAGGGCTGAGAAGGACAGGGAAATCAACAATCATTTATCAGATGATAAAACATTTGATTAAAAGCAAGACAAACCCGCTGCAGATTATTTATTGCTCATTTGACGAGCCGGAACTGCAGGAAAAGCGCATAGAAGACATATTGAAAGAGTATTCTGTGATAACCGGCAGGGATTACAAAAAAGAGAGTGTCTATCTCTTTCTGGATGAGGTGCAGAAGTCAAAAAACTGGGTGTCAAGTGTAAAACTGATATACGACAACCTCCGCAATATAAAGATGGTTATCTCAGGTTCGGCGTCGCTCAATTTAATGGTTGACGCCAAAAAGAGCCTTGCCGGAAGAGCCATATATTACGAGCTGAAGCCGCTTAGTTTCAAGGAGTTTTTGCATTTTAAGGGCATTAACGCGGGCAATTTTCTGTTGTATAGGGAAATGCTGGAGAAAGAATTTGGCAATTATCTTCTGCGGCCTTTTCCCGAAATTATCAATGAAAAAGATGTAAATTTCATCAAAAGCTATATTCGAAGCTCTGTTATTGAGCCGATAATACTTAAAGACATTCCGAAAGAATTTGAAGACGTGGACATAATCCTGCTGGAAAAGCTCGTTAACATATTTATGTCCAATCCAGGGCAGTGCCTGTCTTTTGATGATTTGGCAAAAGAGCTCGGCAGGGCAAAAAAAACGCTTTATACTGCTTTGTCATACCTTGAGTTTTCGTTTTTGATAAGAAAAATCCTGAACTTCAGGCCGTCAATAAGAGCCGCGTCAAGAAAGCTTTCAAAGATATACCCCTATCATCCGTGCTTAGGGCTGCCTTTCGGCATACAGCCTGATAAGTTTGCCGAGAACCTTGTCCTGTTTGAGCTGGACGCAAAATATTACTGGCGGGAGAAAGAGAAAGAGATAGATTTCTTAAAGGAAACCGTGCCGGTGGAAGTCAAATACAAGTCGGATGTTAAAAAAGATGACCTTAGGTGGGTGCATTATTTCATGCAAAAATACGGCAAGACCCTCAAAATCAAGAAAGCTTTTGTTGTAACCAAAGATATTGAAAAAGAAGAAGGAGATATCATGCTAATCCCCCTTGCAAAATTCTGCTTTCAAGGCATATAAACCCTGATTTGCTTGGCTCAAAGGCAGGTAATTATTTGTTTTCTTTGGAAACGAATAAATGTGATATTTGTTTCCATGCGAGCCTTTTTGTTGCGTTTTGCCGAGACAATATTAGGGGCAATATAGATAACTGCGCAAGATATTGCACAGAATAGGTGCAGTTATCCTTACCTTCAATTCCCCACAACCTGCGAATACAACGTCTTTGCCTCTTCTTCTGTCTGCGCCTTGATAATAACCCTGTCAGGAAATATTGTCATTGCGCTGCTACTTTTCCGCTAAAAGCCATTTCCAGAGAGGAATAAGCTCTATTTTTCTTTTCGCATACGTGAGCGTGCCGCTGTAATCCCACGTTATTATGGAAAGGCGGCTGCACTTAAGCTCCCTGCCTGCATTTACAAGGGATTTTAATTCCCTTTCATTAATATCCATGCGCTCATTTGCATTTGTTGCCTGTATAAGCTGCATTATTTTTTTTCCCTGCTTAACAACGAAATCCACTTCATTTTGCTGGTGGTCTTTCCAGTAATATATCTCAATGCCTTTGCCGCAAGCCTTTCTCCGCAGCTCAACGGCAATTTTGTTTTCCATAAGCCTGCCTTTGTCTTCTGAAAATTTAAAGCCGATTGTGTTTATGATGCCTGTATCAATGCAATAAACCTTTTTTGGAGCTATAAACTGCTGTTTAAGCTTAAAGCTGAACCTTTCCAGCCTAAAAAGCAAAAATGAGTTTTCGATGTAAGAAACCCACTTTGAGGCAGTCAAAGGGTGCTTAAGCTTGAAAATTTCAGCTAATTTGGAATAAGTTATCTCTTTTCCTGAATTTGAAACAAGATATCTTGCAAACTGCTTAAATTCTTCAATTTTCCTGATTTTATAGCGCATTATTATGTCTTTCGTTATTATATCTTCATAGATTCTCAACAGCATCTGCCTGCCAAATTTATCTACTTCAGGAAACCCCCCAGATTCAATATAAGCTAAGGCATGCTTTATTATTTCAGATTTTTCTTGTGTTGTATAACTTTCTTTTACCTCAACCTGCTTGAGCTCCGTATACTCCCTAAAAGAGAATGGCAGAAGCACAAAATCAATATACCTGCCTGTCAGGCGCGTCGCCAACTCCCCGGAAAGGAGCTGCGAGTTGCTTCCTGTTAGTATGACTTTTTTAGTTCTTCTCAGGCGATTTGTAAATAGCTCCCACCCATGGACATTCTGCACTTCATCAAGCACTACATATTCAACGTCACCATAAAGCCCGTAAAACGCTTCCAGAATGCTGTTTAAATCATCTGTTTTTACAGCGCCAAGGCGCTCATCATCAAAATTAATATAGCCATAGTTCCCGCCTTTTGCAAGAAGGTATGAAAATATGGACTTGCCGCTGCGCCTTATTCCAAGAACTGCGAGAATATTTGGATGACGGAGATAGCTTTTTGCCGTGGCGAGCCCCTCTCGGCCTATTATTGTCTCCTGCCTGAATATATCTTCAAGCTCTTTTCTTTGCTCTTGTATTATTGGCTTGAAATCCATGATAATATATTGCCGCGCTCCTTTAAAAAGCTTTCTATTACTAATATATGACTTTCCAATAAAGTTAGATATTACTAATATATGACTTTTAAGCGCTAATTCCCCACAACCTGGGAATACATTGTCCTGGCTTCCTCTTCTGTCTGGGCTTTTATTATAACCCTGTCAGGAAATATTGTCATTGCGCTGAACCTGAAGCAGACTCCCGCGTCCTGAATCTTTCCCACTTTGCTTAACTTTCTCTTTAATTCCTCGTAATCAAACTTTCCCTTAATCTGATAAGTGCCTGAGCCGCAGAACTTGATGATTTCCTGCTTCTTTCCGTCAAGATACTCGTATGAGCCCTTGCAAACAGTGCATTTCTTATCAGCTTTTACCTTAATTTTTTCAAATGTTTGTTTCCAGAGGTCAATATGAATCAAGTCTTTTGAAGGCTTCTGCCCTGTAAGTATCTTAATTGCCTCTGTAGCCTGGAACGAGCTTATTGCAGACGGAGCTGTGTTCAATATCCCCATTGTTGAGCATGTGTCCAATCCTTCAACCATCTTAAAGATACAATTAAAGCAAACCTTATTAGAAGGCAGGAAATTCATTGTCATTCCTTTTGTGCCTACAACAGCAGAGTATATCCACGGCTTTTTATTCCGCTTGCAATAGTCGTTAATCAAGAACCTTGTAAACAAATTGTCAGTGCAGTCAAGAATCAAGTCAGCTTCAAGAATTGAAACATTTTCATGGTCAAGGTCAATAGGGTAAGCGTCTGCCTTTGTCTCGCTGTTAATTGAGTGTATTGCATCGCGCGCGGCAACTGCCTTGGGCTTTCCGATGTCCTCTTCTGAAAATAGCGACTGCCTCTGCAGATTACTAAGCTCAACAACATCCCTGTCAATAAGAATAAGAGTTCCTACGCCTGCGCGGCAAAGCATTTCAGCAGAAGAGCTTCCTGTGGCGCCTAATCCGACTATCACAACCTTGGAAGCAAGCAGCTTCTTCTGGTTCTCCTCTCCTATTTCCTTAAGAATGGTTTGCCGCGAGTATCTCATGGATAGAAATGAGTATGATAAGGGATATAAAGCTTACTAAGAACATATTTAAATCCGCAATGCATTATACACCCCATGCAAATATCAGTAATCCTTGATTTAGTGAAGAAAAACAACCAAAAGGCAAACATTGAATTAATAAAAAAAGCCTACGAGTTTGCAGAGAAGCACCACGCCGGGCAGCTTAGGGAGTCAGGGGAGCCTTACATACAGCACCCCCTGCATGTTGCTTACATTCTTGCAGAGCTTAATTTTGATGAATCATCAATAGCAGCTGCTCTTCTTCATGACATTGTGGAAGACACAAAAGTGCCGATAACGGAAATAAAGAAGCAGTTCGGGGAAGAAATTTCATCCATTGTGGAGGGGCTTACGAAGATATCAAACATACAGATTCCTGACAGCGAGGAGAGAAGCGCCGAGAACATAAGAAAGGTCATAATGGCAAGCGCAAGGGACATAAGGGTGATTTTTGTGAAGCTTGCAGACAAGTTGCATAACATGCGCACCCTTTCCTCATTAAGGGAAGAGAAAAGGAAGAGGCTTGCAAAGGAGGCGATGGATGTTTACGCGCCCATAGCGTACAAGCTCGGCCTTCACAGCATAAAGACAGAGCTGGAAGACAGGGCGTTTGAGCAGATTGAGCCCATGGTTTTCAGGGACATTAAGGAGAGGCTGAACAAGAGCATGCAGCAGAGGGAGAAGGAAATTGAAAGGATAAAATCACTTCTCGTCAAGGAGTTTGATAAAAACAAGGTTGAATACGCAAGCGCAATTGGCAGGCCGAAGCACATTTACAGCATTTACAAGAAAATGCAGAGAAAGGGCTGCTGCTTTGAAAATATCTACGACCAGATAGCATTTAGGATTATTGTAAAGGCAGTCAAGCAGTGCTATGAAGTGATAGGCGTTGTCCATAACCTGTGGAAGCCTATTCCTGAAGAGTTTGATGATTACATCGCGATGCCAAAGCCAAATATGTACCAATCGCTGCACACTGCCGTGATGATAGAGGGGCAGCCTGTTGAAATACAGGTAAGGACAGAGGAAATGGACAAGATAGCGGAAGGAGGCATTGCGGCACACTGGAAATACAAGGGAGTGCAGGGAGACATGAAGTTTGACAGCAAGCTGGACTGGCTCAAGCAAATCCTGCAGTGGCAGAAAGGGATGAGGGACTCCAGGGAGTTCATGGAAATGCTGCATGTTGACATTTTTGAGGATGAGCTTTATGCCTTCACCCCAAAAGGGGATGTAATATCTCTCCCAAAAGGCTCCTGCATTGTTGACTTTGCATATGCTGTGCATTCAAGTGTCGGCGACAAGTGCGTCGGCGGAAAAGTTAACGGGAAGTTTGTCCCTTTAAGGACAGAGCTCAAGAATGGCGACCAGGTTGAAATACTTACTTCAAATGCGCAGAAACCGTCAAGGGAATGGCTTAAGTTTGTTGTAACATCAAAGGCAAAGACAAAGATAAGGCAAAAGGTCAAAGAGACAGGCGGCATACCTGCAAAAGCGCCTGCGCAGATTATTGAGCAAAAGAGGGAGCTTGAGGAATGCATAATAAGCATTGAAGGCGTCTGCATGCCAAAGCTTAAGATAGCAAAATGCTGCTGCCCCCTGCCGGGGGACCCGATTGAGGCAATAGTCACAAAAACAGGAAGGACAATGGTGCACAAGGCAGGCTGCCACAACCTGAAAAAATATGCAAAGTCAAGAAAGGCAAGGAAGAAGGCATCGTGGATTGATGTCAGCGGCGCAATTGTCGAGGTAAAAGTGGAAGCTCATAACAGGACAGGGCTTTTTGCTGAAATCCTAAACTCTCTTGTTTCAATACAGACCCAGATAAAATCAGCAGGCGCAAAGCCGATTCACAATGATTTGGTTGAATGCAGCTTCACCATGGAATCCAAGGGGCTGCAGCATTTGCAGGATGTGGTGAGAAGAATAAAAAGGATAAGGGACGTGAAGAAGGTGTACATAGGGGAGATAGAACGCTAGGTTAAATCACCTTCAATTTCCTCAAGCGTGTCTGATATATCAGATATATCTTCGCTTACGCCTACAACAGCTCCTTGTACTTCTTCTTCTGATTTAAATGTTTTGCATATGCATGGTTGTTCCTTTAATTACCACTTCACTCTTCTTAAGGCCTGCACGCGCCATCCTCACAACCTAGTGGGCAATCATGCTCCTCAGAGTACCTTTCATTACGGGTTATCATATTCATTACTCTTGGACAGAACCACTCTGTTAATGTGTTTCCATCACAGGAATCTGTCTCTATTCCTTGCTCAATCTCTTCAGTTTGAAGATTTATAATTTTATATTCCACTGTTCCTTTCCTGTAATAATAGTTTAATATTCCTTTCATACCTTCACTCTCTCTCATTTCAATCCACTCTTGCGAATAGCTTCCGTCAGAATCTTTGCAGCACCATTTTGTCTTGCGGCTAGCCCAAAAGCCGGAACAATTGTGAGGGTCTGGCGGCCTTTCCCCATGACCATATGCCCTAATTTGGGCGGTTAAGAATCCACTTGAAATCATTTCCTTGCATTCGTCTGTTGTTGTTGCTCCTGCTTCTTTACACATTGAACTAAGTATAAATGTTGCATCAGGGTCCAAATCTTCCGGAATAGTTACAATCACATTTTCTGTTGTTTCCAGCAATACAATTGCCTCAGCCATTGCATCAGCATAATCCGGGATATCATAATTACTCAATCTCTGCTTCCACATTTCTAATTTTTCAGCATGAGCCTCAATTTGCTTTTTTAATTCAGGAGCATCTTTCTTTTTTATCTTTTCTACTGAACCTTCAAATTTTTGTATTTGATGCTGAAGTTCTAATTTTGCTTTTTTCGCTTCTGCTGCTTTGTTCTTTTCAGCCATTTCATCCATCTCAGCCGCTCTTTCCCCCATTATTTCTAATCTGGCTGTTGCTCTGCCAACTGTGCTTGGTATCAGGGCTGCTTTTAGATTGTCAAAAAATACATCCAGCTTATAGAATATGCTGTCCGGCGTTATACCAGCCTGTTGCTCTTCATCCTGTGCAGACACAACAGGAATAAGCAGTACTAAAATCAAAATTGCTGTTGTTTTTTCCACTTTCCATGTCGCATGGACGCAACCCATCCTTCGGACTCCGTTAGTGCCTGAGGAACCTTTCTTTTTTCCGCGGACAGCCCGCCTTTCTCTTATCAACATCTCTTCCCTTGCAATGCGGGCTCTTTTTTCCTTTTCTTCCCTTGCTCTTTCTTCTGCCCTTGCCTTGGCTTCTGCCCTGCTAAGTTGCTGCATTTCCTTCCTTTTAAACAAATCAAATATTCCCATAAAGCACCTCCATTGATTATATTTAATAGAATTATCTGCTTTATATACTTTACTTCAAAGCATCGCACTGTTCCCTTAATTCACACTTCACGCAGGGACGCAGCCCGTCCCCCTTAGCAGGGAGCGTGCGCTTCGCTTAGCTCCCAGAAATACTTACTTGTCTTTTTGCACTTCTACTTTAAAGCTTCGCATTGTTCTCGGAGTTCACATTTCACGCATTTAGCTTTGTTTGCCTCCTTCTCCGGGGGCGTTGTAGAGCTCATCAACTCATTAACCTTTACGATAAGATTCT
>JASEIA010000046.1 GCA_030018575.1 Nanobdellota archaeon | reverse complement strand
GCAAGTGGAGGTGAAATGGGCAATCGCAGCAAGCTGCGGGTTATCAGACCCAGACGGGAATGAAAAATAAGAAAAAGCAGGTGACAGGACTCGAACCTGTGAATAATCGGTCTGCAGCCGATCGCCTTAGCCGCTTGGCTACACCTGCGCGCTATTCCTTTTCTACAATTCACTCATCATTTATAAGTGTTGTTATTCATTGAATTGTATGTATTAAGCTCCGAGGACAAAGCCACAAAAAACCTAAAAAAAAGCAGGGTTATAAAATTGCTCTCCGAGGGAAGAAATTAGATTTAAAGCCTTGCGGGGAAATTGGGGCTATATTTTTATCCTCGGGCTATTTTTGCTTGACGAGGGGAGCTTAATACATACATTGAATTCAGGCTTCCTTTTTGGGATAAGATATATAAACTTCTTATTTCTTTATTCTGCAAGGTGAGAAAATGGCAAAAATAGGTATTATCGGCGGCTCCGGCTTGGACGACCCAAAGATTCTTGAAAACGCAAAAGAAACAGAAGTTGAAACCCCTTACGGAATGCCTTCGTCAAGGCTTACAGAAGGAAACATAAAAGGAGTGGATGTAGCTATAATCGCAAGGCACGGCAAGAAGCACCAATACCCGCCTACAAATGTCAACTACAGGGCAAACATCTGGGCTTTGAAGAAAGCAGGCTGCACGCACATACTGGCAACAACAGCAGTCGGAAGCTTAAGAGAAGAAATAGGAAGAGGGGATTTGGTAATACCTGACCAGTTCATTGACTTCACAAGGCACAGGATAATAACATTCCACGAAAGCTTCGAGAATGGGGCAGTGCATACGCCCATGGCAGAGCCTTTTTCAAGGGAATTAAGGCATATATTAATCGAAACCTGCAAGGAATTGCACATAAAGCACCACGAGGAGGGAACAGTAGTCACAATAGAAGGGCCTCGCTTTTCAACAAAAGCAGAAAGCAGGATGTTCAGGCTGTGGGGAGCTGATATCATTAACATGTCAATTGCGCCTGAAGCGACATTGGCTAACGAAGCAGGCATTCCGTACGCGGCTGTTGCAATGAGCACTGATTATGACTGTATTTTTGATGACATGCCGCCTGTAACGTGGGAAGAGATACTTAAGGTATTCGGGCAGAATGTGGAGAAAGTCACTAAATTATTATTAGCGGCAATACCTAAAATAAAAGAGGAAAAAAAGGAAGGAGAGCAAGGAGAATGGAATCACTCAAATCAAAAATAAGGACAATACCGCACTTTCCCAGGCAGGGAATAATGTTCAGGGACATAACAACGCTGTTGAAAGATGCGCAGGGATTTAGGAAAGTGATTGATGAATTCGTGCAGAGGTACACAGGAGTTCCAATTGACGTTATTGTCGGCTTGGAAGCAAGGGGATTTATCCTTGGCGGAGCATTGGCTCACCAGCTTGGAAAAGGCTTTGTGCCGATAAGAAAGAAAGGAAAGCTGCCTGCTGAAGTGGAGAGGCACGAGTATGAATTAGAGTATGGAAAAGACACAATAGAGATTCACAAGGATGCGATAAAAAAAGGCGACAAGGTTCTTATTGTTGACGATCTTTTAGCCACTGGAGGCACTTCTTTGGCAGCTGCTGCATTGGTTGAAAAGCTCGGCGGCAATATCGTGGAAATGGCTTTTGTAATTGACCTGCCTGAAGTCGGCGGAAGGAAGAAGCTTGAAGCAAAAGGCTACAAGTTCTTCACGTTATGCGAATTTGTAGGGGAATAGTTCCTGCTCCGCATTAAGTAAAAAAAGAAAAAGGGCCTTACCTTGGCACTATAGTAAGGATAGCATACTTTTTTTGCTGGTGAAATGCGCTGTCCAAGGTTACTGATAGATTCGTTGCATCTACTGTTTGTTTCAGCTTTATCCAGTATTCATAGTCTTTTATATAAAAGTATGCCGACTCCAGCCCGTTTGTATCCATTTTTACATCGCCAAGAAGAAGGGTTGTGCCATTTACATTGACACTCTTGTCTTTCATTATCAAATACTGGTTTTTTCCAAGCTTAAAAGGCTGTACATTTAACGTAACAGTATGGTCCTTTACATAATTTGCATTGCTTGCTATTTTGTATGCCACATCGTTAAGTATTTCAGGCTTGTTTAGCCCTTTA
Source organism: Nanobdellota archaeon (assembly GCA_030018575.1). Taxonomy (GTDB): domain Archaea; phylum Nanobdellota; class Nanobdellia; order SCGC-AAA011-G17; family GW2011-AR17; genus UBA9640. The sequence goes on along the minus strand of JASEIA010000046.1, from coordinate 9,368 downwards.
AGCTTTAAGATATACGCATTAAAGTTAAGGTATAGCTCATTTCCTGAATTGGCAATGTTGTCTATTGAAAATGCTGTGTCCTTGTACTTAATCTCATCCCCTATGTTTACTTCATAATTCATCTCGTCTGTTTCAGGCGCATGGGCTGGCGTTTCCTCTTTTGGCGCTGCTGCCGGCTCCTCTTCTGCCGGAATTAAGGCAACAGGCTCTTCGTTCGTTTCTGCCGCAGGAGCTTCCGGTGTTTCTATGGCTGGTGCCTCTGCCGAAGATTCCGGTACTGCAGGCATGGCTGTTTCAGCCGCCTTTTGCTGCGCGCATGCTGTCAAGAGAAGAGCAAACGCAAGCATAATCACTATAATTTTTTTCATAGTATCACCTCTTAATTGATATTAAATTAGTGCCTTTATTGGTTTATTAACTTTTTGCAGAAAAGAGGTATAAAATAGAAAAACAAGTATGGACCTGGCAAGTATTCTCACCGCTGTTCAGACTTGCCAGGCATAATTCATTCAAATTGCTATCTTGCTTTCTGCTTAAAAGGAAGAAGTATGGACCTGGCAAGATTTGAACTTGCGATCTACAGCTTAGAAGGCTGTCGCCCTATCCAGGCTAGGCTACAGGTCCATCTACCTCAAAAATAGAAAGAAATGCTTAATAAACCTTTTCTAGCAGTGCATCTCGCTCAAAAGGTCGTCTGCCACGCTCATGACGTGCCTTAAGGCATCGTCGTCGCTCTTTGCAGGATTCTTTCTCCTGAATTCAAGAGCCTTTGTAGCAGATGCAATCATTGCCATTTTTATCGTGTGCGTGTCTTCCATGAAAATCCCTCCGGTTCATCCTCTTTTGAATAAATAATTCTTAAATTCAGAGCAAAAAGTTATTAATAAACTTATCTCTCGCTTTTCAAAGCCAGCTTTAATTCCTCTGAAGTGAGCTTTCTGTAAGTGCCGGGCTTTAGGTTATCATCCCTCAATTCCCCAATTGCAATTCTTGTCAACGAAAGCGCTTTCTTTCCAATGCTTTCAATCATTTTCCTTACCTGCCTGTTCTTCCCCTCGGAGATTTTGATTTCAAGCCTTGATGAAAGCCCTGTTGTTGAGATAAGCTTTGCATTTATTTTTTTTAGCTCTTGTTCTGCAATTGTTCCCTTTATTTTCACAATGTATGTTTTCCAGATTTTGTTCTCGGGGCTTGCAAGCTTTTCGCTGAACTCGGAGTCATTTGCCATTATCAATAATCCTGAAGTGCCATAGTCCAATCTTCCCACCGGAAAAACCCATTCTTTTTCCTTCACAATGTCATAAACAGTCCTTCTTTTCAAAGGATCTTCCCTTGTTGTAAGGCACCTTGGCGGCTTGTTGAGAAGAAGGTAAATCTTTTGCTTTGTTTCCTGCTTTTCGCCCTGTATTGTTATTTTTGCCGAGAGCGGGACAACGGCTCCGGGATTTTTGATTATTATTCCATCAACAGAAACATTGCCTGCAATCACCTGCTTCGCAGCCTCCTTTCTTGACATAATCCCTTTTTTTGAGATTACCCTGCATAACGAGTGTGAACTGTCCATAATTACTAAGTCCTTATGCCCCCACAGGGATTTGAACCCTGGTCTCAACCTCCGCAAGGTCGCATGCTATCCAGACTATACCATAGGGGCGGCAATGAGAATAGTATCAGAAAGCTTTATAAACATTTCCCGTTTCCTAAATGGCTATGGAAACAAACTTATGCCAGTCATGCAGGAAAGAGCTCACCAATGACAAGGGCTCAGCGAAGTTCAAATGCCCGCAATGCCTCAAGTATGAGATAAAAAGATGCAGGCACTGCAGGGCGTTAGGGGCAAGGTATACCTGCCCTTCATGTGGATTTTCAGGACCGAACTAACGGTGTATAATGGCGACAGCAATAATAACAATAAAGCTTATGATGGATTCTCCGGAAACAGACATAAAAGCTGTTGAGGAAAAGGCAAAAGAAGTTCTTAAGGCGAACGAGGGCGAGTTCTACAAGGCAGAGGTGGAGGAAGTTGCTTTTGGTTTGAAGGCTTTGAACCTTGTTTTTACGTGCAACGAGAAGCTCGGCTCTGATATGTTTGAGGAAAAGCTAAAAGACATAGAAGGCGTAAGCAGCTCGCAGTGCACTGATTTCAGACGGACGATTGGTTAAGCTTTTAAATACCCTGTTCTTTACACCCTTCTATGGGGCACCACGTGTTCACTCGGGATTTGACTAATGACTATCCTGTTGCTTCTTATGGTGAAGGCATTTATATTATAGATGACAATAACAGGGAAATACTTGATGCCTGCGGCGGAGTTGTTGCTGTTTCTTTGGGTTATAATAACAGGTATATTAAAGACAGGCTGAAAGACCAGATAGACAGGATTTGCTTTGCCCATACAGGCGCTTTCATCAACAAGCCGATAATTAACTTGGCTGACAGGATAATGTCTCATCTCACTTCTGAATTCGGAAAAGCTTACTTTGTGTCAGGCGGCTCAGAAGCTAATGAAACAGCTATCAAATTAGCAAGGCAGTACTGGCATGATACAGGGCACAAGAAGAAGTCAAAAATAGTATCAAGATTAATGAGCTATCACGGCAATTCATTGGGGGTATTGGCAGTGTCAGGAAATCCCGCAAGGCAAAAGCTGTACGCTCCAATGCTCAGGAAGCAGCCGAAAATCGCCCCGCACTATTGCTACAGATGCCCTTATGGCAAAACAGAAGGACATTGCAATCTTGAATGCGCAAATAGTTTAGAGAAAATAATTCAAAAAGAAGGCAAGGAGAAAATAGCAGCATTCATTGCAGAGCCGATTGTAGGCGCCTCATGCTGCGGCGCAGAGGGAAGCAGGGAATATTTCAAGAAGATAAGGCAAATCTGCGATGAGAATGATGTCTTATTGATACTTGACGAAGTCATGACAGGCGCGGGAAGGACTGGAAGATGGTTTGCGTCTGAGAATTACGCTGTTATTCCTGACATTTTCACGCTAGGCAAGGGAATAAGCTCAAGCTACATGCCATTGGCAGCCATGGTTTGCAAAGACAAGATAGCAAACGGAATTTCAAAAGGCGCCTTTGTTCACGGCTTTACGTTTTCAGGACACGCTCTTGCAGCAGAAGCAGGAAATGCTGTATTTGATTACATTGATGAAAAGAGCCTGCTTGTAAAAATAGGATATGGCAGCGCTTATCTTTTCAAAAGGCTTGAAGAGATGAAAGAGAAATATCCTTGGATAGGAGATGTCCGCGGCTTGGGATATATGGCAGGCATTGAGTTTGTAAAAGACAAGAAAACAAAAGAGCCTTTCCCTGAAGAATTAAATTTAACAGGGAAAATAAAAGCAGAATGCTGGAAAAACGGAATGCTTATTTTTGCAGGCACAAGAATGAAAGTGAAGATTGATAGGCATTTAGTAGAGCAGGGCGACCACGTGATGCTTGCGCCTCATTTTATCACGACAAGAAGCGAATTGGACACTATATTAGATACTTTTGAAATGTCTGTGAAAAATGTAATGGAGAAGGTGGCTTAAATGCAGAATCTGATAATCACTTGCGCTTTGACAGGAGGGGTTCCCACTAAAGAGATGAATCCTTACGTGCCTATAACTCCAAAGGAGATTGCAGAATCAGCGTATGCTTGTTATAATGCAGGCGCTTCTGTTGTGCATATACACGCAAGAGACAGGAGAGGAAAGCCCACTTCAAGTCCAAAAGTGTTTGAAAACATTGTGGCAAGGATAAAGGCAAAATGCCCTGAGTTAATTATAAATATTTCAACAGGAGGAAGAGGAAGAAAGCAGGAAGAAAGAGGCAGCGCTTTGTATTTGAGGCCTGAATTAGCATCTCTCACTACAGGCTCTGTGAATTTTTCAAATTCAGCTTATGTAAATCCTCCTCACATTATTGATATGCTTGCAAAGCAGATGCTTGAATACAACATAAAGCCGGAGATAGAGATATTTGATGCAAGCATGCTCCCAAATGCGTTGGAGTTAGTTAAAAGAGGCTTGGTGAAAGAGCCTTTGTACCTGAATTTCATATTTGGGATGAAAGGCGCAACACCTGCTGAGATGAAATACTTCCAAAGATATATGCAGGACAAGCCTGTGAATTGCCAGTGGGCTGTCTCAGGCATTGGGAAGAGCCAATTGGAGATGAACCTGCTTGCAATTTACAACAACGGGCACGTGAGAACAGGCTTGGAAGACAATATATGGTATGATAAAGATGTCCATGCATTCAATGATTTGCTTGTTGACAGGCTTGTAAGAATATCAAGGGAATACGGAAGGGAAGTTGCTTCTCCCGGCGAAGCCAGAGAAATGTTAGGATTAAAGAAATAAAAATAAATTTACTTCTTAAACACAGTATATCCGCAGCTTCCGCACGTCTGCCTGTCCTTGTGCTCTGCGAGGAATATGCCTGGCCCGCACTTTGGGCATGAAGGCTTTCTCTTGCCGTCAGCAGAATATTTCTTGTACTTGACGCTTGCTTTCTTGTTTTTTGGTTTCTTGCCAGCCATTTTATTCAACCTCACTTCGCAGCCGAGGCTGCCTTTGATTTCTTTGCCGCCTTTCTTTTCTTAAGCCCTTCCTTGCCAAGGAGACCAGCCATCTTGGCTTCCTTGTAAACATAGCATGTTAAAGTAACTTTTCCGCCGCCAAAGTTGTGCTTCAGGCTTGAAATGTCAACCAGTGCAGCTTCTGTCTTCAGCTTCTTTGCAATGTCTTCCCTGATTGCAGCTTTCGAAGGCGTTGCGCCGTATTCGCTTAGCTCTGCCTTTACCGCCTTTCTCTTAAGCAAAGGCTCTTCCTTTTCGCTTGTTATTGTAATTTCCATTCTTACCTCGCCTTTATTGCGTATTCGCCGTTGGCTTTTATGCTGCACTTCTTTGCAATCTGTGACTTGTCAAAATTAGTTACGTACATCCTGCCGTTCCATGTGTCTGTAAAGCTTGAGCCCTTGCATATTGGGCATTCTGAGCCGTCAACAAAAAGGCGGCATTTCCTGCAAACTTTTCTTCCCATCTTACTTCTTCTCCTTTTTCTCTTTCTTTTCAGTCTTTTCTGATTTTTCCGCTTTTTCAGAAGTTGAGCCTTTCTTCTCCTTCTTCAGGTCATCATCAATCCACGTTAAAGCGCCAAGCCTGTGCTGCCTCATTGTAAGCCCAATCCTGGGGTTTGAAAGGTCCTTGTAGCTTATTGCAATTATTCTTGCCCTGCACAAGTCCCCTACTTTCAGGTTGTGCTTTGATTCTTTTCCTGTAAGCACATTTGATTTTCCAAAGCTTACAAAGTCATCCATTGTCTGCGAAACATGTATCATGCCGTCAATAGGCCCTATTGTGATAAAAGCGCCGAAGTCTGTTATGTCTGCTATCTTCCCTAGCACTACTTCCTGCAGCTCGGGCTTGTATGTCAGCATTGAAAAGATAGTGTCATAATATGCAGCGCCGTCCCCCGGGATTATGATTCCCTCATTGACTTCCTTTATGTCAGTGACCCCGATTACAACGCCGAAATCCTTTGAAATATACCCGTCAAACTGCTTGTTGAGGCTTTTCATTATTGCCTCCTTGTTGTCATCGCCAAAGAACTTTGGCAAGACCCTTACATGCCCTTTTGCTTCAACTTCATAAAACATTTTTATATCCTCCTACTGAACAATAAAGCGCTTTTTCTGCCTTATCTGTATTGTCCTGAAGCCCTTCTGCCTCAGCCTTTTGAGCAATCCCGCATCCTGCGTTGCTATGACGTGCTCGTCAGGATTTAATGCAGCCAAAATGTCGTCTGCATATCCCTCCTTGCGCAGTATGTCCATGCGGGACTTCCTGATTATCTGCAGGGCAAGCGATGCCCGCTTCCTCTCAAAATATTCGCCTTCCTTTATAAGCTTTTCTAATTCCGACAACGTAGCCTTTAGTGCTGTGAGCTTGTAGCGGAAGTCGGCTATCCTCTCTATTTCCCTAATAATGTCTATTTTAAAGCCTATTGCAGACATTATGAAGTTAGTGTCCAAGACAATGTGTTTCATAATATCTATTGTATGCAAAACTATTTAAAGCATTCTGCAAAAAGAAAAGAAGTAATGCCTGAAGAAAGAGATGCAGACTGGCTGAAAAATGCAAAAGATTTCATAGAGCAGAAGCACCGCCTTATCCTTCTTGGGATTTTAGCTTTTGCCTTTATCATACGCTTAAAGTACATGACAGTAAACGCAGCTGTCTGGTGGGACGAGGCTGATTACCTCACATTGGCAAGAAATTATGGGTTGGGCACCCCGGAAATTGCAGCGCCGTGGAGAGCAAGGGCAATACCCATGCTCTGGGGGATATTTTATTGGCTGGGCGCAAATGAGTGGTTCATACGCTTCTTCAACCAGTTCATTGCAGTTGGAGGTGTTCTGCTTACTTATTTCATAGGCAAGGAATTCTTTAACAAGAAGATTGGTCTTTTGGCTTCATTGTTCATGGCTGTTTATTTTGAGCACTTGTTCTGGTCAGCAAGGGTTTCACTGGATCTTTACAGCTTACTGCTTTTCGGCCTGGCTGCATTGTTTTTCTACAAGGGATATGTAAAAGGGCAAAACAACAGGTACATATATGCAACAGGCGCAATATACGGCTTTGGCATTTATGCTTATGACGGAGTCGGGTTTTTTGCAATATTCTTATTGCTGTTCCTTTTGCTAACTGAAAGATTAAGGTTCCTAAAGGACAAAAGGCTCTGGCTCATGGTTGGGGTTGCACTGCTCTGCGCTTTGCCTTTTGCAATATACCATCAGGCTGAATTTGGCCATCCTTATCCAAGATTAAAGCTGTTTACAAGCCTCCATGAGGGACAGATTACGCTTGCAGAAGGCGCAGAACAGGGTGTAGTTGCAAAAACAGTTTCGCTTTTGCCTGATACATTTTCTTACCTCAAATCAACAGGATATTACCTTGGCTCTGGCTTGCCTGCAGCAGGATTTGGGGCAATTGCAAAATGGGCTTTGATTATTGCTTTCATAGCAGGATTAATTGCATTCATAAACCTGTTTATAGGCTTTGACAAGGTATGGAAAAGAGAAAGCAAGGAATTAACAGGGGATTTCTATATCCTTCTTTGGGGGTTCAGTGTCCTGCTCATATTCGGGATAATCAATGCAATATCCGCGTTCTATTTTGAGCCGAGGTTTGTGTTCCCTGCAATGCCAATATTATTCATCATATGCGCCCTTGGCATAAGGCAGATTTTCAAATTCATCTCAAAATATAATAAAGAGCTTGCGATAGCAGCAGTTGCCATAATAATAATTTTAGGCGTATATGCGCAAATGTCATATGCGGACTTACTTATCAACAGCAAGAAAGACTCTTTTTCGCAGGAAAAAGACGGCGGCTTGTGGCTTAAAGAACACACAAACCCAGGCGATACAATTGTTGGCTGCGGCCTTTCAGTTCCTATTGTTTATTATTCTGAAAGGAATTTCCAGAGTTTGGGAAGCTGGAACACAACCTTTGCAAGTGAATTTATTAAAAATGAAAAGCCGAAGTATTACGTGCTTGACGGGTTTGACTATGCAGGCTGCGCAAACGAGCAGTACCCTGCAATGAACCAGGACAAGATGAAGCCTGTAATGGCCTTCTTTTTGGACAAGGAAAAAACCCGGCCCATATACATTATCTTTGAGATTAACCAATCCGCTTACCAATAAGATAATAAACAATAAAAATCTCATAAGAGAATATATGGAAGCAAAAGCAATGCTGAAAACAGCGCTGAAAATACTGGTGTTGGGAGCCATCATATTTTTTCTTGCCCAGCGCCTGATTAAAAGCTATGCCCAGATATCAGAATATGGCTTCTCAATCAGATACAGTATGTTGTCTATAGCTATAATCTTAGGATTTGCAGGCATGCTGGTACTTGCTTTGTCATGGAGGTTATGCCTGAAAGCCTCAGGCGGGAATATTGGGCTTTCAAAAACAATCAGCATATGGTTTAAGTCGCAGATGCCTAAATATATTCCGGGGACTGTGTGGTATATGCTGTGCAGGGTCTATGACTGCGGCAAATTAGGCATACCAAAAAAATCAGCCGTCATCAGCTTATTTCTGGAAGCTATACTGATGGGCGCCTCCTCTCTTATACTCGCATTTGCATTCCTTGCAGGGAAAGCAAGAGAGTATATCCCCCTGCCTGTTTTTTTATTTTGTATTTTAGCTGGATTTATTGCATTACATCCTAAAATTATTAACAAAATTGCATCGTTGCTTAAAAAAGACTTTCGTGTCATCCATGTGGCATATGGGCAGATTCTATTCATTTTGCTTTCTTATATGGCAGCATGGATTTTAGTGGGGGCTGGATTCTTTTTTCTGGCAGTATCAATATTTCCAGTCAGCATTAGTAGTATGGTTTATCTCGCCGGAAGCTTTCTTCTTGCGTGGACCGCCGGTTTTGTTTCAATATTTTCCCCGGGAGGCATAGGGGTAAGGGAAGGGATAATAACATTGCTACTGTCAGCAATCATGCCAAGTTATGTTGCCATTATCATTGCTTTTGCAAGCAGAATTTGGTGGACTTTAATCGAAGTATTGATATTTGTTATCTGGAGAAAAAAATTATCCTCTTAACATTTTGAAAATTGATTTTGTGTCATAAGCTATTGAATCAAGCACATTACATGGATGGATGCAGTAGCACTTTCTTATTTTTTTCCGGGTTTCATCAGCCTGCCTTGAGTGCCATAACCTATAGAAGTCATAATTAAACTCTTTAAGATTGGCAAAAGGTTTTACAGGCTCGCAGACCGTAACATCCCCATTTGAATATATAACGCCAAATGTATAGCCCGCCATACAATGCCACATTCTTGTTTGGTTCTTAAGCAGAGCAATACAGCTCTGCCATTTAAGTTTCTGCGCCTTTTGCCAAATTTCATCCTTTTGCCTTGCAGCTGATTTTTCTATGTATTTAAACAGCCCCTCCATTTTTTCAAGAGGCACTTGCTCCTCCTCCGTGTCAAGCCCGCTTGTTATCTCCTTTGGAAGCATAAAAGTTCCTGAGCTTGAGCCGCGAACAATATTAAACTTGTGCAACGCACGAAAGTGCTCTTTTGTCATCTGCGCAGCGAAGTCAGGCAAGACCTCAAAATTAGTCCTACAGATAGTGGTCATAATCGAAAGTTGCAGCTTCTCATTGTCGATTGATTCCAGCTTTTCCAGTGTTGCAATCGCTTTCTCATAGCAACCCTTGATTCCCCTCATTTTGTCATGCATTGCTTCCGGCCCGTCAAGAGATATCTGAATATGCAGCATACTTGGCTTTAATGCAAGTATCTCATACACATTGCTGATTATTTTCTCAGAAAGCATT
>JASEIA010000045.1 GCA_030018575.1 Nanobdellota archaeon | reverse complement strand
TTCAAATGACGCATCTTTTTTTACTTGCATTTGCTCTAAATGGTTTCAATCCTATATTAGTCCAATTCAAATCAAAGCAGAGCAGGAAGCGATTACATTGGGAGAATACAGGAGATAAAAATGGACACAACCGCCTTCACTGAAAGGACACGGCTTGAAAAAGATAGGGATGGAACAGCCCGAATCAACGCCTGTGGACATTGAGCCATACTCCTGTTTTAAAGGCGGTTGCGTGGCTTTTATCCTCGCTTCACTCATCTTACAATAATCCTCACTTAATTCAAAGCCAATATATTGCCTTCCTGTTTGAATACACGCTACTGCTGTTGTTCCAGAACCCATAAAGGGGTCAAGCACTATATCGTTTTCATTAGTATGTATTTCTATTAAATGTTTAAGAAGCTTTAATGGCTTTTCAGTAGGATGCTCTGTTTCTCCATAACTTGAACTATTGGGGGTTTCAAAGAAGTTGTGCATTTCCTTTTGCTGTTTGAAATTAAAAGTCCAAGCCTTTTCTCCTTTGCTTCCAACCCATAAAAATTCACAGGCAGAAAGATAATTAACTTTTCTAAAAGATGGGACTGGATTTGTTTTATGCCAAGATATTATACTCCGAGTTCTTATACCTAAATCTTTTGCTTCCCAACCGAGAAAGCTTATATCCTCTTTATTAAAAAAAGAGATAATAGTCCCACCTTCTTTTAAAACACGACAACACTCTTTAAGCCATGACTTTGTAAAGTCTAAAAATTCAGTTCTACTTAAATTATCCCATTCCCCAAAATCGTATTTAAGGGGACTTTCTCTACGAATTATTGGGCTATTTAATTTACTTCTATTATCGTTTAATTTAGAGATGTTATAAGGAGGGTCAGTAATAATCGTATCAACAGAATTATCAGCCATCTGCCTCATTCCTTTAAGACATTCGCAGTTCACAATAGTATTCAATGGCTTTCCAGCTTCCTTCCATTCCGCTATTTCCATATTTTAACTCCATTCATCATCAATCTCAAAATCGCCAGCTATACATTCTATTTTAGTTTTGCAATCATAGCAATAGAGATTTCCTTCTGAATCTTCGTTATTATTCAAACCTTCCTCTACATCTTTGCCACAATGTTTACATTTCATTCTCTTCTCCTATCCTCTTTTGCTCTAAATAGGGCTTTAATCTTCTATTCGCTAGGTTTATGAACTTTTCTGACAATTCTATGCCAATAAACCTTCTTCCATTCTGTAAAGCCGCTATGCCAACGGTGCCACTTCCTATAAACGGGTCCAAAACAACGCCATTTAAAGGGACCCCGATTTTAATGAAAAATTCTGCCAAAGATAAAGGAAACGATGCAAAATGCTCTTGTATCTCTTTCTTGCTGTGTTGGTTCATTCTTTTGAACATAATAGCATTAGTAGGGTTTGCTTCTATTAAATTATCAAAACTCTTTTTATTTTGAGTTATATCTTCTCTAATCTTAATCCGCCTTTCTTCATCAATGCTTACAAAACCATTATTTAACCTTTTATAGTAAGCATCCATACCTTTCTGGCTTACATAAGGATTATTCTCTAATTGGTTTGTATAAGTAGAGGATATTGGTTTGGAAGCTCGTTCTATTGTAGATTGCTTTATTCTTGTCTTGACTTGGCTCAAATCAAAGTAATATTTAGGACTCTTGGTTATTTGAAAGATGTACTCGGTGGCAGGAAGGAGCTTATCTTTACATGGAAAGGGCATCGTACTGCCTATACTTTCTTTATCAGGGTATATTAAAATTTTCTTAGCCCATGTAATGTCGTCACGAATCCAAAAGCCGAGTTCCTGTAATGCTATGGCTATCCTGTGAGGTATTAAGAGCTTCTGCTTTTCTTTAAACCATTTAGATTTAACAGCTTTTAAAGGCGCATTTCTTATTACCATTGAATTAACCCTATCTTCATTGTCTTTATCTAAATCTGCATCTTTACCGCTTCTGTGGCTACCATAACTGTCGCCAAGATTAAGGAACATAACACCAGTCGGCTTTAACACCCTCATACACTCATTTACAATTTCTACAATATGATTTATATATTCCTGCGGTGTTGGCTCTAAACCCATCTGTCCTTGCCAGGCATTGCATTTCTTACAATAACCTATCCGATAATTTTCATAATCTATTTTAGTGCCTGAAAGCCCTCCTTCTCTGTCATGGTCTCCGTTACCTCCTCTATCCATAGGGTCTTTTATTTCTTTTATGTTAAATTCATGGTTACACTCTTTACTTCCACCAAAAATTAAAGGATTAGTTCCATATTGCCTAAGAGCATAATAAGGCGGCGATGTTATACAGCAGTCTATACAATCGTCAGGAAAGCCCTTTAACACGCTCAAAGCGTCTCCTTGCAATATCTGATTTAGAGGTAGTTCTTTCATAATAATCTCCTTATAATATCTTTTCCTTATTTTTTAACCAATTTATGCAATTTCATTTTATGTATCAATGGACAAGGGGCAAGGCAGGAACATTTGTTTTTACCAAACTTATAAGAGCAGGTTATGTTATCATAGAGCTTGTTAAAAAAAAGCTCACACCTGTATCCCCTTTCGCCCTTAATCTTTATTCCAGCCCTATCTGGAGGATAATCCTTGATACGCCTAATCCTTACAGTATTCTTTCCAATAAGGAACACCCGATTAAGTTCGGATTTAGTTACCTTAATTGTCATACACCATTCCTCCGCAACATTCGCAAAGCGGCTTTTCTATCCTCTGACTGTCTTTTAGCCATATTTCTATACCGCAGTTCTTACAAATGCCACGCAAATGCCTCTTTTCTGTCTTTTTCACAATATCCTCCTTAGATTATCCTTTATCTTTAAGTTTTCTTTAGGAACTATATCTTTAAGTTTATCTAGTAATGCTAATACTTTGTCTTTGCCGGGTTCAGGAAGGAGGTTATTGCCACTATCTGAGCCGATTGCTATGTATGTCGGCTTGGCAAAAGAGATAAGCTCGGTAAATAGTTCTTCGTTAAAATCAACTATTGGCTCTATGGTAATCATAGTATTATATCCACAATCTTTAATATTCCGCATTGCAAATGCCCGTGAATAATACGGAGGAGCATTTGACAGCTTAATGTCCTCTTTATCTGTTTCAATAGTGGTAGCCAAGACTACATCTTTACCTACAAAATGGGTTAAAAATTCCTGAAACCTTAATGGATTCTTTGATTGGAATAAATAACGGTTGTTAAACTTAAAGCAGTATTCTAATACCCTCTTAATCCATTCAGAAGACACATTTTCTGCAAACATATCGGTAGAACTGCCTACAAATATGTAATTATTAGTGCCTAAATCAGTTTTAAGCTCTTTCTCATCAAAATGCAGGTCTTTCTGTGGAAATCGCTTCATATAACAGTAACTACACGAATGTTCACACTTGCCTTTAATTACATTAAAAGTGTGTGTGACAAAGGTATACATTTGTCCTTTACTCATTCTTAGCATTTTTCCTCCTTATTCCTTCAGGAAGGCGGTATTTTTTCGCATTAATCTTCGCGAAATTCACAGGATTCCTTATCTTTGAGCATAATGGAAGAGGCGCGCAGAACTGCAATTCCTTGTAATACTCCTGCTTGTCGCAGTTTGGCGGCAAAACAACTGCCTTCTGCTTCTTGTGCCACGTTATCTGCTCCTGTATGTAATTATCCCTAAGAGGAGTAGAATGCGTCTTGTTCCATTCAATAAGCTTTGCCTCAATGTCAGCCCAGCTCCAGCCTGTGTGTATCAGGAACTTAAGCAAAAGGAACAATGCACGCTTCTTGCCGTCATCCAGCTTTCCCTCAAGAATCTTCTTCATGCAGGGGGGAAAGAACTCTTCAGAAATCTTCTCTTTGGGCAGCTCATTGTCATACTTTGAATTTTTCAGCCTTGTGTTCGTGTCTTCCTCCTGCCTCACTTCCTTTTTTGATTTCTTATACCAGTCAAATGCCTGCATTATCAATGAAGAAGCCTCGTTCGGCTTTGCAGTCTCCCGTAGTATGAATTTCATGTCAGCCTTTACATTGGCGGGCTTTGCCTTGTTCTTGTCAAAGAAAAGTATTTCATCAGGATTTATCGGAATGGATACAAGCCCGCTTTTCTCATGCAGGGAATAAGGCGCCCTGAACATGTGCCTGCTTGAAACAAGAATAATATCTAATTCCAATATTTCAAATGGGTCTATAATTGGAAGAATAATTTTTGATGGCTCTTCTGCATTTTTAAGAATATTAACGCCAGCATAACTTCCGCCAACAATGCCACCAAATCCCTTGTTAGGAATGGGTAAATTTTCAGGTCTGGAAGTTAAACTTTCTTGTTTAAATTTTTTTCCAATTTGTTTCATTTCTTCAAAAATACTTGGATTTTTTATCATCTCATCTCTTAAAAAGGGCTTAATCATATATTTTAGATATTCTATAATAAATTTAGGCGCATCAGGAAATAAGTCTTTAATATTCATACTATTAACTTCATCGGGAAAAGCTTCAAAAGGAACACAGATATGCCATCCTTTATTACCGGAAAATTTTACACTTATACGCTCAATATTATGAAATTTCAATGCCTCAACCACATAATAGGCTGCTCGTTTTGCATACTTCCATGAAGGAGTATCTATATCAATAACCAAGTCCCAGCCAATCCTCAGGGCATCCATCTGCTTCTTGACAAGCCCTGTCTCCAAGGACATTGGGTCTTTCCATCTTTCCTCTGAGATATGGAATGAAGTAGCTCCTTTTCTTGCCCAGTCCTTCACATCGCCTGGAAACTGGAGAATGTCAGGCCTTTTTGCAAATGAGTCTCCCACCCTTACCGCGACTTCCCTGTCTTTTGCGCTCAGGAGTATTGCCTTTTGTATTTCCATCCTGGAATAATAATCCACAACCTCTTTCCAGTCCATTTTCATTTCGCTCCGCTCATTCAAAAGCTCTCAAATCAATATTTGAAAGCCATAGATAAAAGTGAGAATAGCAATGCTTATAATGTTTGCTGTTTAGAGCATATCCTCTATATCTTTTAATCTGGCAATATTCAATTGATACGCGTCGCCGTGCTTTGTCTTGCCGTAATAAAGCACAATACCTTCCTTTACCAAATCATCAAGAACAACCTTTACATAGCCTGCCAAATGAGGAGGTATTCCTGACTGAAAGCCCTCTTTGCATAGAGCTTTCTCACTATTGTTTTTCTTATCTTCAAATAATCCTCTTCTCCTAATTTTTGCATGCTCTTGCATTACATTTGCTGTTCATAAGCCTTTCCCGCGATTTTCCGCAAAATTTTCAGCATTTCCGGAAGGTTTCCAACAAATTACTATTAATAGCTTATAAAAGCCATAAATGGAAACATTTATATAGCTGCCTTCATTTATTCTTGTTATGGCAGAGAGATTATCAACATTCTTAAGAATATTCGGTGATAGCCCCTTGCTTAGGGTTATGGACTTCCTTGTAATACACGAGGAGTTTGACTACAGCATGACAGACATTGCAAGAGAGGCAGGAATCGGCTATTCCACGCTGAAGCTCTTTTGGCCGACGCTTGAAAGCAGCAAGATAGTTGCAATGACGCGAGAAGTCGGCAAGGCAAAGCTTTATAGGCTTAATAACAAGAATCAGGTTGTGGCAAGGTTCAGGGAGTTTTATTGGGCAGCAACTAAATCAAAGACAAGGCAGATTATTGCAGAGAAGATAGCAGTGGGGGCAAGATGAACAAAAGAAAGGTCTGCGAGCAGAGCGAAGTGGACCATCGAACGCCAGTGAGAAAGGCAGCCTCAATTGGATTTGCATTGCTGGGGCTTTTGTTTCTAATATTGTGGTTCAGGAACCTGATGGCTCACGGCACAATGCTCCGGACGTGGATATTCCTTGCTGCTGCCGCTTTTTGCGCTTATTTGTCAAAGAGGATGAATAAATAAAAAAGGCGCCTACTTAACCACATACGCCTTCTTAATCACTACATCCGTTCTTGGCTTGTCCTGCGCGCAGCGGAAAGCCGCTTATTGCGCCGCCAAACAAGCGGGCGAAAGCTTTAAATAGTATAATCCTAATTAGTATAAGCATGATTATACAGTTTAAAGACAGGAAGAAAGAGCTTAAAGAAATGCGGGATGTTTTGGGCAGCGGGAAATTTGAGCTTATGATACTCTATGGCAGGAGAAGAATAGGCAAAACAGAGCTTGCCTTGAAAGGAACTGAAAAAAAGAAAAGGGTATATTACCTTGCTGTTGGCGAGAACAACCTTGAAAGGTTTTACAGCGCATGCGCCGCTGCATTTCCTGAAATAGCCGTGATAAAGCCAGACTGGGAGGCGCTGTT
Source organism: Nanobdellota archaeon (assembly GCA_030018575.1). GTDB lineage: Archaea > Nanobdellota > Nanobdellia > SCGC-AAA011-G17 > GW2011-AR17 > UBA9640. Next base: position 5,252 of record JASEIA010000045.1, on the reverse strand, counting down.
TGGATTTCTGAAAGACAAAGCAGAAGTGATTATTATTGATGAATTCCAGAACCTGATAAAGGAAAACAGCAGCATAGTAAACCTCTTCCAGTCAATAGTTGATTTAACGCTTAAAAACTCTAAAGTGAAGCTGTTTCTGCTCGGCTCTTCTGTTTCAATGATTACATCTATGGTGCTTGAAGAAAGCAGCCCGCTATATGGCAGGAGAACAGGCTCTATGTGCCTGAAGGCAATCTCCTTTTTTGATTTGCACCTGTTCTTTCCCAGGGCAAGCATGGAGGAATTAGTAGAGCTATATGGTTTTGCAGACGGCATTCCTTTTTACCTCGTAAAAATAGATAATGAATTCTGGCATTGGCTTGGAAATGAATTAAAATCCGGAAAAAGCTTCCTTAAAGACGAGGTTGACTTTTTAATGAAATATGAATTTGAAGATGCAAGCACATACAAGCTTATTCTTGAGGCGATAGCAAATGGGAAAACAAAGCTTAATGAGATTAAAGATTTCATCAAAGTTAAAAGGACGGACCTGACGCCCTATATCAAAAATCTCATTGAAGTGAAGATGGTTGAAAGGATTGTTCCGATAACTGAAAATGAAAAATCAAGAAAAGGGAGGTATTATCTTGGCGATTTTTTCCTTAAATTCTGGTTTAGGCATGTTTATCGCAACCTAAGCTCAATTGAAGAAGGGATATTTGATGCGAATACCATAAAAAAAAGTTACAATGAATATCTGGGGGGGGTTTTTGAGCATATTGCAAGGCAGTACATGGTAAAAGAAATGCACAGCGCATTAAAATTTAACAAGATAGGCAAATGGTGGCATAAAGGCGATGAAATAGACATAGTCGCCTTTGACGAGGCAGGAAAAAAAGCCATATTTGCAGAATGCAAATGGAAAGAAAGGGCTAATGCCGCTGAGCTTGCCAAACAGCTCAATGAAAAAACAAGCATGGTTGAATGGAACAATGAAGAAAGGAAAGAGATATTTGTTATTTTTGCAAAATCCTTCAGTAAAAAGATAACAGAATTTGAATCAAAAAAAGTATTCTGCATTGATTTAAAAAGCATAAAAAAGGCGATGAACTAAATGCCTTTTTGATCCGGTTATGGCTTACTTGTCAAAGAGGATGAGTAAGTAAAAAAGGCGCCTACTTCACCACATACGCCTTCTTGATTACTACATCTGTTCTCGGCTTGTCCTGCGCTCCAACCGGTGTTTTGCCGATATTTGCAACAACATCCATTCCCTCAATGATTACGCCAAAGACTGCGTGCTTGCCGTCAAGCCACGGAGTTGCAGCCAATGTTATGAAGAACTGCGAGCCGCCTGTGTTGGGTCCTGCATTTGCCATTGACAGGATTCCTGCCTTTGAATGCGTTAAAGACGGATGGAATTCATCCTGAATCTTATATCCAGGGCCGCCCATTCCTGTTCCTGTCGGGTCTCCGCCCTGCAGCATAAAGCCGTCAATTACCCTGTGGAATATTACTCCGTTGTAAAAGCCGTCATTCACCAGCTTCTTGAAGTTGCCTGCAGTAACAGGAACCTTGTCGTCAAACAACTGTATCTTGATGTTTCCCATGCTTGTTTCAAGCATAACCTTTGTGTTCATTATATCCTCTCCTGTAATGTTGTTTCCGTTAGAAGCGCATCCGCTTAATGCAAGAAGCGCCAGGACTAATATTGCGTATATTGCTTTCATTCTCACTCCCCCTACTTCTTCTGAGCCTTTCTCAGCTCTGACTCAAGCATCACAATCCTCTGGATTCCGTTCTGAAGCTCTGCCTGCATGTTGGCTGCAACCTTTCTCAGCTCATTAAGCTGCTCTTCCAAAAGCGCCTTTGCCTCATCCTTTGTCTTTGTTGAAATAACCCTTGCGCCTGAATTAATCAGAAACTCGTTGTTGTTCTCAAGCTTTGTCTTGACATACAATCCTCCGCCAATGGAGCTAAGAATATCAGTGCCTTTTTCAGCCTTTCCAACCTCTTCAACGCCTTCAATGAGCATCTCAAGCTCTTTTGCCTGCTGCTCAAGCCCCTGTATCTCCTGCGCCAATTGCCTGAGCTGGTTGTTCAGCATCTGGTATTCAAGGTATTTCTGCTGCTGCGCATCTTCCATTCTCACTTCACCTCCGTTCGTTCGAAAGTCCACTCACTTCGTTCGCAGACCATTTTACTTCACCTTCTTTGGCGCTTCTTTTACAGCCCTGACAGCTTTTGGCTTCTCTGCCTTTGGCTTTGCTTCCTTTGTCTTCTCAGCCCTCGCCTTCACTTCAAGCCCCGCGTCCCTCATTGCCTTGTGCAGCTCTTCTGTGGAAACTCCTGCCTGTATAATAACGAACTTCTCAGTCGGCTCAAGGTGCTTTATGTTGCATCTCTTCCTTCTCACATTGCCGTTTACAAGAACAAAAGTATCGTCTATTTTCTCAACCACAACAGCAATTTCGCCCGCGTCCCTGCCTGCTATTTTTATGCATACTCTTCCCACGTCCATCATTTTAAATTCCTCCTCCCTATTGTTCGTCCGCATCCCGTCGCCAGGAATGCATCTTTCTACTCAATAAAGAAGCATACTGTCACATAGAACGAGCATGCCCTTTAAGCCTGATTCTTGTGCACTTGGAGCACAATTCGCCGCCAAACGTCCTTTCAGGCCTCTTCTCTGTCTTTCCCATTCTCTGCATTATGAAAGGCCTTTCTCTCGGCACTCCGTGCAATAAAGCCCCGCAGCCTGCGCAGTGCGCTTTTGACGGCTTTCTTTTCCTGTAATGCATTACAGTCTTTCCGCCGGGCGTCTTTACGAAAACCCTCCTGAATGTCCTTGATCTGTATCTTGGCGCTGGCATCTTGATATCTCCTTATTCCTATGGGAGAAGATTAGAGGTATTTATAAAGGTTTCTGTGGCATTTCCGTCGTAGAAAAAAAGCCCGCCTCCGGCGTGAATTTTGCCTCTTTTTCTTCTTTGAGCGCTAATAGTAAATCTCAAAAATATTCGAAATAAAATGTGAGATATTCAAAAATGCATAACATTTTTGGATATCCGAAAATGCTGATTAACTTTGAAAAAGAAAGCAGCAAAAGAATAAAAGAGATGGAAAAAAGCAACAAGCGCTTTGACTGCCACTTCAACCGCATTCTGCAGGCTCTTTAATTATCTTTCTTTAACAAACTCCATGGGTTTGAGGCAGAGCTCCAAGGGCTTTCTCTGTTTGCGCAAGAATTCTTTCTAGTAAACCTTCAAGAACTTTCTCATTCCAATGCTGAACACAAGGGAGAATATGATATACGTCCATAGCCACGAAAGCCCAAAGAAGATGTCCGGGTTTCCAAACGCGTCATAATGCGCCTTCATCCAGCCGAAAATAAATACAATTGGTATGAAAGTGATAAGCATTGGCTTGAAGCTCTTCATCATGTACTTCATGTTCTTCTGCATCGCGTCCTTCTGCATTGCCATCATTTTCTCAGGCTTGTCCTTCAAAGCCTTTATCTCAGCCTGCATTGCTTTCATGTCTTCCTTTAATGTCTTCATGACTTCCTGGTCAGTCACATACTTGTAAACAAGGGTGGTTGCCAAGGTCAGCACAAAGCTTATAATCAAAATAGGAAAGGGCTCAGGCAATACAAACAAGGGCCCTGTTATTGCGTCCAAAATCCCGTAAAACCCCTCAAGCATAGGATTATAGATTACTATGCCATTTAAATAACTTATGGCTTTATTTAAGCATTCTCAGCACTCTTGAAGGCGTAAGGCTGAAAACCAGGTCTTTTGCCTGCTTCACGCCAAATCCGTCAACTTTCCTTGTTTCCTTAAGAATCGGCAGCATAAAAAGAGGCGGAAGTATCCTGCAAAAGAAGCTCAATAAGAAAATAAACAGCAGAGGGCTTAATCCGAAGAAGCTGAAATTCGCAGAAGAAACAATGCCGCCAATAATCCCTCCGATGAACAGCCCCAGCCCGAGAAATATGTTGTAATACGCAACACAAATCGGAACCCTCTCCTGCGTGACATCCTCAAGAATGAAATTGGAAGTTGCAAGGTTGAATCCTGCCCACAAAACGCCCGAGAACATCTCAATCAGGACAAGGTATGCAAGCAGGGCATAAGGGTGAAAATCAGCAAGGAAAAAGGAGAAAAACCACAGGAGGGGCACAAGCGATATCAGGTAGCCGCAAAACTTCATTGTCTTCAGTGTGCCGTACCTGTCTGAGAACTTTCCCCACGCTTTCAGGAATACAAGCGTTGAGACAGTTGAGCTCAGCATTACAATCGTGAAAAACACATAGCTGAAGTTAAGCTGTTTCAGCATATAAACTGCAAAAAACGGCGATGCAATGTAAGCCCCGATGTGAAGAAGGCAGACAAACAATGTGAACCTGCCGAAATTGTTGTGCGCCATTTTGGAAATAAACTGCCAGATGCTAAAATAATACCCGTCATGGAATTTGAACTTGGGCTCATACTGCTCCTTAAGATAAAATGCGGATATCATTCTTGCAGCAAAAGACAGGGAGAATATTATTGCAAAGCCGATGAAAATCTTTGTCTGCTTGAAATGATCCAGCAGAAATCCGGCAAGAAGCATTGCAGAAAGCGTTACAGTGCCAACTATCCTGCTCCTGCCTGCAAAATAATGCCCATATGTTCCGAAAGGCACAATGTCCCTCATCCAGGAAATCCACGCAGGAACAATCGCCGCTCCAAAAATAGTAAGCAGGGTATAAACAGCGATTAAAAGCAGTGGCGCAGAGCTTTTGAAAACATTAAAATAAAACAATCCGCCGACAAGAAGGACAAGAAGCCACATTATTGCCTGCAACAATACCCCAATAATCACTATCCTCTTTCTTGGCTGAGTCTCAATATATTTCAAAGTGAAAAGCTGGGCTATCTGCCCTACAAGCGTTGGCAAAGAGGAGAGTATTCCAATGTGCGCGTTGCTTGCCCCCAAAGACAATGCATAAGGCGTGATATACCTCATCCCGGCTCCGTCAGAAACAGCGTATGCAGAGCCTTCCTTTATGCTGATGAGCCTGCTTTTCTTCTTAAGAATCTCCTCGTTATTTCCCCATTTTTCTTTCTTTTGGCTCTTTTTCATGCAACCCCCCATAGAGTTTCAAAAAATGTTCTGAATGATTGCGCTATTTCCGGATTATTTATAGACAAACATGAAGGCTCCTCGCCATGAGTAAGAATAAGCACCCTTTCTCCCATTATGTCAATCGCAGAGGGCGTTATGCCCTG
>JASEIA010000044.1 GCA_030018575.1 Nanobdellota archaeon | reverse complement strand
AGTGTTCTCTGTATAGCTAACTACGAACTCACCAAGCCCTTTCTCCTCTACAGCCGTTACCCATGCAATATTCTGAAGTGCATCCTTTACTGCAAAATTGGTATTAATATCTCCTACGCCCTCTACCTTGACCTGAACCTTCTTGGCGGCCCCCTTTATATACTGTGAGACCTTCTCAAGAATAACAGGGGTAAGTTTTTCTGCTAAGTCCTTATGTCCCAATGCAGTTGCATCCTCTACATTTCCAGCTAACCCCTTACCCTCCTCTGTGCCTGCTTGAAGTATATTCATCTTGCCTGTATTAGTATCTCTGGCTACAATACGGTATGTTAGCCTCACAGTGACATTGTTAAATGGCATAGAAATCCCATATCCTATGTTCTGCCCCTTACTTACAGAGATTGTATAGTCAATCTTTCCGATAATGAGTATGTTAGAAAGGAATTTGTATATGAGGCTTCTTAATGTAAGGTAATTACCGCTTTTTATTGCCTGCTCTATCTCCCTTGCATCCATTGACTGAGCATACGCAGAAATCTCAGGGTTAGCCTTAACCATCTGGCTTATCATGGCTATGAGCTCTTCCTTTGTTTTTGACCTGAGTGAATTCTCCATTTCAGAAATCTCAGTAACCTTGTTGTTCTTAAGCCATAAAATCAAGGCAGCAAGGTGCTTGCATGCAAAATTGCATGGGCAGGTACAGCTCATTGAGCCTTCCTTTAAGTTTATTTCCAGCCTATAGGTGGAATTCCCGTAGCTTTCCGCCCTGACAACATCCCCTGCCTTAACAATATTGCCAATCAGCCCTTCGCTGTAATACTCCTTGCCTCTTTGCCAATAGGGGTTGTTAAATCCTGCCTCAAGCTGTGATAAGAGTTTCCTGCTTATGCCTTTAGCCATATAATCTATAGAACAGCTCAGATATTTAAGCCCTTCCTTACAATGTCTTTATTCTGTCTTCCACTGCTTTTATTAGCGCTTTCAGCCAAAGTTTTACTTGCACGCCCACTTCTCTCCAGTCTTCGTATGTAATAAAAGCCCCATAATAATCAAATCCATTTCTCTTAGTTCTTATCTTTTCAAAGAAATTCCAATCAGGTTCAAGTTTCGGATGATTTCTGCACAAGCAGGCATTGATGTCTGCCAGCGGCAATGTGACTTATGCGTTCTTTGACTTAATATCATTCAATTTGATATTCAACCGCGCATTTAAGTTACCGGATGATATGGGCCACTTTTCAAGAAACTTAAGAAAGCAGTAAGGCGATATTATAGAAAAGCAGGAATACATGCTTATTAAAGAGCAAATATTCTTCAACCTCTTCCCGAAGGGATTAGTGGAATCACCTAAAGTCATTTAAGTCAACTGCCCAGAAGCCCGCCTTTCTCAGGCGCTCTTTCCCGGCTATATTCTTAGCTATTATGCCAAAACAATTCTTTTCCCTTTTCCATGCAACAAAGGAAGATTTCTCTTTAAGCCCGGCTAATATCTTCTCAGCTTCTTTCTCTCTCAAATCCTGCCATTTGCATTCTATGAAAAGGGCTTCCCTTTTGTTTTCATCTATAGCAATAATATCTATCTCTTTATCCTTATGCCACCATTTGGCCACGCCTGTTATATTGATTGGCGCTTTAAGCCCCCCTGAAAGAATCTGCCTTTCGCATATTGCTTCAAACATTCTGCCCATGTAGCCGGGGAATCCCTTCTCTATTACCTTTGCGACATTTTTGGCATTTCCGGACTCAATCTCCGCCTGATGCGGAGCTGCCATTTTCAGCCAGAAATTAAAAAACGGGTCGTCTATGGCATATATGCCGCCGCGCTTTTTTCCGAGGGGCAGAATATGCCTTATAATCCCTGTTTCTTCAAGTACCGCAAGATATTTTGAAAGATTCGCTTTGTCCATGCCTGTTTCGGCGCATAATTTTCCTATGCTGTTGAAGCCGAGCGCCATCTTCTTTAAAATTGCCAAGTATGTCCTTTGTTCCCTGAATTCCTGCTTCAGCATAAATTCAACTTCCTGATAAAGGTATTTGCCTTTCTGCAGTATCGCATCTTTTATGTTTTCAAAAATATTTTTGCTATTCTCAAATTCCTGCAGGTATGCCGGCACGCCGCCAAGTATCCCATATGCCTGCACAAGCTCTTCAATGCTGTAACCCGGAAAGAAACTGCCCAGGTGCTTTAGTTCCATCATTTGGACCTTCCACTGCCCTGTTCTTCTGCCGTAAAGCGGGCTCTTATAGCCAAGAACATCAGTTTCCATCATGCTCACGCTGGAGCCGGATATTATGAGCATAATATTCTCTTTTTTCAGCATCTCATCCCATAATTTAAGGAATATGGAAGTAATTCCCCTGTTCAGGCTTATAAGGAAAGGGAATTCGTCTATCGCAATTACAATCTTTTTTTCATTTTTGCCAAGAAGTTCAATAAACCTTTTGAATATTTGCATCCACGATTCTGCCTTAAGCTCCTTCATTATCGGCTTTTCAAGGTATTCCCCGAACATGCTGATAAGCGCGTCCATATTGTTTTTTTCGCTGTCTTCTGTGCACAGATAATATATATGGGGCTTTCCTTTGCAGAAATGGGTTATAATCTCTGTTTTTCCAATTCTTCTCCGCCCATATAGCACTATCATCTCCGCCCTGCTGCTTCTGTAGGCTTCTTCAAGAAACTGCAGCTCTTGTTTGCGGTTTATAAATTGAGGTATCATAAGTATTATAATATTCTTACCTATTATTTAAATGTTTCGCCGCCCTGATTTTGCATTCGTTTTTGATGGTATAAATATTAGTCTACTTATCTTACTACTTAATTTCATCTAAATCCTGCTGCAAAAGCCATGCTCCATAAGCTCAATTTACAGCAGCTTTCATCTCGCCCGATGACATGGATCATTTTTCAAGAAACTTAAGAAAGCAGTGCGGCGATATAATAGAAAACCAGGAATACATGCTGGTATAAGGCGGTTTTAAAGGAAATCTCATTGAGGATTAGGCAAATATTTATAAGCCTCAAGCCCCACTTATAGGCTATGAAATTGAGGCATATCGCCATGGCTTTGGCATGCATTCTCTTATTGACGGCCTGCGGCAAGAAAGAAGAAACATTCATCCCTTCTGCAGAGATTTCCCTGAAGAATGATGCCTTGTCAGTGCCCGGCGATACTGTTTCAGAGAAATTTGTGACAGCAACTATAGAAAGGCAGGACAAGGTTGACCAGGAAACAACATTCACTATAAAATTCCTGAACAAGGAGGCAGTGTACGCAGTGGACCAGGCAGGCATAAAGATAGACTCGCTTTCAACAAAGCCGCTGCGCGGAAAGAATGCAATGGACGTGCTTCAGTTCAAGGTATTCGGCAAGAAAGGGGAGGCTGAGACAGCAACTTACAGGATTGGCATTGACTTAATGTGGGGCAACCAGACACTGCAGCAGGAGCAGGTTAAGGTTTCTGTTGAGTAAAGCCGGGCTTATTTTTTTTAAAGTAATGTTCTTAACTGCCAAGCCCTGCCATCTTTAAAAGGGCTTTCTTTGTCTTTTCATCTGTTTTATCCCAGTCATTCCTGAATCTTTCAGCCCACACTTCTGCATAATTTTCGCTCTCATCTGGGAAGACACGAGTCATAAACACGATATAGACTTCCAGCGCTTCCTCTTTCAATTTTGCTTTCCTGCCAATATCCGTTAAAATATCTGCACTTATCATTTTGAACCCTATACTACAATATTGTAGCATACCGCTATATAAACATTTCTACAATATTGTAGCATGAAACGGAAATCTCTTGAGCTTCAGAAGCAGGTTCTTCAGGCAATAAGAAAAAATCCGTCCATTACCTTGTCCCAACTTGAACGAAAGATGGGCACGAACCCCAAGTCGCTGAAAGAGCATTGTGAAAGCCTTGCTTTTCTTGGGTTGATAGAATTGGAAAAAACAAAGGAAACCACGAGGTTGCGGGTGCGCTCATAAACTCTTTTTTATAAAACCCTTGACTCGTCCAGCTCTTCAAGAAGCCTTTTCTGCTCTTCTTCTTTCTGTATTTCTTCAGGAGTCTTTATCCTTGTAGTGTTGCCTTCAATCCACCCTTCCCTTGCAAATGCCCTGCAGATGGATTTTGATTTATCGTCATTCAGGAAGCAGAGGTTGTACCTGTCAATGTCAGAAGCAGGTATGCTTGTCTTTATCGGAGACCAGCAGGAAAGCACTATGTTCTTGTTGGTTTTTATCATATCATCAAGAATCCTCTTTGCTTCACTTATATTGCCTGTGTTGCCGTACTGCAAGCCAAGGTTCAGGTACCTGCACGGATGCGGGTAAAGCTCATATGCCTTTTTGCCGTATTCAAAGCTTTCCTTGTTTTTGTTTAATACATAGTATGATATTCCAAGCACGTCAAGGCAGAATGTGTTGTTTGCGTCATTTTTTATTATATTTTCGCATAATTCCGCGGCTCTTCCGTATTGCCTCAGGTTCATGCTTGCAAATATCAAGTCATTGCTTACAGAAGTGTCATTTATGATAATCTCCTCGAGAATCTCTTTCGCTGCTGTGAAGTTTGAAAGCACTATCGCAGCTTCCGCCTTTTGTTTTTCGTCTTTGCTCCAGGCAAACACATGCTGCGCTGATTCTGTCACTTCTTCTGCTTCAACATCAAGCTGCTTTGCGCAGTCTTCCAAGGTGGCGGGAAGCCCTGTAACCACAAGGCAGTCTTTTGCTGCTGATACTTCATTTATTTCCCACTGCTTGAGATTAGGCTGCCCCGGGTAAGGCAATAATGCCAGTATTATCACGAATATGAGGAATAAGGTGTACTGTATGAGCCTTGAAGTCTTTATTTTGTGCTTAATCCTGCGGTACATCGTAGAATAGTATGTAAGAGCTTGCTTTTAAATTTTTTCTAATTTCCCGGAAAAACGCACGTTTTTTTGCCGCAATCTTTTTTAATAGCGCTTACATTTGCATTGCGGATGATAAAATTAGTTGAAACAGAGACTTACAGGGAATCCTTGAGGGGGATAAAGGATAAGGTGAACAAGGAAGCAATTGAAAAGAAAGTGGAAAAATTAAGAAGCAATCCCTATCTTGGAAAGCCGATGAAATACCAGCATATTCATCTTTGGGAGCTTAGAATAGGGAAATTTCGGGTATTTTACCTTATTAAAAAAGGGGAAATAGACTTGCTTGTTGTGCTTATGGCTGTTACTCCGAAAAAGGCGGTTGACGGAAAATATTATGAATATATGGCAAGAATAGAAAAGGCAGAAATTTTTAGCGGATAGTATATCTTCCTTCTTTTAAGTCCTGGAAAGCTTTGTTGAGCTTTTTAACGTCGCTTTTGCTGCTAAGCAGGCTTAATGCGCTTTTTAACTTCCTGTTTTCCTGCTTTAATTTATTCTGCTTTGCCATATTAATCCTTAATGTTCTCTTCTTTATAAGCATTTCCCATTGGAATCCGGAAGATTTTCAAGGTTTATGAAAGGTTTCTTTGCTATGAAAATAATGCCAAAACAATTAAAATCAGAGAATCCACGCCTGAGGCTTGCCTATTTCCTCTTCACAACCGCTGTCTTCAATAACAATGCATTAGGCACTAAAACAATGTCCTTTTCCTTTGTCTTAATCTTTGTTTCTATGGTGTCTATTGAGACAATGGTGCCTGAAACAGCGCCAATAGAAATCCTGTCGCCTTCTGCAATGGCTCCTTTTGAATGTATGTAAAAGCCTGCCGTGATGTTGGGTATAAAGTCCTTGAAAGCCAATATAATGAATATTATTATGACTATCAGCATTACAACAAGTATTATCTGCAATATGGTGGTTGCTAATCCCAATACATTCAATGCCCATATGACTGTCATGAAGTAAAGCAGGTACTTGAGGATGTTTGACGTGAATTCCTCAAAAGGAATCTTAACCCCCTGCTCTTTCAATACAGAGTCTATCTCAAAGCTGTGCAATAGCTTCCTGAAAAGCCTGCTTACTATGATGCTTCCTATGATTCCAACTATGAGAACAACTAAAGCAGCAACAAGGTTTATCATGAAAGCCGACAAAGCTTCAGGCCTTGCTATTCCCTGTATATAGTCAGTGAATGCCATATGTTATCTAAGGGGTTTTGGTGTTTATATAGCTTACGAGCAGAAGCGAGTGAGCTTTCGAACAAAGTGAGAATAAGTTATTATGCGCCTAAAAAAGGAGTATTCGGCGAAATTTTCTTCAGCAATACTTGTAGGCTCGTCAGCATATTTAGGGCGATTAAGAACCGGCGGAGATGTAGACATGGTGGTAATCATGAAAGACATAAGTGAATGGAAAACCGCATGCAGCCTATTCTGCCCCAAGATTACCGAACAAGCGGTAGCGGGTTCCATAGGAATGTTTAATCAAGGAAAAATCAAATATTTTTGTCTTAAATTTAAGATTAGGGGCATCCCTTTCTCGGTTGACTTTATTCTAAAAAATACATTTAAGGAGTTCATAACGGATTTTGATATATACTTAAACCGGAAAGTGTATAAAGTTTCCCCAACCAAACAAGTTCCCTACTTCCTTTTCGGGAGAGCCCCAAATACAATAAGGATAGAAAAAGAAAATATTCCTTCTAAAGGCATGTACATGATATATTCGCCATATGGCATTATATCCGATAATCATTTTTATTGCGGCATTTTGCTGGGAAAATTTCTGACTGGATACAATATCCTATGGGACAGGCATGGAATAGTGCATGATGCTGATAGGTTTTGCAGAATTGGCATAACAAAGATAAAAGATATAAACCATGAAAACAACATGCATGAGGTACTAAAGAGCTTAACAAAGTATAACTTGCTGCCGAAAAGCCATATTAGAAAGCAGAACCAAAAATACAAGGAGGAATTTAACAAAATGTGTCCTAAACATGATAAGATTAATATCAGGAATGAACTTGGCCTCTCCCCTAGAGTTATTGGGATATATAATGAAACATATGAGCTATTCCCGCCGGATACAGGCAAACCAGAATTGCAATATGTGAGAAGGACATGGATATTCCCTCACCATTTGAATATCATGCTTAAAATCGTATCAAAAATGTGCGTGAAATACAAAGGAGACAAAGAGATTTGCAGCCTAACGGTAATTCTTCATGATACAGGGCTGGTTTATGGCAGGACAAGCGCATCCCCAGAAGACCACGAAGAGAGAAGTGTAGAATATGCAACGGGCATATTAAAGAAGTATGGTTATGACGAGGAAATTACCGGGCAAGTGCTAAAGTGTATCACAGTTACCAACTCAGATGCCGCGCCAACAAGCATAAACGAGAAGATTGTCCGTACAGCCGATGCATTATCCAAGTTTACTAGTTGCCATTTTATTGCCAAAGCCGCTTTCTCCAAAGATATAGATGGATATATGGGCTGGATGTATAAAAAGTTAAAGCAAAGTTATCAAAAAATATGCTTTGCTGATGAGAAGAAAGATGCAGAGGGGGCTTACAAATATCTCATACAGGCAGCAGAGTTATACCAGCAACAAAAAGGAGAGCGGCTATGGGATTAATAAATGTAGTTTATCCGGTCTATGGCAATTTCGATATTTCCAGGCTAGAGGCCGCTGTTGTTTCTGCGATGAATCAAGATTACCCTGACTTAAGGATATTGGTTTCTGAACAGAATGAGCGGCCAAGATTTGAATCAACCGCTAAGTGTTTGAATGTGGATTATATTTTTAGCCCTAATATAGCTCAAGAGGTATTTCCCAGCCAAAGCAGGAACATAGCACTAAGAAATATTCATGAAGGGTTAGTATATATGAATGATTCTGATATTGTATTTTTAAACAAAAGCTATCTTAAAATGGCTTTATCTATGTTAGCAGACAGGGAATTTTTAATCAAACCGCCCCTGGTGCACTTAAGAAAGTGTGAAGTACAGGCATTTGCAGGCAGGATAAGAACAGATTTTTCTTCTGCTGCCTCTATATTGAAGTACCCAAATCCATATGTTGTATCTCTTTCTGACGATGCCGTTGATTTGGAATATAATATACACAAAGGCAGGCTATTTATAGGCTACCCTGATGAAATAAAGATGATTGCCGCACCGGAAGATAAGAAAAAGCAAGATGCAGTGATATGGCATGAAGTCGCTCACCAAGGTGCAATTTTATCACGCATCGAAGACCTGCATCAAGTTGGTGGATATTGCGACAGGTACCGTAGCTGGGGTTATGAAGATACAGACATTATCTGGAAACTAAAATCAATATGTATGGCCAAGGAGATTCCTAAAGAAAAAGAATTTACCGTTCTACATTTGGATCATGAGAAGCCTTATTTTAATGCGGATGATAGAGACTCCAATAGGGCTATATTCCATGAGAGAAAAGCAAGGGGAACAACGGCTATAATTGATGAGGATGTAAAATACATCGAAGCAGCATATGCATGAAAGTAACAAATGACCTTAATAGCTAGGCTCTACATCTGAAATAGCCCATAGAAATCTTATTAAGCAACAAAATCCTAGAAAATCATATATGAATGGAAACCTTATACAGCCGTCAGAGGAAAGAAAGCTGTTTGAAAGGTTGATTGAATACTACAAGAAGCTCTATCCCGGAATAGGATTCAGGAAAAGCGAGATACTTCTGAAGCCCGAGGAGATTGGGGGCATTATATATACGTATCAGGGGAAGAGACGGAAGCTACGTTCAGGGAGGAAGTGCAGCATATCGCAGATTCCATGAAAGAAGGCTATGGCACGCCGGTGATTATATTGAGGAAGCTGAAAGAGAAGAAAGACATACTCCTTGACGGGCACCGCAGGCTGAAGGTGGCTTTTGCAAAAAAGATAGGGTGGAAAGCGCTAATCATGGTTCCTGACAGGGAAACAGAGTTTGGCATTGAGAAGATGGCAAGAGGCAAGGCAAAGGAAGTCTTTGGAAAGACTAGTTAAAATAAGGTATGCTGGGAAATCCGTTCTCAAAATCTTCCTTTAGCCTTTTTGCAAGATAAGCAGGCCTGAAATCTATCTCTGACAATCTATCCAAATCAACCCATTCGATATCTTTTACCTTCCCGCCGTCCTTTTCTCCTTGTATGATTTTACCTCCTACAATTTTGCCTAAGAAGAATATATTCACAACTCTCTCATTTATTGCCTTGTCTTTAATCCAATCATTTACATATACCAGTTTTGTTATATCAATTTTTAGCCCTGTTTCCTCTTCAAACTCCCGTTTGGCGCACTCTACAAGGGTTTCACCAGGCTCAACCCCTCCGCCAGGGAAGAGATAATATTCGTCATCCCCATATTTGCAGTGGATGCACAAGACCCTGGTGTTTTCCACTAATATCACACAAGACCTAATGCCTATTTTTTCAGCTGCTATGTTGTCTATCATTGCCTCAGGGATTATAAATGTTTGTACGCCTGCTTAAACTCCTTATTTTTCTTGCGGGTGCTCCTGCCTCTTACTTCTTAGCATCCTCTAAGAACTTCTTTCCATGAACCAACTGCCTTGCATCCTCTATCACTTTCTCAGCTTCTTCCGCCTTCTGCGGAACCATTCCTTTGAAGAACATTGACAAAGGCACTATCTGCGCTTCAGAAGCCATTTTCAAAAGCACTTTTGGCTCAAACCCTTTTGCAGGCGATATAATGCCCTTGAGTATCAGCAGGTTAACCCAGTCAGTAATCTGCTTTGACATAATCTCGTATTCAACCTCTGCCTCAAATATCTCTCCGTACCTTTCGTGGATTTTCCTTATCATCTCTTTCGGCTGCAGGTTAAGATTAATCACCTCTTCCCAGTCCTTTTCCTTTAAATCATAAGGGCAGGAAGAGCGGTTAAGGGTTATAGTGCCTGATGTTATGCCTCTTGCGTTTGGGGGAAAGAGCTTGCATATTGACGGCCTTTTCTCGTATATTGAGCATGCATTGAATTTCAGGAAAGGGCATACATTGTGCGCAAGAACATATTGAAGGATGATTGCTGTCTTTGTTTTTGTGTCATACACCAGCTTGTAGGGAATTAGCTTGAAATTAATGCCTTCTTTTTCAGCCTCCTCTGCCATCTCCTTTGCTTCCCAGTCAAAAAGCGTTAAGCTTGGCTTGCAGCATTGCAGGATGTATGCTGAATTGAAGTAGCCCGGGAACAGGCCGGCTTCATCTTCCAATTGCAGTGCGCTGCAGCATTTTGCGCATTTCTGGCATTTGAATTTCTCGTCGAGCTTCATGTAAGTTATGATGTTTTTAATCATATATATAGGTATTGCTAACTCTTATAAACACAGAAGCCTTCAATATATACATGAAAATACTTGCACTAATCATTCTATCCGCGCTTTTTGCTGGTTCTTTTGCATTTGCCCAGGACCCCGAAGCAGAACGCGCTGCGATGGAGGCGGCTGCTGTAGAAGAAAAAGCAAGGCTCGAAACAGCGCGCATGAAAGCAGAGAGTATGAAAGAAAGCATAATGGCAAAATGCGCCGGGGATTTTGAAGAATGCTCATGCGATGAAATAGATGATGAGAAAGGAAAGAGTGAATGCGAGGCAGGGATTGAAAAAGCGAAATACGAGGCAAAAGAAGCAAGGGACAGGGCAATAAAAGGCTGCGTTTCAAACCTTGAAGCCTGTGACTGCTCATCTGTTGAAAATGCACAAGGAAAAGAGGAATGTGAAACTGAAAAAGCAAAAGCTTCTGAATTAAAGGCAAAAATAGAGAATGCCTGCAAAACAGACCTTTCATTATGCTCCTGCTCTGAAATTGAGAATGATGAAGCAAGGCGGGAATGCGAAAATAAGAGGAAAGAGGCTTTGAAAATGGCAGAAGGCGAGGTTTTGGCAGCCCTGAACAAGTGCTTTAACGATGTTGACGCCTGCGACTGCAATAATCTGGGATTGCCTAAACAGGAATACATTGATTTCTGCGAAGCAGAGAAAACATACGGCATTGAATGCAGGGACAGGGGATTGTATTGCGATGAATTGGAAGAGATGGAATTAATTCCCCCATCTTTGCCTTCATTTTTGCAGCCGATATTCAAGAAGACTTACAAGGAATTGATTGAAAAGGAAAAGGAGAAAGGCGCAAAGAAAGCCGCCAAAATGATGGAAGATTGCATATTAAAGCCTGAAGAATGCGATTGTTCCCATGCGCCTGAATATGCGCAAAGCTTTTGCGAGCAGAAGAAGCAGCTGCAGCTAAAATGTTTTGCTGACAATTATGATGCATGCATGGAGCTTGACGCAACCCCTGATTTGCCTGAAGGAATGCCTGCATTTAGTGTAGGGCTTTTTTCAAAGATAGCATCTGCCGCCAAAAAGATACAGAAAGGCATAGTGCAGTCAAGGGCTGCTTCAAAAGTGGGGGCTGCGATAATGGCTTGCATGGACTCTGCCGAGTCCTGTGACTGCTCTGTTGCGCCTGAAGGCAAATGGAGGGCATTCTGCGAGCGCAAGAAGGAATTGATTGGCCAATGCAGGGGTAATAAGAATTATGATGCCTGCTTTACCTTGGATGAGGAGCCGGTAATCACAGAAGATGTCCCTGACGTGATTAAGAATTACGTGAACAAGAACATTGTGCCGATGGTTGAAACAAAGAAAGCGGCTATTTATAATGAGATGAAGGCTGGGACAGTGTGCGAGAATATGGCGACGCTGAAAGAGTGCAGGGAAGTTTATTACGGCAAATAAAAGACCAGCCTCCGGCATTAATTCTATTACTTTAAGAAAAGTATCCATAATAAAAAATATAACGCCGCGGGTGGGATTTGAACCCACAAACCCTTGCGGGCACTGAATCATTGCGTAAAGCGTGGTAATCTGAAGCACTAATACGTACTTAGCAATCCAGCGCAGTACCAGGTTGTGCCACCGCGGCAATAAGAGGGTATAGGGGCTCTCCCCTATCCGCCTTCTGATATAGGCATTAGTGTTTATTTATTAAGCTTTTCCTTCCCATTCCCTGAATAACCTTGCGAG
>JASEIA010000043.1 GCA_030018575.1 Nanobdellota archaeon | reverse complement strand
CCGTGCATCTACAAACTCATCTATCTTCTCCATCTGCGCGCACCCAATAGCTGCCTGAATGTTTGTCATTCTGTAATTAAATCCTATTTCATTGTGTACAAACCTTGGTTTTCCAAACGCATGATTTCGCAGTAAGCGGGCTTTTTCCGCAATCTGCTCATTATTTGTTACCACCATGCCGCCCTCTCCGGTAGTAATGAGCTTATTTGCATAAAAACTAAAGCATGCTGCATCGCCAAGGCTGCCTGTTTTGCGGTTCTTGTACAGCGCGCCGTGCGCTTCAGCCGCATCTTCAATTACAAGCAGGTTATGCTCTTTTGCAAGCTTAAGCAAAGGATCCATGTCAACAGGATGCCCGTATATGTGCACAGGCATTATAGCCTTTGTTTTTGATGTTATTTTCTCTTTAATCTGCCTGACATCCATATTCCAGGTTCTCGGCTCTGAATCAACAGGTATTGGTGTTGCGCCGCAATAAGCAACTGCATTTGCAGTGGCAATCATTGTAAAATCAGGAATTATTACCTCATCTCCTGGCCCTATGCCAATTGCGGCAAGTGCAAGATGCAACGCCACTGTCCCGTTAGAACAGCCAATGCCGTATTTTGTGCCGCAATATCTGCTAAAAGAATCCTCAAACTGCGTGATATACCTGCCATTTGAAGATATCCAGTTAGTCTTTATGCAGTCAGAAACATACTCCAATTCCTTGCCCGCCATACAAGGCTCGCATACAGGTATCATGGATTTGAAAGAGAAATAAGGGGTTTAAATAATTTACTAACAAGAAGTATCTGTAACCTAATCAGGAGTAAAGCCTTATCCCTTTGCGGGAATTAAAACTAGCGTTGAATATTCAAACAACAAAGCATCATGCCTATCCATAAATTATATAAACTCCGCCTTTTTGCATATTAAAAATGCTTAAAGTGCGCGTAGGGGATTTTGTAATTGGAGAAAGAGAAAGGGCTGCTATAAATGCCGTTCTCGACTCCGGAAGGCTGTCAGAAGGCAGGAATGTTCTTGAATTTGAAAAAAAGTGGGCAGGATTCATAGGCACAAAATATGCGTTAGCCGTAAATTCCGGCACTTCTGCATTAATTTTGGCTTTAGCAGCCGCCAACCAAAAGGGATATTTAAAGAACAATGCCAAAATTATAACCACTCCCCTTACATATATCGCCACAACAAATGCCATTGTTTCTGCAAATATGCAGCCTGTTTATGCTGACATAAACCCGGTAACATTTGACATAGACCCTGATTCTGTAAGGAAGCTGCTGGAAGAATCAAAAGAAGGGGAATATTCCGCCCTATTGCCTGTGCATCTCATGGGATATCCTTGCAACATGGATTCCTTAACAAAGCTCTGCAAGGAGCATAATATTCTTCTGTTTGAAGACTCGGCACAGGCGCATGGAACACTCTACCACGGAAAGCGCACGGGCTCTTTTGGCATTTTTGGAGCATTCTCATTTTATATTGCGCATAATATACAGGCAGGCGAGCTTGGAGCAATCACAACAGATGACTATGAGTTTTACAAGGTTATGAAAAAGATGAAAGCCAATGGCAGGGCGTGCGACTGCGAGATATGCACGAGAAGCAGCGGCTTTTGCAAACAGTTGGCAAATTATGATGGCGAATACGATTTCGACCCGAGATTTTCACACGATATGTTTGGCTATAATTTTAAAACCATGGAATTTCCTGCCGCACTGGCATTGGCGCAGATGGAAACGATTAACGATATCCTGCGAAAGCGGCGTGAGAATGTAATGGCGCTTAACAGGGCGCTCTCACAATTTTCCGGTATCTTGCAGCTTCCGAAATTTCAGGAAGACATAAGCTATCTTGCCTACCCGCTTGTTATAAAACAAAATTCCGGATTCACGAGAAAACATATCAGGCAGGAGCTGGAAAAGCGGGGAATTGAAACAAGACCTTTATTTGGCTGCATCCCGACTCAGCAGCAGGCTTATGCGCACCTTAAAAAAGAATACGAAGGAAAGCTGCCGAATGCGGAATACATCGGCGCAAACGGATTTTACATAGGGTGCCACCAGTATATCAGCCCGGAAGATATAGATTATATTGCCAAGTGCTTCGAGGAAATTCTTTCCTGAGGCTGTAAAATCAGAATGAATCTATATTGCAATTCTTCATAAATTTAATAAAGAGATGTTTTTCTTAAAGATTAATGGAAGAGGGTTATGGATTAAACTACGTTAAAACCTATGTATTAAATCAGCCTCTAAGCAGAAATGTCAAAAAAAAGTATTATTATAAACAGGAGAGGAAATATATTTCTTATTTCAAAAATTGCAGGAGTGTCCTTGATGTAGCCTGCGGCGAGGGAACGAATTTATTATTGATGAAAAAGAATGGAATAAATGCAAGGGGAATAGACTTAACGCCTGAATTTGCCAAAGAATGCAGGTCCAAGGGATTGAATGTTATACAGGGAGATGCTTTGCAATTAAATAAGTATTTTAAAAAAGGCGAATTTGACGGCATTCTCTGCAGTTTTTTAGTTGAGCATTTAACCAAAAATCAAATCAAAGCGCTTTTTAAAGAAATGAATGCGCTGCTGGCTCAGGACGGCTTGTTAACCATAAACTATGTCAAAAGGTTCTATAAACGATTTCAGGAAGACCCCACACATAAGACTATTTTGCCGGAATGGGAGATTATAAATATGCTGATAGCAGCCGGATTTAAGATAACCAAAGTTGACAATGAGGTATATTATTTTAAAGGCTGCTTGCTCTTGCCAACAAGAATCGGCTTTGCAGTCCAGTCTTTTCTTGGAAAATATTTTTCAGGGCTTGCCATAATCCATGCCCGAAAGATTGCGCAGGTTAATAAGATTTAAATACAGCCAAAGACAAAAGCAATAAAAGATAAGCCATGGCAAACATACTGATACTATCTGACTTTGTTTATCCTGTTGCAGGGGGGACAGAAAAAGCTACTTACGAAGCAGCGGAATTCCTGTCCCGGAAAAACAAGGTAAGGGTTATCTCCCCTCTATGGACTGCTTCTAACCCCTTAGAAAATATAAAGTATATGAAAATATCAGACAACTTTGACATCATCAAATTCAATCTTCCATTTAAAAAAAATCAGATTTTTAAGTCTGTTTATTTTGCCATATACGCATTATTGTACGGCAGGAATTATGAGATTATTCATGCCCAATACTACGGAAACGGGCTTATAGCCGCGGTTTTAAAATTTTTATTGAAAAAGCAGGCATTCTGCATTATCCAGGATTTTGAAAATATCGAAAACCGAGGCAAAATGTCCGTCAATATTATCAATAAGCTTGACAGGATAATTGTTTCAACCCCCATTCTAAAAGAGTTTGCCGCATCCAAGGGCATGGATAGGAATAAGCTGATTGCCTGCCCAAACTGGACAGAAATTAAAAAATTGAGCTATAACCAAGAACAGCTTAAAAAAAAGCACGGGCTCTTAAACAATTGCGTCATCCTGTTTGTCGGGCGGGTGCAAAAATCAAAGGGCATTGAATATTTAATCCGCAGTATTCCGGCAGTAATGCAAAAATGCAAAAATGCAAGGTTTGTTTTTGCAGGCAAATTAATAGAAAAGGAAATGGTGGAACTTGCTGAAAATTCCGGCGTGTATGGACATTGCAGATTTACAGATTTTGTTTCTGAAAAAGAGCTGGACGAGTATTACAGCCTGTGCGACATATTTGTTCTGCCCTCCATAGCAAAAGAAGGTTTTGGGTTTGTTTTGGCGGAAGCCATGGCACATGAGAAACCCATAATTGGCACAACATTCGGGGGGATGCCCTATGTTATTGGCGATAGCGGCATTATAGTGCCTAAAGGCGATTCAGAAGCCCTGGGCAAGGCAATAATAAGCCTAATAAGGAATAATAAGCTTAGAAAAAGCTTGGCTATAAAAGGCAGGCGGAGAGTTGTTAAAATGTTTGAAAAAGAAAAGGTGCTTAAAAAATACGAAAGAATCCTGCTTAAGAAATATGATTAAAATCCTTTAACCCATCTCCATACTGCCTGGCGGACTTTAACAAAAGGTGGCATTCGCCCTTCGCGCAGCATAATGCATCCTTTCTTAACCCAGCCCTTTATCATGGCCTTTCTTTCTATATCCTGCTTTATTTTCATTAATGTCTCAGTCGGTATCTCGCTGACATTTAAATTAGCCCGCTCAAGCGCCCCTCTTGAAGCCCATTCTTCTAGATTTATGGGCTCGGTAATCAGCTTTTTTTCTATGCAATAATCATATGCCATAGTTGAAGGGTAAGGATGGTATATTTTTAAACCCGGAAAGTCTATTTTATTTTCATTAATAAATTTGACAGTCTGCTGAAGATCTGCCTTGGTTTCTGTAGGCAAACCAATCATGAAGCTGCCGTCAACCAGCATCCTATGCTTTTTACACTGCTTTATCGCATCACTCATCATCTGGACAGTAACATCTTTCCTTAAAAAATCAAGCAAGCGCTGGCTTCCTGTTTCCAATCCAAATTGCATTATCCACACACCTGCCTTTTTGTAAGCTTGCATCATTTCTTCCTGGCAGTAATTAACACGGGAAAAAATATATATCTTTAAATCAAGATTAGATATTCCGTTACATATTTCTATTGCCCTCTTCCTGTTATTTGGAAAATTATCATCATAAAAGGGAATTTGCTTTCGCTTATAACGCTCAGCAACCATTTGTATCAATTCTATGGTCTTATTCGTGCTATACCCTCGCCAGCGCTTCATCCCTTCTTTACCCCAAAATCCGTCATTATAGCAAAATGAGCATCTAAAAGGGCACCCCCTGCTTGTTTGAACGCCAACTGCATCATATTTTTTAACATCAACCAAATCGTAGTTGGGAAGAGGAAGCTTATCCAATTCAACAAATTCCCTCATGGGATTCAAGTTGACATTATATAAGCCTGAAAAATCCTTGCCTTTGTCTTTATAATCCGCAATCTCTGAAAAAACCAGCTCACCTTCTCCCCTGACAACATAATCAACAAGAGGATGGGAAAGCGTATTTGCTGGGCGCAAAGAAGGATGAACACCGCCCCAAATTATCTCTGCATTTGAATTTTCACGAACTATTTTTGCAACGTGCAAGGCGTCATTAATCATGTAGCCGGTCATTGCCGTAATCCCGACTAAATCCGGGCTGAAATTTTTTATGGAGATTATCAGGCTTTTGTCGTTAAAATCCATATTCCTGTCAATTATTTTGACACTATGCCCATTATTTTCGGCAACTGTCGCTATATAAACCAATGCCAAGGGCACGGCAGTTTCAAATTCGCGCTTTTCCGGATTAGCAGAAAAACTTGGCTGAATAAAGAGCAGTTTTGCCATGTATTTTACCTGTGATGCGTGATTAGTTTAAATAATTTTCGGAACTCTTCTTTTTTAACAAAGCCCGTAGCCATAAGAATAATAAAATATAATAGGAAGAATAATAATGCAAGAAAAAACAAGGACAAAAAACTGACTGTCCCTATTTTGAACTTCATCCACCATAAGGCTACGGAAGATAAAACAAGCGCTAATATAGGTTTATAAAAGTCCTTGTCAAAATGCACTACGCCAAAAAGAAGTTTTGCTTCTACACAGAGCAATAGGCCCATAAGGAGCAAAGATATTGCAGTTGCCATTGCTGCGCCGTTTATGCCCATTCTAGGTATTAATATTATATTGAGGAATATATTAACTGCGGTTGAAATTAGGGTATTGCAGAGCATTAGTTTTGTTCGTTTTAGTGTCGCTAATAAATAGTGTGAGACCAGGAATAAATACTGGCAAAAAAATGCCAAGGCAAGTATAATCAGGGCTGTTGAAGCCGGCGTATAAATCTCTCCAAAAAATACCTTGATTAAATAATCAGGGAAGAGAATAATAATGCCTATGAAGGGGGTATTTGCCAGAAGAGTCCAGCGTATGGTTTGCTTGTAGATAGTTTTAATTTGCGTTGTCTTTTTTTGGGCGTATAAATTGATTATTACAGGCATAAATAAGGCGGTTAAAGCCGTAGGAATGATGTAAATTAAAGAGGCAATCGGCACTGCCGAATTGTATATTCCTACACTTTTGTCATTCATGAAATAGCCAATGCCAATGCTGTCTATCCAAACAGCAATGCCGGCTATTGCCTGTATAAAAATCAGGGGCCATGAATAGAATATTATTTCCCTATAATTTTTTATTGAAACAACCTTTGTTTTAACCAAGGGGAACACTTTTTTTTCTATAACATATGCAAACAATAAGAAGCTCGACACTCCGGAAATAACATAAGCATAAACAGCCCCCTTTAAGCCAAAGCCTAATATCAGAAATGCCACTGTTGAAAGAAGGAGGATTATTGACTCTGAAAAATATTTTATAAAAATAATATACTTAATCCTGCGCAATCCGTTCAGTATATTTTGAAAAATAGTTGTCAAGCATGCAAAAGGGAGAATGACAGAAAAAACTTTAAATATAAAGCCCAGCTGGATATTCTTAAAAAAATGAATTGAAATAAAATCAGAAAAAGTAAATAAAAGAACAGCTACAAAGATGCTTATTGGAAGTGACATCCTTAGAGCGCTGGTAATCGTGCCTTTTATTCTTCTTTCATCCTCTTTGCCTGAATAATATGCAACATAGTAAGAAACAGCCACAGGAATGCCGCCTGTAACAAATGCAACACTGATGCCAAGAATTGCAAACCCCAGCGACAATTGCCCGTAAGATTCAGGGCCAAGGAATCTGGCAACAAGCATCCTGTATACATAGTACATGGCTTTGGAGAATAATATCCCTATAAACAGCATCCCCGCGCCCATTACGAGCGTATTAATCGGCTTGTTGTTATCCACTTTTTTAAACATAAGAAAGCTGTTTTTAACCCTTATGGATTATAGCAACAGGGATTAATCTTTAACTTTTTTTTGCCAAGGCAAGCGATTCTATTTCTTTTTTAAACAGTTTGATAAATCTGTCCTCGCCCAAGCGCTCGACGGCATTTTTTCTTGCAGCGCGGCTCATTTTAGCCCATAGTTTTTGATTATTTAATAGGATTAGGGATTTTTCATAAAAATCTGAAACTGAATCAACCATAAAACCGGTAAGATTGTTGCATATTACTTCCGCAGCGCCGTTATCCTTTCCCCATTTTTCAGGCAGGCGCAAGGCAATGGCAGGAGTGCCGCAGCTCTGGGCATCCGCAATATTTAAGCCGTAAAACATCCAGTATGAATACCAAAATATTTTTGAACTCCTGTATAAATCAAGCATTACATCAAAATCAACATGATATTCCACAAATATGTTGCTTGTTTTTTCAGCCATGCTTTTTATTTTATTGAAATAGGCAACATCTTCAGGTATGGATTTATTTAACTGCCCGATAATATACAGCTTGTAATCCGGCCTCCCTATTCTTTCAAATATTTCTATCAGTTTTTCGAGTTGATACGCCTTTGTAAAAATGCTTACGCTTAATATGACTTTTTTCTTCTTGGCAGGCTTGAATAGATTTATGTTTGTAGGGGGGGATAGATACAGTATCAATGCCCCATGTCTTTTTTACAATGCCCCTGCTAAAGTTGCACATGGAAATAACTTTATCCGCTCTTTTTATGGCAAAAGATTCGATTTTGCTTACAAAAGCAGGATATAAGTTTTGCATCCAACTTTGTTTATAATAAGTAAACTCTTTGTAGAGGCTTGCCGGGCAGTAGCAGTAGTGAATAGTCGGAACTTTTAAAAACCAGGGTATTAATAGCGGAGTAATCACCCCTCCAATTTCAATAACCACGTCCGGCTTGAATTCCCTGCAAAGCCTGTATGCCGGGATCCCCTGGTTCCAGAGGGAGGTTATATTAATCATTTTATCCCTTAGAAAAGTTGATTTTGGCTTGTAAATCTTAAACTTAAGCTCCATGCCGAATTTTTTTTCAAGATTTTTCAGGTCTTCTTTAGCGCAAGCATAAGCAACGTCAAAACCGGCATCCTTTAGATTTGAGCCGAGAATTAAAGAAAGCTTGACACCTCCCCTCAACGAAGCTAAATTATGCGCCAATATTCCCACTTTCATAGATTATTAAAAAAGACATTTGTTTATAAACCTGCCCAAATAAGTATACATAACATTATTAAGCAGAAATTGTGAATTTTTAGTGATGAGGATACAAATTGTAAGCGGCGAGCGCAACAAACGACCCTATCCCGTTATCCATGACTGGCATCATTTATTATATGAATTTGAAAAAAAGGGGCACGAAGTTGAATATACGACAAAAAGCGAATGGCCTTTTTTTTATTTAAAATATCTCAAATTCAAGCCCGACATAGTGATATGCGTTGGAGTTTTTGGCGCATTTGCCGCATTTTTAAAGAAGATTAGATTGATAAGGAAGCCTATAGTCAATGACTGGACAGATGACTGGGCAGAGATTATGGGCGAAAAATATGGCTATAAAAGGATAGCATTTTTAGAGAGATATATGCTGAGAAATGCTGATTTGATAACAACGCCAAGCAGGTTTAGAGAAAAAATAGCAAGGAAAAATGAATGGAAGGTTGTATTCAGGCCGCATGGAACAGACATGGATTTTACCAATGCCAAACCAGCAAGATTATCCGGAAAATTCAAGATAGTTTATGCAGGAGACATGGCTGATTCAAAAAGATTGGATTTATTGGTAAATGCTGTCAGCAATTTAGGCTGCGAGCTTTATCTGATTGGAAAGCCAAACCCCAAGCTGGAAGGTATTGCCGGCAGGAATGTGCATTTCTTAGGAGCCAAGCTGCCTGATGAATTGCCCTCTTATTACCTTGCAGCCAATGTTTTGGCAATAACCATGGATAATGACAGCAGCCTGAAAATCCAGGAATACGTAAAATCAGGAAAGCCAATAATTGCAAGGCAGGGCAGGATGAGCAATATTTTTAAGCACAAGCAGAATGCGTATCTGGCAAGCGACTTTAAAAAAGGAATTTTGGAGTTAATGAATGATAAAAAGCTTTTAAAACAGATTGCGGCCGGCTCCAGAAAAATAAGGGTCTATTCATGGAAAGAGGTTGCCGGGTTATATCTTGAATTAATGCAAAAAGTATATAAGCCCAAATTAAGCAATAATATTAAATAAAAATGAAAAAGCGAATAATCCTTATTCAGCCGGGAGTTAGCCAATCATTTGGATGCAAATACCTGCCTATCTCTTTGATGCCTATAGCAGGATACCTTCAAAAAAAAGGATTTAATGTCGAAATATTTGATGCCCGCCATGAATCATATGAAAAGCTCAACTTGAACAATGTATTATTTGTGGGGCTGACTGTTTTAACAGGGAGCCAAATTAAGCATGCTTTAGAAATAGCAGAATATATACGCGGCAAAGAACCCAAAATACCGCTTGTTTGGGGAGGTATTCACCCTTCTCTGCTTCCTGAGCAGACAGCGCAGAATGCTCTTGTAGATGTTGTTGTAAAAGGAGAGGGAGAAATTACCGCTTATGAGCTTGCAAAAGCATTTTTGAAGCAAAGTTCATTGAATAAAATTAAAGGAATTGTTTATAAGAAAAATAATGAAATCATAAAAACTCCTGACCGCCCTTTTATGAACCTGAACGATATACCGCCCTACCCTTACAAGCTTCTTAACAAATCATATTACGAAGCAGAAACAATAGGGCTGCAAACAAGCAGGGGGTGCCCAGGCCATTGTACTTATTGTTTTAATATGGCTTACAACAAAAGATTTTGGCGTTGCAAAAAAGCAGAAGCGGTGCTTGATGAAATGAAAATAGCAAAGACATTTTGGGAAAAAAACTTTTTTGCAATTTGTGATGATAATTTCTTTGTAGACCAAAACCGAGTGCAAAAGGTGGCTGAAGGTATCATAGAACGAAAATTAAATATAAACTGGAGCGGAATGTGCCGTGCAGATTATATCAATAGATGGAGCGATGATTTTATAAAATTGCTAAAAAAAAGCGGCTTAAAAAACCTGGGCATTGGGGGTGAATCCGGCTCCAAAAGGATACTTGAATATATACAAAAAGGAGTCAAGCCTGAAGATACGCTTTCTGCTGTTAAAAAGTGCGAAGCCCACGGAATCCGCCCAATTGTCAGCTTTATGTGCGGCTTTCCCGGAGAGACTAAAGAGGATGTTAAAAAGACAATCAGCCTTATAGATGCTTGTATGAAGTCCAGCAGATTATTTGAAACAAACGGTATATTTTTATTCACTCCTTATCCAGGCACACCAATGTTCGAAGATGCTGTAAATCTTGGCTTTAAGGAGCCAAAATCAATGGAAGAATGGGGCGATAAATATTTTGGGGACCAAGCATATATCCCATGGTATTCAAAAAAATACAGGAAATACTTGCAGTCTGTTTCAACAATGGGGTGGCTGCTTTTTACAAAACCCAATTGCCAATTAGAATGGAAACTTGCTTATTTTCTTAAATTTATTTTAAGAGCTTTATTATTTATCGATGTTCGTTTAAGATGGAAATTTAAGTTTTTTGTATTTCCGATAGAATTAAGGGCATACGAAAATTACATGAGGCGTTATAGATGAGTGAGCCTGTTGAAGAATTACAGCTTAAGGCATATTCAAACGGATTGAAAGTCTCAAAATTAGACATGAAATATGCAAAAAGGCAGATAGGGCTTGTTGGCAAAAAGCAAAATGTTCTGGATATAGGATGCAGTTCAGGAAAATTAACCTCGCTTATAGCATTAAATAATAAGGTTGCAGGCATTGAATTGTGCCCCAATGCAGTGAAAAAGGCAAGGCGGAAAGGATTGAACGTGAAGATAGGGAAGGTCCAGAAAATCCCGTTTCCTGACAACACTTTTGATGCAGTCCATTTTAGCGAAATCATAGAGCATATCCTGGATACTGATAAGGCCCTCAAAGAAATATACCGCGTATTAAAGCCAAAAGGCAGGCTTATAGTGACAACACCCAACTTCTGCTGCTTTAGGGATAGGATACTTGTCCTTTTCGGCCATCTGCAGGGATGCGCAAGGCATAAGGAGCATGTAAAATTTTTCAATAAACAGCGGCTTAAAAAATACCTGAATCAAAACGGGTTTAAAGTCCTGGGAACTTATGGCAGCGGATTTTCTGTTCCTTATTTTCCGGATCATGCTTTAACTCTTTTTTTCATGGATAAAATATTGCCGGCAAGCCTTTTGGACAGACTAATCATGGTTGCAGAAAAAGATGAAAAGCGAGGCCTAATATGAATAAAAAAGAATTCAATAGCAAAAGATATAAAGAAAAATTTGATGCCAAAACCGATTGGGAAACAGAATTAAGGATTAAGCTTAGCTTAGAATTAATCGGAAAAAACAAAAAAGTTCTGGATATAGGCTGTTATGAAGGTTATGTTTCAGAAAGAATAAAACAATTAGGCAACAAAGTTTTTGGCATTGAAATTTCAAAAGATGCCGTAAATTTATGCAAGAAAAGGGGAATAAAATGTTTTGAACAGGATATAGAAAAAAAATTTCCTTTTTCTGTTAATACGTTTGATGTTGTTTTTGCCGGGGAAATTATAGAGCATGTATTCGATACAGACGGCTTATTACAGGAGATTAAAAGGGTATTAAAACCAAATGGTTTTATAGTTTTATCTACACCCAATTTAGCGGCATTAACAAGAAGATTAAGGCTGCTTTTTGGGATTAATCCATTAATTGAAATTGGTTTGATTTCCCCGGATGGAAAAGAAAAAAGTGCAGGTCATATAAGATATTTTACCATTAAAAGCTTGGAAGAATTACTAAATAGAAATGGTTTTTTTATGGAAGTATGGAATACTGATTTTATTGCATTGCATCGCCTAAGATTAATTAAATTGGGGAAATTATTTCCTTCTTTGGGTTTTGAATTAATCGTAAAAGCGAAAATTAACAAATAACTGTTTGTTTAGCTGATTTCCGGATAAGGGTTTAAATTATAGCCCACATTACTCAAGTTGAACAATTTCCCTGAATGCCGAATAAGGTATAAGGGCTTTCTTGTCATCAAATCCATTATGCAAAAAGCTCATTTGAAAGGATTGCGATGTTAATACAATACTATAGCTCAACCCACATTCGACAGAAAAGGGTGTGTTCCTGACATTACATACTTTTATAGAGGAGAACCTCATCTTTAAAGAG
>JASEIA010000042.1 GCA_030018575.1 Nanobdellota archaeon | reverse complement strand
TATGCGATTTGGAATTAAATGTAGCAGAAACTAAAATAAAGACAGCGGCTGTACCCTGCATTGTAGGCAACTGCACGGACAGGGCAATAGCATTGACAGTTGCATCAAACGGCAATGATATCAGGAAGTTTTTGGCGTGCCAAAAGCACGACAACGGCGTTTTCGAAGCAGTTTCCATTGGCTTTGGAATGTACAGGGGCTACTTGGTTGCGCATTACAAACTTTTGGGATAATAATGAAAACTAAAACACGCATAAAAGCAGGACTCGCGGCAATTTGCGCAGCTGCTTCACTGTCTGCTGCTGATGCAAGAGCGGATGATTTTGTGCCTGCAACAGATAATGCAATAACAATAGGATTGTCTGCCGGATACCAGGACAATAACCTTGCAGATTACGCCTCAATGGACTTTTCAGAAGGGCATCAGATAAGGGGGCAGGGAGAGTCAGCAGTTACTTTTTATCCCGGAGTGCAATTAGTTACAAGGGGGCTTCTGGAGATTAACAATGTTAATTATTCAGACGGCAACGGCAAGAGCCTTGTTGTTGACGCAGGGCTTTCTGTGCTATGGGAATGGGCTCACAGGGCAGAAACATATGCATTCAACATTGGCGGCGGGCTTGACTTTGACTGCAGGCATGAGGCAGGAAACTATCTTGAAGTTCCAATTGAAAAGACAACCTGCGGAGCAGGGCCAATGTTTGACTTAAGCGTTGATTCTGAATACGCGAACTTCGGGCTTTCATATTCATTTGTTCCGGGAATAACCGGAAATAACATACAGGGATATTTTGACCTGTTGAAGCACAAGCTGAGATTAGGGCTTGGATTCCATCTTGGGCCTGTTGATGTTGATGGCTATGTGCAGGGCGAGTACAACGGCGCAATGGACGGCACAATAAACAGGGAAAATTTGTTTTTGTACGGCGGAACAAATGCAAAAGTATGGCTTAACGAGCACGCTGCCTTGCAGTTGGGATATGAATATATATGGCTTTACGGAGACCAGGACGGAATTGACAGCAACACTTACAGCCTTGGCTTCGTGGGGAGGTTTTGAGATGAGCCTAAAAAGCCGGGCAAAGAAAACAGCAGCCGCATTATCCTTGGCAGGCGCATTAACAGGATGCGACATGCTTTTTCCTGAAGGAGTTGCAGTCAAGCAGAACGCTGACGGCGTGATTACGCAGGAAGAGGAAAATGAGACAGGCGCGCTTCTTATGTCGCGGGACTATGCAAATGATTTCACCCCTTATATTGGCTTTGTAAATGACTTCAATGTTTTCATGGGAGAAGAACTTGCATCCCAGGGGCTTGACAGGAGAAGGTTTGACGATGACATGCACGTCTACATGGTAAGGGATGAGGAAGAAATGGCTGAAAAATATGCCTTTGGCAACGTAAACTGGGCGCCTCCTGCTTTTCACGGAGACATGAATTCAACTTTGTACATACTTCAGAATAAATATTTCCCCTCAGGATTAATAATGATATTTACCCATGAGTCAGGGCACCACTTCAGGAGTTCTGCATACGAGTTTCCTTCAAAGGCGCACGAGATGTATTTTGCATTAAGGATGTATGGCTTGAACAGGAAAATAGGCTCTGTGTTTGCAGGATATGCAGTTTCTGTTCCCAAGGCAGGTGGCAATGACTTAAGCGTAATGTGCGTTCCGATAAGCGAATATTTTAACGGCGATTACCATAAATATTATTTCCTTGGGGACCTGGGATTTATGGTGCAGGCAAACCTTGAGAACGGAAATCTTGAAAGGGCTTTTAACAACATACTTACAGCGCCAATACTTTATCTTGAGGAAACAACAAAAAATGTGGCAATGCAGTATGACACTATCTGTGACGCATCGCTTTCAGAATTCAAGAAGATGCTTGAAAAGCCCGGATTCTTGCAGGGGCTTTTGAGGAATGTGAATGAGAAAGAGGCAAGCGAATTAATCAATTACCTGCGCTTTGTTTCAACAGATTTAACATATAATATGCTTCAGCAAAGCGGCAGGCCGGTAAGTTCTGCGCGGATGGACGAGTTCATTCACCAGACAGAAATGTTTTATAATTCAGGCATTGAGAATGCGCTTTTCAGGAATCAGATAACATCTGTGCTTTCATACTATCATTACCTTAAGATGATGAAAATTGCCGGACAGGGAATATCAAGAATTGAAGACAAGGTGAAATTACATAATATTGCAAAAGGAATAATTGAAATGAACCAGGGCTTGCCTTGTGAATCCCGGTTTTATGAATGCATGAGCGATGCTGCGGAGCCGAGAGCATTCCATGTTATGGCTTATTTGTCAGCGCTTGCTTACGGCACAGAGCTTGTAACTGCCGGCGTTGAATCAAATAACTCCCTTCTTGAAATAGTCGAGGACTTTAATGCAAAATTCTATCCGGCAGGCAATTATCATTTTGAGGACACAAACAGGATTGTGGCTGTTTACTCGCCGCATATCCTTCTTTCAGGGGGCCGCTTGGAAGAGAATCTGGCAAATGAAGACTTAAGCAACCACAATCCGCGGGGGTATATCCGGCACATCTGCAATGCAATTGAATGGTATCAGGCGACTGTTGATGCGGGCTGCTCACGGATTCCTAATGCTGAAACAAAGGCAGGGTGCGAAGATGCGATAGACAGCAGTGCTGAAAGCGCAGCGCAATCAAGGATTGATTACAGGCCGCGCTTTTATGACCGCAACTGCAGATAAGCCACTCTCTCGTGGCGAAACCCGAAAGCTTTATAAACCAAGGGCTTATAACAAGCACTAGGAGTTTCGGGGGTAAAACATGAAAAAAACAGCGCTTATATTGGCATTTCCCATAATACTGCTACTGGTTTCTGCAATGGTTTTTGCAGCACCTTTTGGCATTATAAAAGTCACTGTCAACGGAATGGAAGCAGGCTCTGAGAGAATAGCTCTTGAGCTCGGCACAAACGTGCAGGTTGGAGTTACGCTGAATACTGCCTATAATGCAAAAGATGTCAGGGTAAAGGCGTGGATTGGCGGCTATGAATATGATGATGTCCTCGCTGAATCAAATGTTTTTGACATGAAAACAGGCGTTACATACAGGAAAGAGCTTACATTGGAATTGCCCCGTGATTTATCAGTTATTGAAAATCATAATTATATTCTTCACGTTGAAGTAAGAGGAAGGGACAATTATGCTGAAAGCGCTTCTGTTGTGTATTTAGAGCCTCCAAGGCACAGCGTTGTTGTGCAGGATGTAATAATAAGGCCTTCCACAATGGTTGATGCAGGCAGGACCCTTGCAGTGCAGGTAAGGCTTGAGAATTTCGGAAGCAAGACAGAGAAGAACATAAAGGTTGAGGCTTATATTCCGCAGTTTGGCGTTTCCGGGATAGAGTACGTAGATGCCCTTGACACCTATGAGGGCGAGGACTCAACGCAAAGCACGAGCTTCATAATGCTCACTATTCCTGAAGACATGGTTACAGGCGATTACCAGCTTAAGGTAAAGGCTTCATATGCCCGCGGAAATGAGGAAACTGAAGCTATGCGCATGATTTACGTGAAAGGAAAGGATTCAAATGAGCAGTATGCTTCTGAGCTGGCAAAAGAGTCAGTCACTGCAATTTCAAGGCAGCAGAATTTTGTTGTCGGTGCAGTTGGAAATTATCGTGTTGCTATTGCAAACATCGGGGATACCAAGAAAACTTACACTGTCGAGGTTTCGCCTTTTGAATGGGGAAAGGCGGAAGTGTTCCCTGCATCATTGGAATTGTTGCCTGGAGATGCAAGCGAATTAAGGGTAAGCATTTTGCCTGAAAAGGAAGGAATTCAGCAGGTTACGATTAAAGTCAAGGAAGGGAATACAGTGATAAAGCAGGACACTTACGGAGTCACTGTCTCAAAGGTTGCTGTTGAAAAAGAAGGCTCTGTTGACAAGCTGAATTCAGCATTCAGCGGCATGGATAAGGGCAGGATATTGATGATATTGTCGGGAGTGCTTGTTGTTGCGCTGATTATAGCAGTCATTGCAGGCACGAGGGCGAGGTATTAGGAGGAAAGGAAAATGAAAACACTAACAGGGATTTTAGGAGCGGCTGTATTGACTTTTGGATGCGGGGATGATGATGTTTCGCCTTATGATGATGCAGTAGATGCGAGTGATGATACAGTGAGCGAAACAGGGGCTTTCTCTTTTGAAGGCGAGGCTGTTTATTGCACACACGTCACAGAAAGCCCTGTAAGGCTCACGTGCCTTGGCATATACGCTGACATGAGCATAAAGGCAGACAACAAGATTCTGAATGTGTATTCCAACATTCTTTGCGATGACAGGAACAGGCAGAATGCAGAGCGGGCAGCTGATTCAAATGAATTCCTGTATCAGACTCACTTAAGCCTGTGCATGAGGGATGTTGTTGTAAACGGCGTGGAGCTTACAGCAGAGGATGAGAATGGCAGCCATGGCGTATACACAATGCCTGAGGATTGCACAAGGATTGAAGAATTAACAGGAGGAAACTAAAATGACAATAAGAAACGGAATTATAGGCGCGGCTGCCTTGGGATTGGCGGAAAAGCAGCAGTTGTTGAGCTTGACGGAAAGCCTGTTGTTGAGAATCCATCTTTGGAAGAATTTGTAAGCCACTAATCCGCCGGAAAAAAGGCGGCCTTTTTTATTCTCTTTTCAATCTTGTCTTATTATCTTGTTTATGTGCTTAAAGAAAAACAATGCATTCTTCATTGATTCCATTGCAGGCTCGAGGTTTGCCTGCGGGATTGTGCGGTATGTGAACCTGCCTCTTTTTTCTTTTTCAGAGGCAAATATGCCAAGCAGCTCATCCGCCCTTAAAACCATCTGCCTGTATATTTTAAGGAAATAGACATCCAGCTTGCCTGTTTTTACGAGTGATTCATCAAATGCATTCAATGTTTTTAGGTGGATATTCGGGGAATATGTCTTTATGCCTTCTGCCGCAAGAATAGCTTTGGCAGAGAAAAAGATGCTGTAATAGCAGTGGCTTATTACCGCGCTGTAGAATGTGAAATTACCTTGCAAGCTGAATATCTCTTTCTGCAATTCAGGGCGTTTGCTGGCTTCAAGCAATATTTGCGCAGCGGCAATCTCATTCTCTGCTCTCATGAGATACAGCATTTCAATTTTTCCCATTTTCTCTGAAGCTTGCGCTTTCCCTTAATAAGCATTGCCGTCAAAAATCCGCAGGATTTCCGGTCAGTTCCGAAAAACTGCGCTATTCAACAGGAAAAACAATGCGAAATAAGGCAGAAGGCACCGGAATTTCCAACCTTCCCGGATGGGCTTTTTTACTGCCCTCGTCAAATCTCTGTCGGATTTGTTACGCTATAAGCCTGAAATGGAATGCTCAACCACAATCCTTATATATTACCTTAAAATAGGTATATATATACCTTAAAATAGGTTTTGTAAAAATGCTGACAAAAACCCAATTAAAAATTTTGAACAGTTTCAGGAAAGACATATTTGCAAAGCTTGATTTCAAGCAGGTTAAATCCTTAAGCAGGCAAAAATCAAACAACGTTATTCAGTCCGCTTTAGCGGCATTTAAGGGCATGAATCTTGTAATGCCTGAAAAAGCAGGCAAGAGCATATTCTATTCGCTTAATTTCCAGAATATGCTTACCCTCTCTTATTTGAGTATACTTAGTGATATTGAGTTGCGCTCAAACAATATGCTCCCTTTTGGTGTATTGCGAACAATCCAAAATGGCATACAAGAATATACGCCTTTTTTTGTTCTCTTTGTTTTTGGAAGCTATGCCAAGAAAACGCCAAGGAGAGATTCTGATTTGGATATTGCTGTAATAGTTGAAACAGATGCAACGAGAAAAGAGATAATTCCTGCCTTGGAAACCGTGAAAAGGAGAGAACTGCTTGAAATTGATTATCATGTTTTCACAATAGGCGAATTCCTGGAAATGCTTTTTGATAAAGATGAGAACCTTGGCAAGCAGATATGCAGGGGAAGCATAATATATTATGGAGCTGAACAATATTATGCTTTATTATCTGAAAATACCAAGCGAATTATTTTATGATCTTACGCATTCTTCAGCAGCTCAAGAAACAATTCCAGCTCATCCTTATTTAAAGTAAACCCTGCCGCCTTCTCGTGCCCGCCGCCCATGAAGGTTTTCATCTCGCTGTTAAACCTTTCAAGAAACTTGCCGGCATCAAAATCAAGCGAATCAGGAACGCGCAAGCTGCCGATGATTATGTCGCCGTGCACATTCATAATGATTATTGGTTTTTCCTTCATCAGCCTTGCAGCCAATACTCCCTGTATATTGCGTGGCTCTGTGATTATTGCGCAATCCACTTTTCCAACCTGCTTTACTTCAGGGCTTCTGTTGTAGTCCTGCTTAAGCATTGCCTTGTACTGCTGCAGCTGCACTGCAAGGGGATGGGTGATATTCGTAAACGGCTCATAGCAGTCAATGCTCTTCAGCATTTCCAAAGGAATGTCCCCGCTCCAGTTGTGCCTTTTGCCTGCATTCAACGCAGACACGTGCCTTTCAATCTCAAGAAAATTCCCTTCCTTGAACTGGCTTTCCTGCTCCTGCATCATGTCAGGTATTGCCTCTTTTGCATTTGACAGCAATGGCTCGGGAATGTCCTCTTTTTTTCCCCCGTCCCCAAAGTAGCCCGCCAAGGTAAGGAAAAGCACATACGGGTCTTTTGAATTATTCATCAGGCTTTTGTAAATCAAAGTGGTTGTTGAGCGCTCTGATGGGTCGTGTATTGCAATGTCAAAGCAGCTTGTGTCTTCAATCGGATGGTGGTCAATGTAAGCGATTATCTTCCCTTTTCCGCAGATTTCAGGGGAAGGCTGGATATCCGCGCATATGACAACTTCTGCCTTGTTGTCAATGTCCTCTTTTGTTATCAGGAAAGGTATGCCTTTTGTCTTTGTTTTCACATGCAAGGCAACGCCTCTCAAAAGATGGTAAACCAGTGCGGCTGAGCAGACTCCGTCAACGTCCCAGTGCGAGCATATCTGGACAAGTTTTCCTTTGCATAATGCGATGAGCTTTTCCCTCATGGAATAAAATAAATAACAATGGTATATAAAAGTATCAGTCAAAAGCCATAAGCTTCAGGCGGCCTTTGATGTGGCTATCTGCTTTGCTTTACATTAATCCTCTTGCAGTAATCAGCTATGGCACACTTTGAGCAGAACGGGCTTACTGGCTTGCATACACTTTGCCCGTGCTTGACCAACAATTCATTTAGTTCTATCCAGTATCTCCTTGGTATTATCTTCGTCAATGCAATCTCTGTTTCTTCAGGCGTTCTTGTCTTTGCCCAGCCAATCCTGTTTGCAATCCTGTGGCAGTGCGTGTCTATCGGCAGTGCAGGTATTTGAAATGCGTGCGTCAATACAATGCCTGCTGTCTTCCTGCCGACACCTTTTATTTTCAATAATTCCCCGTAATTATCAGGCACTTTCCCGTTGTGGTTTTCAAGCAGGTATTTGCTCACTTCCTTTATTCTTCTTGCCTTTGTTATGTAAAAGCCGCTTGGGTAGATTGCTTTCTCGATTGTTTTCAATGGCAATTTGAGCATTGCTTTTGGGTTGTTTGCTATCTTGAATAATCTTTTTGCAGCAGGGTAAGTGACTTCGTCCTTTGTGCGCTGGCTTAGCACGCAGCTTATCAGCACGTAGAAGGCGCCTTCGTGGCGATCCCTTGAGAGGAAGAATGTTTTTGAGTATTCTTTCTTCAAAAGGCGGATAACGGGCATTGCATTCATGCATACAATTATATGGCTTGTGTTAAAAAGGGTTGCGATTATACTGGCAACCTTTATAAAGACAGCGTTAGTGCTTAAAGTGTGCATTGGCAGTGCAAAGAATTGTATAATAGTAATGCAAAGATTTATATAATAGTAATGCACAATATAAGAGTATGATACTGAAAGACCAATTGCTGGAAATAATACAGCTCCAGAGAAAAGAGATAGAATCAATGGCAACAGGGGTAGAAAGGGAGATTCTGCCTGATATAGACACAAGGCTGCCCCATGCGGCAATAATTTCAGGAGCCAGGCGCTGCGGCAAAAGCACGCTTATGAAGCAGATAATGCGCAAAGAAAAGGAATATTATTATTTTAATTTTGAAGAGCCGATGGCGGCAGGCTTTTCAGTGACTGACTTTGCCAAGCTCGAGGAAGCTTTCAGGAAAAGCGAAGAAAAGGCTGTATATTTCCTTGATGAAATACAGAATGTAGATGAATGGGAGCGGTTTGTAAGGAGAAAGCTTGATGCAGGGGAAAAGTTTGTAATAACCGGGTCTAATGCCTCGCTTCTGAGCAAAGAGCTTGGCACAAGGCTTACAGGCAGGCATATTACATACACGCTTTTCCCTTTTTCATACGCCGAGTTTCTGCTGCTTTCCGGGAAAAAAGAAGGGGCTGAATCATTTGAAGAATACCTTGGAAAAGGGGGATTTCCGGAGTTTCTTAAATATGGGAGGGCAGAGATGTTGCATGAGCTTTTTAATGATATTATAACAAAAGATGTCATTGTAAGGCATAAGATAAGGGATGGAAAAACAGTAAGAAACATTGCAGTATTCCTATTGTCAAACATAAGCAGGGAATTTTCCTGCAATTCGCTGGCAAAAACATTCGGGATTGGCTCTGCAAACACGGCGGTCTCTTATGTGGGCTATATGGAAGAGGCTTTCCTGCTGTTTACTGTTCCTGTATTCAGCTTTTCGCTGAAGAAACAGCAGGTCAACCCGCGGAAAGTTTATGCTATTGACACGGGGTTTTCAGCCGCAAATTCAGCCTCTTTTTCCGCAGACAAGGGCAGGATACTGGAGAATGCCGTGTTTCTGCATTTGCGCAGGAAATTTAAAGAGATATTTTATTTCAAGGGCAAAAGAGAGTGTGATTTTATTGTAAAAGAAAAGGGAAAAGCAGAGTACGCTGTGCAGTCCTGCCTTAAGCTTGACGAAGACAATATGGAGAGGGAAGTTGAAGGCCTGAAAGAAGCCATGAAAACATTGGGCATTGGGAAAGGTGTTATAGTCACGCTGGCGCAGGAAGACAGCATAGAAGGGATAAAGGTTGTCCCTGCCTGGAAGTGGATGCTGGAAAGGAAGAGATAGTTTGTGCAAAAGGCGGGACGTTCGGCGTGAAGTTTCTGGTTGAAGTGTTTGGGCATTAGGAGAAAGAGCCTGCTAAAATAGAAACAATTTTAAATGCGTCTGCATTATTTAATGGAAAGAGGTGCAGAATGCTAAAAGAGATAGAGTTTTTGAAAATAGGGCTTATGGCAAAAGGGATGCAGGTAAGCGAAAGCGCGAGAAAAGCGATTGAAGGCGATGAAAAGAGGCCATTGACGCTTGCTGATTATGCCTCCACTTCAGGCATTTCAATGCAGCTTGAGAATGATATTTGGGTAAATGCGCCCATAGTTGACTACAACCCTAATTTTGTTTCTGAAACTCCTTATCTACTGGATTTCAATGGGGAGTTCTTTGTGCGTTCAGGCTCCTTTGAAGCAAAGGCAATTCCTGTTCAACCTGTTCCCGAAAGGATTAGCCGCTGTTTTATGACTTCAGGCACTTGCCGATGTCCTTCAAGTCAAAAAGCAGCACACCGGGCTCTTGTATCCTGCGCTTAAATGATTTTGCAAACAGGCAGTAGTGCTCCTTTCGTTTGCCTTTATTCCATTCAACCATCTCTGCTTTCTTTTTCAGTTCGGCAAGACTCTTCGCGGCGTCAACTTTATCTTTCCACTTGCATTCTCCAAACAAGATTTCGCCCGTCTTTGAGTTTAATGCCACAATGTCAATCTCATAGGTATTTTTGCCGGGCTCGCCGTTGAATTTCCCCCATTCTTTGCCTGCCTGTTCAGGCACGAACGGCAATTTTACAGCGCTTTCTTTAATCAGGCTTA
Source organism: Nanobdellota archaeon (assembly GCA_030018575.1). GTDB lineage: Archaea > Nanobdellota > Nanobdellia > SCGC-AAA011-G17 > GW2011-AR17 > UBA9640. Next base: position 2,575 of record JASEIA010000042.1, on the reverse strand, counting down.
AACAAAAGCCCTCAAAGGTCTTTCCAACCATCTGGCTGAATTTTTCCCTGATAATTCCCAGCACATAATCGCTTTTCCCCTCTTCGAGTTCAGACCGGTTTGGCCACACGAACTCAAACCAGAACCTTATAAAATTATCCTTTATGGCATACATGCTTTTTTTTGGTTTTTTCTGTGTTACCATGCTGTATTTTTCCACGAGGTCCAGCCTATGGAGTGTTTTAACATATTTGGGCAGGTCATTTGCCCCTATGCCTGCAAGCGATGAAATCTCCCCTGGCTTTCCTGCTTTTGTCATTGCCCTGAGTATATCAAAATAGGTGTCCGGCTCCTTAAGCTCCTGCCTTAGCACATTTTCTCCTTCATCGTAAAGGAACTCGCCTTTGGTAAGTATATTCGCCTTTATGTTTTCCATGGGGCTTTTTTTCCTGTTAAGCTTAATAAGGTAAGCAGGTATATTTCCGGCTATGCTGTAAAGCTCAACAAACCTTTCTGTGCTTATGCCTGGGAAAAATTTTGCGGCGTCCCTGATATGCAGCGGGCTGACTTTCCACTGCCCTGTTCTTCTTCCGTACAGCGGGCTTTTATAGCTTAAAGCTCCCTCTTCCATCATGCTTATTGAAGAGCCGCATAGGATAAGCATTATGTTAGTTTCTTTTAATATTTCATCCGCTATCAGCTGGAATACAGAAGGGATAGCGCTGTCCTGCTCTATTAAGTATGAGAATTCATCTATTACGACAGCGAACCTTTTTTTGCCTGCCCTTTTTGCAATATAGCGGAATACTTCGTCAAAATCATTTGCCGCCGGCTTTATGTCGGAGAAAGACGCAGCAGATGATTCAGCGAGCCTGGCAGCATTGGCTTTGGTCCCGCGCTTGTTTGCTAAAAAGAATATGTGCGGCTTTTCATTGCAGAAGCGGGCTATAAGCGCTGTTTTGCCAACGCGCCGCCTGCCGTAAATTACTATCATCTGCGGGCCGCTTTCTTTCCACTTCCCACTAAGGAAATCAAGCTCCTCCTTCCTGTTTATAAAATTAGGTTGCATAAGATTATCTTATACGTCCTAATATTTAAAGCTTGTGCCTTCAGGGCAGCGGGCGATATAGACCACTTCTCAAGAAGCCTCAGAAAGCAGTACGGCGATATAATGGAAAAGCAGGAATATATGCTGATAATGGAGCATATCTGTCCAGCCTGTTCCCGAAGGGATTAGTAGATTAGCTTATTCAAGAAGCCACTTCCAGAGGGGCGCATAACGTATTGTCTTTCCCGAAACACTTTCTTCTCCTTCTTCTTCCATGGTTATCACAAGCAGGCTGTCACACTTCATCTCTTTTCCCGCCTGAAGCAGAGAGCTAATCTCCCTTTCCCTTGCAGATTTAATGCCATAGCATACCTGCACAATTGATTTTATATTCGCCCCAACTTTTATGACAAAATCAACTTCGCCGGTGCTGTCTTTCCAGTAGAATATATTTTCAATTCCATGCTTTCTTGCAAGCTGCACCGCCACCATATTCTCATAAAGCCTCCCAATGTTCTCAGAAAACTTAAGTGTTACAGCATTAATCAGCCCTGTATCAATGCAATAAGCCTTCCTAGGGTATCTCATACTTTCCCTTATTTTATATGAAAACACGGGCACAAAAAGGAACAGTGATGTTTCAGCAAAATATCCAAGATACCTGTTTATGGTTGTGGGGGAGATGCCCGCGCTGCCCGCGGCAGCCATTGCCTCTTTTAGCCTTTTTACGCTTATAAGCGAGGAGAAGCTGTTTATGAGCAATATTGCCAGCTTTCGCACTTCTGTTTCATTCAGCCCATATTTTGCAGCTATGTCTTTGAGCACTATGTCATCAAACAATTCCTTAAGGTAGCCTCTCTTTCTTTCCTTTTCGCACAGGACAATTGCCGGAAAGCCGCCATACTCTATATATTCAGACAGCAAGAATTCCATGGAAGCATAGCTCTCAAACCGCTTTTGCTCATATTCTTTGAAGAGAAAGAAATTGCCTAACGTCAAGGGAAAAAGTGTAAATGTGATTTTTCTGCCAGTCATCACAATGGAGGCCCTCTTGCTTAATAGCCTGGAGCTTGAGCCTGTCAGGATAAATTTGGCATTTTCATTCTTTTCTAGCATTATCCTAACCCATTTTTCCCATGACTTTACATCTTGTATTTCATCCAAAACTATGAAAGCCTGTTTGTCTTTATTGATAAAATACCTGTATTCCCTATATAGCTCATCAAGCCCTTTTGCAGAAAGGTAAGGCTCGAGGCTTGGGTCCTCAAAATTAGCATACAATGTTTGCGCAGGTTCGATACCCAGGCTTATCTTTTCTTTTAGCATTTGCTTGCACAGAAATGTTTTGCCGGCCCTCCTTATACCGGGAATAAGCAGCGCAAACTTAAAGTCATCTGCAAAAGGCATTGCCTGCTTTAGCTCTTCTCTTGTTTTGCCTGTTTCCTGCTCCTTTTGCCAGAAATTCATTTCTCTTATTATGGCTAAAATATCACTTTTCATTCCTGTATGGGTCTGATACCCCGCAGCTTGCTGCGATTGCCCATTTCA